>MGTC01000058.1:35193-40242 GCA_001799255.1 Deltaproteobacteria bacterium RIFOXYD12_FULL_55_16
ACCGCGCCGAAGGCATCCTTGGCCGCATTGCCGCCCTCGAAGACCACATCAGGCTTGAGTGGCCAATTTGGCTGCCAGGTCTGCGAGGTGGTACTGAAAGGGCTGAGTCCTCCCGGCGGGGCAATCGGTCGGTAAGCCTCGGCATCCGGTTCGGTTATACGGGCCAAGTCGGTATAGGCGCCAACCGTTAAAGCGTTCCATGCCTGGCCAGGGTCGTGGATTGCGTCGGTGCTGTTGCTGTGCGGGTATTCAGCCCAGGCATTCTGATCATCCACGTTCCCGGCGGAAACGATCAGCAGGCGCCGGGTGGCGTTATACTCTTCTGCGTCGCTTGTCAAACGATCCAGCGCGGCCGACCACGCCGAAGGTCGGCCGCGATCGCGGTAATCCTTGGCAGTCACGGCCAGACTAAACACCCGCCGCCGATAAGGGTCTGTGATTTCCGGCCTGGCAACAGCCTCCACGGTCAGATATCCGTGATGTCGGGCGTCTCCGGCGTTGGCCTCATCCCTCGGCAAAAGCTTAACCGATTCCAAACGATGCTCGACTTTAAGCCGATTGCTTGCGACAAGTGCCGTTGTCAGATCGCCAACAAGGGCCAAACCAGCCATGGCAGTGCCGTGGCCGCACAGATCATCGGTGCCCCATGCCGGCTCCACCGTATGCAGGTCATTATCGTTAAGGGCTTGGGTGATAAGAGGATGACGGTTGTTAACGCCGGTGTCGAGCAGGCACACATGCGGCACCGCTTCCGCCGGGTCGGTAAACTCGCTGCGCCCAAGCAGTTCTTCCAGCCACTCCGGCTGTTCGTCGAGTGGCAGAGCGTCGAAGAACTCCGCTGTTTCCTTGGCGCGCCTGAGTTCGGCGATGCTGTTCAAGGTCATCATAGATCGGCTCATTTCCCCGGCGGAAGTATGAACAAGCAACACGGTCCGTTCCGGAAACCGGAGTTCCCCGGGTGCAACGCGAAAATCCCGAGCTTGTGCCAGCTTGCGGAAATTTTCGACCGTAGCAAGCCGATCAGCGCCTATCGGCAGCCAAACTTCCCACCAGAAGGCTTCCTCGGCGGTTGCCGGAAATACGGCAGGGTCATCAGTCCACAAGGCGCGAAGGCTGGCGGTACGGATTTGGTGAATGGCGTTGAGCAGCCGTCCATGATCGCGAAGGTCACCGTTTTTATCCCGTTTTTCATCGAGATAATCACGAATCAGATTTTCAAAATGCCCAAGTTTACCATCCGGCACAAAAACGGTTGCCAGGGTTTTCCCTGCATCGTGCCGCACATTCAATAACTCAATGCCGGATCGTTCACGGGCCAGGCTTTCAAAAACGAATTCAATTTCCGGGAAACTTTCAAACTCCACCTGCAAACCGAAGCCGCCCTCAAGTCCGGCTGCTTCCTGGATTTGGCGCGCGGTCGCCATATCAGGCTTCAATGCCTCGATCTGGCCAAGGAGTCCGGTGCCGTGAGCATACCGATTACGGGCAGGAATCGACAGCGGATCAATTGGCGGCGGCGGAGGACGACGAAATTTCTCGGTATCGGTAAATCCTTTCAGGATGAGGTGTCGATATTTTTTCCCGTCATGATCTGCCATCCGGATCTCCCTTTTCAGCTATCAGGTTTGCTTCAGCCTACCGACAAGGTTCCGGCGTTCATTCAGGGTGTCGCGGATCTCTGCTTCACCAACCTGTTCTCGATGCTGCATCAAGGCACCCTTGAGTACTTCATCGGCCGCTCTGCTAAGTTCGGCATAGCTCAGCCCGATGGCCGATTCGATCAGGCGTTTCCAGGAAACCCCCTTGGCTGCGTAACGCAACAGGCGCGTTCGTAGCAGGGCGGTAATCTGTGCCTCGCCGGGCAATTCGTAGTGGAGTACATCGTCGAAACGGCGGAATAGGGCATGATCGAGGATTTCCGCATGGTTGGTGGCTGCGACAATGAGACTATGCGATTGATCCTGCTCGATCATCTGCAAGAAACTATTGAGTACCCGCCGAATCTCGCCGACATCGTTGGCCAGTCCCCGTTGTGAGCCAATGGCGTCAAATTCATCGAAAAAATAAACGCCACGGGTCTGCTCCGTGGCATCGAAAATCTGGCGCAGTTTGGCCGCAGTTTCGCCCATGAACTTGGTAAGCAGGCCATCCAAACGAACCTGGAACAAGGGGATGCCCAACTCGCCTCCCAGCACTGAAGCGGTCATGGTTTTGCCGGTACCTGGCGGCCCGACCAGCAGGAGTTTGCGTCGTGGCGAAAGCCCATGGGCCAATATGCGGGCGGCGTGGCGTTGTTCACGGATAACGCGTTGAATCTGTTGCGCCAAACCCTCATTCAGCACCATGTCGCTCAACCGGGATTTTGGGTAGGAAACAGATAAAAGACCGGCCAGTTCACCACGCGGGCGACTGATCGGGGTCGGCTGAGCGGTTCCGGCTCGGAGTTTTGCCTCATCAATCAAGCCACGCAATTCCTCGGCCAGTTTACCGTGGCCAAGTTTCGCTTCATGGGCCGCAACCTGCATAGCCACGGAATAAAACCGCTGGTTATCACCTTCCAAATGCGATTTGAGTAATGCTTTTAACTGATCGGCGCTGGCCATGATCCGGACTCCTTGCAACAAACAGGGTTTAACGACAGTTCCCTATCATACCCGAAACACCTTCATAACTTCATCCCCCAAATGGTTGATGACCTTTACCGCGATCCGCCGATTTTTGGGTATATCAAAAGGCCGTGAGGTATCGCTGTTGAGACTCGCCCAGGCTTCTTCGTTTATTTCGGCCTTGAGGCTGGTCTTGAGGGATTTGTATGGGTCGCCTGCGCCCAGGAAATAGGCGTGGCGGACGAAGAAACTTTCTTCGTTGTAGTCGGTGTCGATGAACCAGCAGGCGATGCCTTCGGCTCCGTCACTGCGGACTTCGCCGGTGTTGGGGTGGAAGACGTCCACGCCGTTGACCTTGACTTGGACTTTGCCGTCCTCGGCATCCAGAATGTCGATGTCTGGCTCGCCGAAGATGACGAAGAGGTTGCCCTTGCCGGTGTTCTTGAGGTCGTCGGCCATGTGGAGGTCGGCGTTCATTCGGGCCTTGAGGACCGGGATGCGGCCGAGTTTGTCGAACTCCGAGGAATGGGCGTCGTAGTTGAAGGCGCAGGCGATGAGCACGTCGAAACCAGCGTCACCGGCTTCGCGGGCGGCGGCCACCAGGTCGGGGCGAGAGACGGTGCCGAATTCGGGGCCGATGAAAATGGCGGCGCGTTTTTCTCCGGCGGCATCTTCATAGCGGCCTTCGGCGCAAACCAGGTCGCCCGGCCAAGGGGTGAGCGCGGTAAAAGTGATCTTGTCTTCCTTGTGGGCCTGCTGGACCCCGGCGGTTTTGAGATTTTCCAGGATGATCTGCACAAAATTTCGCTCTTCGCCATAGACGGCCTGCGGCTCGGCCAGAGGGTCGATCAGTTCGTCGTTTGCATCGACACCCAGCACCCTGTGGGGTGAGAGGCTTTCTACCGTGAACGGACCAGCCACCCGGACTTTCTTTTTATCGTCGTAGGGTTTGTCGTAGAGGTATTCATGCTCCGCCTTGGCAGCGATGGAGGCGTCAATCTCCTTTTGGCGGGCGATGCGTTGTTGCCACCAGTCTGCATGCAGCTTTTTTGCAGCGTCAAGCCACTTGACTTCGGCCACTCTGGGGATTTCCCATTCCTGCCATTGCTTACCCAGCGCCTGGTTCAGTTGTTCACGCAACGATTCCAGCGTCGGCTGGAACTTATCCCAGATGACGTCGATCTCGGAGTTACTGCCCAAAGAGCCCAATGTGATATTAGGCGCACGATCATAGACAAAGCCCTGGCGGATATTGCCGCACGTAGACTGCCTGGAAGGGGCGGTATGGGTAATTTCTCCTTCCTTACGCTGGCCTTCTGGTGAGTCGGCCAATAGGTAGTAAGGGTAGCGAGCACCCATGATCCGGGCACGGGCCAGAGCAAGAGCAACGCGGGAGGTGTCGATGGTGATCCAGCGACGGCCCCATTGCTCGGCAATGTAAGCGGTAGTGCCGGAGCCGCAGGTAGGATCGAGGACGAGGTCGCCAGGGTCGCTGGTCATAAGAATGCACCGCTGGATGACTTTAGTGCTTGTCTGGACCACGTATGTTCGCTGAACTGCGAACGTACTTTCCATCGTATCCATCCAGATATTGGTCAATGGCGTGTACTGACTTTCATGCAAATATTTTTTAAATGTAAGCGTTTTTCCAACAGCATATATTCGGCCAGCTTTCTCAACTCTTGGGAGGTTAGCTAATGAAACTTTCCAATGATTACCTTTCGCTGGCAGATAAGTTGTTTTTCGTGAAATGAAAGGCTGAGGATCTTTTGCGTCGCCGCTCGACATTAAAGGAGCTGTTTGAAATCTAAATCCATCTGGAAAATTCACTTCACCACTTAACTCTGAAGAACTCAACCTCCTGCAATCACCATTTGGCAATTCAATATTGGCAAAACTTGAATCAACAGCATCATCGCTTCGTTCACAAAGTAGTCGTCTAAATTTTGTTACTTTTGAGTCTCTTCCATACCAAAGGATTGTATCGGCAATACCGGATATATAATTTCCAGACATTGAACCGGTCTTCTTGAATAGAAATTGAGTAATAAAATTCGCTTCCCCAAACACCTCATCCATCACCGCCCGCACCCGGTGCACATTCTCATCCCCAATCTGGACAAAGATCGACCCGGAATCGGTCAGCAGATCCCGCGCTACAGTGAGCCGGTCGCGCAGGTAGGTCAGATAGGAGTGAATCCCATCCCGCCAGGTATCTCGAAACGCCTTTACCTGCTCCGGTTCGCGGGTGATGTGGTCGGCCTTGCCATCCTTAACATCGCGGCTGGTGGTGGACCACTGAAAGTTGGAGTTGAATTTGATGCCGTAGGGTGGGTCAAAATAGATGCACTGTACTTGGCCGCGCAGACCTTCGCGCTCGGCCAGGCTGGCCATCACCTGCAAGCTGTCGCCGAGGATCATGCGATTCTGCCACTTGCCATCG
>MGTC01000059.1:0-21850 GCA_001799255.1 Deltaproteobacteria bacterium RIFOXYD12_FULL_55_16
GTGTGGCTAAAACGGCATAAGGAGCCGTACAGTTAGTAACCAGAAATGTATCGGTTATTTCGTAACGGCTCCTAAAAAACATCCTCAACCTTGGCCAGCATTTTCTGGGCCCGCCGTCTGGCCAGCACATTGGGCAGGGTCAGATCCGGGGCCAGGGAAAGATCAAAGGCCAGGGCCTCCTCCAGGAGCCGGACATAAAGTTCCCGGTCAAAGGTCTGCCGGGCGTAATATTCGGCATAGGCTACCAGGGTCGGGAGAAAGCGCCGCTTGCCAAGGGCAAGGGCTCTTTCAAAATGGCTCCGGCTCACTTCCGGCCTGCCGCCCAGCAGCACCGGGCGGGAGCCATGATAGATGCCGAGGAAAAGATGGGCGCCGCCATGGTAAAAACCCTCGTCCAGGGCCAGCACCCGCAGCATCAGCTGTTCGACCCTGGGCAGATCGGCGACTGCCGCAGGCGCTCCCTTGCTGAAACCGATCCAGGTGGCCCAGCTGTAGCCGCCCCAGAACAATTTTTCCACCTCTCCTGGGCCAACAGATGCCAAGGCGTCACTGAACCCGGCAAGCGGCATCTGCTCTGCCCCGGCAAGGTCTTTGTGTGTGTCAAGCAGGCGCAGACCGTAGGCCCTGGCTCTTTCGCCAAGCACGGCGGCCCGTTCCGGACGGCCACATTCCGGCATCAGACTAGCGTAAGCCGTATAAGCCTGGGCGCCATGCAGCAGCAGCCTGGTGTCGTCTGGTTTGGAAACCAGAAGGCTGTCAAGCAGCAGCAGATAGGAGGGCGCCCCGTCGCAGACCAGTTCCAGGTCTGACTGGCGATTGAGATTTTTCACCACCGGCCCGACCAGCGGGGGGAGTACCAGCGAGGCGCATCCCTGTGACAAAAAAGCGGCCAGCAGCAACAAAGCCGCCAGGCGCCCCTGCCTTTCGAGGAAAAACAGCCAGTGATCCGTGATTTTCTGCATGGCCAGTCTGATCCTTGCCAGGGCCTCAGGCAATCGCCACCAATTCCAGGGCAAAGGTGAGATCCTTGCCTGCCAGAGGCGGATTGGCGTCCAGGATGATCACCGCCTCATTGACCTCCACAACCGTAACCACAACCAGTTCCCCGTTAGGGCCGCCCATCTGCAGTTTCTGGTCAACCTCTGGCTTAAGCTCCGGAGGAACCTGATCGCGCGGCACCTCCATTACCAGCTCCTCATTCTTTTCGCCGTAAGCCTTATGCGAGGGGATGGTAACTTTTTTCTTATCCCCGATAGCCATGCCCAGAACAGCTTCCTCAAAGCCCACAATTACCTGACCGCTGCCGAGGGTAAAGCCCAGGGGTTCGCGCCCGGCAGAAGAATCAAAAACTGTCCCATCTTCCAGCGTACCGGTATAATGGATCTTGACGCTATCTCCTTTTTTGGCCTGTGACATATCTTTCTCCTTTTTGCCTTTTTCCTGTCTGGAATTTTATCGCAATGAAATTACAGTGTTTATAATGAAGCGTGACCTGGGGTCATGCTTTTTTAAGAGAATGATGCTTGCCGAGGCTCATCTTTGGCTTTAAGCTGGGGACATACTTTCTCTTTCCCCTGAAAGCAGACCGCCAACGCAGCGACAGCAAAGGACTTATTCATGTACGAATGGATTCTCACCGGGCTCAGCATCCTGGGAACCTTATACAACCTGCAGAAACGCGCGGCTGGCTGGGTTATCTGGACTATCTCCAACCTTGGCTGGATCATCAGCTTTTCTCATAAGGGCATGCTGGCCGAGGCCTTTCTCTTCTCGGTCTATCTGGTGCTGTCCGTTTACGGCATCTTTAAATGGTGGAGCCCGGAAAAAAAAGAGACTGGAAGCTCCCAGCCTCAAGCGCCCAGCTGAAGAGAGTCCTCCACGCCAAGAGTCTGGTAAATATCCAGAGCCTGCCGGGAGTGATTCAGGGTATAAAAATGAATGCCCCGCACCTCGTTGTCGAGCAGATCGCGAACCTGTTCGGTGGTCCAATGCACCCCGACCTTTTCCACCTGTTCATCGCTTCTGGCCCGATCCAAGCCACGCAGCAACGAGGCCGGAATCCTGGCCCCGGCGGCAAGTTCCGCCATCCGCACCATTCCGCTCTTAGTGGTGATGGGCATGAGCCCGGCAATGATGGGCACCGTAATGCCGGCCAGGGCGCAGCGATCACGGAAATCATAAAAATCGCGGTTGTCAAAAAAGAGCTGGGTCACGATATAGTCCGCCCCAGCGTCCACCTTGGCCTTGAGATAGTCCATCTCCAGCAGCCGGTTGGGGGTGGCGGGATGTCCCTCCGGGAAACCGGCAACCCCTATGCCCATCTGCGGGAAACCCTTTTTGATAAAGGAGACCAGGTCGGCGGCATGGGCAAAACCATCCTGGGGCTGGACGAAATCAGTCTGCCCCTTGGGAGGATCGCCGCGCAGGGCGAGGATATTCTTGATCCCGCTGGCGGCATAGCTGCGAAGGATCTCGCCTGTTTCCACCCGGTTCGAGCCAACACAGGTAAGATGGGAGACCACGGTGAGATTGGTCTCCTGTTGAATCCTGACAATGAGCTTATGGGTTCGATCCCTGGTTGAGCCGCCCGCCCCGTATGTCACGCTGACATAGGCAGGTTTCAGCGGCATCAGGTCAGAGATGTTGGCAAAAAGATATTCCCAGCCAGGCTCGTCTTTGGGGGGGAAGAATTCAAAACTAAAGGAAATCCGATTGTTCAGGAGAATGTCTTTAACCAGCATTGCGGCTCCAACCTGTTGTTTTGGTGAATATTTTAAATATTATGAAAAAGCATATCTGCCAAGGTTGACAAGCTCTCAATAAAAGAAAAAAGCCACCTGTTCGTAACATAAACTCAAAGAGTTACCAAGAAATAACTGTTAACTTGTCGCCAAGCATAATAACATATATCCAAGGGCGGGCAACACAAGCAATCATCTTGGCTTGACAAAATTCAGACCATAGAGGTAATTCAGAGTCTGGCTGAAGATGGAAATATTGTGCCATCGGCAAGATGGCCGGGGGGATCAACAAACTTGACACATTCACTCAAAAAAATACCTGCAGCCGCCCTGTTGCTCTGCTCTTTGTGCCTGGCCTTCGCACCCCGCCAGGCCGTGGCCTTTGCCGTGGGAAACCCTGAACCACTCGCGTCCGCCCCGGTTGCCCAGAAACCGACGACACCCTCGACCCTGCCCTCGGAGACCAGCGCAGCAATTGAGCGTCTGATCGCCAAAAACGCCTGCCCTGGCTGCAACCTGACCGGCGCCGATCTTGCTGGCCTCAACCTGAATCGGGCCAATCTGGCCGGGGCCAATCTGAGCGGGGCCAATCTTGCCGGCGCCAGCCTCAAGATGGCAGACCTGGCAGCGGCAAACCTCAGTCAGGCCAGGCTCACGGGGGTCAGTCTTGCCGGAGCCGATCTCTACAAGGCCGACCTTGCCGGGGCAATCCTGTCCGGGGCCGATCTTGAAGGCGCGTATCTGATCGGAACAATTCTGGAAAAGCAGCAACAGAAGGCCAGGCCAGAGGATATTGACGCCTTTCTTGCCCAGTATCGGGAAAAATCAAGGCCTTCTCCTCCTGCGGAAAGAAGTCCCCGGGAAAAAGAACGGGCGCAGATGGAGAATCTCCGGGCCTCCTCTTTCAAGGCGATGCAGACCACCCCAACGCTGGAGACTCCTGGTCAGGATAAAATCATGGCTCTTCCCGTTGCCTCGACACCCAGCCAGGTTACAGCCCTGGCCATGAAAGAGCCCCCCAGCGCTCCAGTGCCCACCGCCCCGGTTGCGGCCCAGGCGGTCGCTATAACCCCTCCGGCCAAAGCAGCGTCAGCAGAGCCAGCGGCGCCGGTTGCGGCAAGCATCGTTGTCCCGCCTGTCGCCCCTCCGGCTGCGCCAGAACCGTCAGTCTCGCGTAAGATGCTGGAAGAGGTGCAGGCCCCTGAAGCACCCAAGCTTACCAATCTGCAAAAGCTCCTGCAAGCCAACCGCTGCGTGGAGTGCGACCTTGCCGGTCTGGATCTCTCCGGGAAAAAACTGAAAGGCGCCGTGCTTGAGCGCAGCAATCTCTCCGGGGCTAACCTGCGCGATGCCAATCTGGAAGGAGCCAACCTCAAGGACGCGAACCTCACCGGAACCAACCTGGAAAACGCCAATCTCGAAGGGGCGGACTTTTACAAGGCTGATCTGAGCAAGGCCAATCTCAGCGGGGCAAACCTTAAAGATGCGTCAGGGCTGAAATAAGCAGACGCCCAAACTGGAGCAGACCTGTTGCTCTTAACTAAAGAATGGAGGTTGTCCATGCAACTGACGATCAATGGCGAGGCCCGGAAACTGGAGGGCGAACGTTTCACGGTGCTGGAGCTGCTCACTGTTCAGAAGGTGGAATCACCGGAGATGGTGGCGGTTCAGGTAAACGGGGTTTTTGTCCCTCGGCCTCAATATGAAGGTTGGGCGCTTCAGGAAAATGACACGGTGGAGTTTCTTTATTTCATGGGGGGCGGGAGTAAATGAACGATTTTACCACCAGGGCGGTGCATGGCGCCGGCCTGGTGCCGGGAGAGTCTTCCGTTCCTCTTCGACCGCCAGTGTACGAGACAGTGGCCTTTGCCTTTGACAGCGCCCAGAGCATTGCCGATGCCTTTGCCGGTCGTCGGCCCCAGCATTCCTACTCGCGGATCAGCAACCCCACCGTGGCTGAACTGGAAAGGCGGGTGCAGGAGCTAAGCGGCGGTCTTGGGGTTCTGGCCCTGTCCTCCGGGATGGCCGCTATCTCCACTCTGATCCTGACCCTGGCCGAAAGCGGCGCCAACCTTGTCGCCAGCCGTTTTTTGTTCGGCAATACTGTGTCGCTGTTTACCCGCACCCTGGCGCCCTGGGGCCTGGAAACCCGTCTGGTGGATATGACCCGGCCCGAGCAGGTGGCGGCGGCTATCGACGGTAACACCAGGGCGGTCTTTCTTGAGAGCATCAGCAATCCTCAGCTTGAGGTGGCTGATCTGGCGGCCATTGCCGCAGTGAGCCGTGCCGCCAGGGTGCCGCTGATCCTCGACAACACCGCGCCGACCTTTTATCTCTGCCCGGCCCGTAATTTCGGGGTCGATATCGAGTTGCTTTCTTCTACTAAATACCTTTCCGGCGGCGGCACTTCGGTGGGCGGCCTGATCATCGACCACGGCCTTTTTGACTGGGCCACTTCGCCGCGCCTGGCCAAAGGAGCCGCCGCCTACGGCCCCTTCGCTCTGCTCGCCACCCTGCGCCGGGAGGTCAACCGCAACCTCGGCGCCTGCCTTGCCCCCCAGGCGGCGGCCGCTCAGATCCTGGGGCTTGAAACCCTGGCCCTGCGGATCGAGCGGAGTTCGGCCACCGCTCTTGCCCTGGCTGAATTTCTCCAGGCCCAGCCCCAGGTTCAGGCCACAGGCTATCCGGGGCTTAGCGAGCATCCTGGTCATGCCCTGGCCGACAAACAATTTGGTGGACGCTACGGCGGCATTCTCACCTTCGACCTTGAGAGCCAGGCGGCATGTTTTGCCTGTATCGACCGTTTGCGCCTGATTAAACGGGCTACCAACATCAACGACAACAAGAGCCTGGCAATCCATCCGGCCTCAACCATTTTCGGCGAATTCAGCCCGGAGGAACAGGCAGTCATGGAGATCCGCCCAGGCACCATCCGGATCTCAGTGGGGCTTGAAGCGCCCGAGGATCTTATGGCCGATCTCAAGCAGGCTCTGGTCAACCCTTAAAAACACAGGAGCAGCCATGCGATACAGCGACACACAACTTGAGCGCTACAGCCGTCATATCATCCTGCAGGAGGTTGGGCTCGAAGGGCAGGAGAAAATCTCCGATGCCAGGGTGCTCATTGTCGGGGCCGGCGGCCTCGGCGCGCCTGCCGCCCTCTATCTGGCCGCCGCCGGGGTGGGCACTATCGGGATCGTTGACAACGACCGGGTGGACATCTCGAACCTCCAGCGCCAGATCGCCCATTTCACCGAGGATGTTGGCCGGGAAAAGGTTCTTTCCGCCGCCGCCAAGATGCGGGCGATCAACCCGGACATCACGGTGCGGCCCCATCAGCTGTTCCTCCGGGCCGATAATATCCGGGAGTTGATTCGCGATTACGATTTTGTCATCGACGGCACGGACAACTTCCCCACCAAGTTTCTGGTCAACGATGCCTGCGTTATGGAGAATATTCCCTTTTCCCATGGCGGCATCCTTCGTTTTGACGGCCAGACCATGACCGTTCTGCCCGGTCGTTCTGCCTGCTATCGTTGCAGCTTCCGCCAGCCACCGCCAGCCAACGCGGTGCCTACCTGTTCCCAGGCCGGAGTATTGGGGGCCATTGCCGGAATGCTTGGCACCATTCAGGCTGCCGAGGCCTTGAAACAGATCCTTGGCATCGGCCAGCTGCTTACTGATTCCCTGCTGACCTTCAACGCCGCCGCCATGCAGTTCAGGAAGATCCCTCTCCGCCGCCAGGCAGACTGCCCGGTTTGTGGCGAACACCCCAGCATCACCGAGCTGGTGGATTATGAGCAGGCGGTCTGTGGACTCAAGGGGGAGGTTTGCTGAGAGGGCGTGTAATTGTTGATGGTCTTGCAACAGCTAAAAAACTTAATGCCAGAACGCAGAGGCGCAAAGGCAATATACTGAAATAAAAAGGATTAAAACTTTGCGCCTCTGCGTTAAAAAATGAGTTATTGCGAGTTCATCCTAACTGGTTTGGAGGTTGTCGATGTTGCAAATAAGTCAGGAAACGGTAGCGGCTATTATCGCCCATGGCCATCGGGAGATTCCCAATGAGGCCTGCGGCTATCTGGCTGCCGATGCTGACGGAGTGATACGCCGGCATCTGGAGTTACACAATCTGGATCAGGCTCCAGATCATTTCACCATGGATCCGGCCGAGCAGTTTGCCGCCATCCGCCGGATTCGGGAGGAGGGGCGGCAGTTGATCGCCGTCTATCACAGTCATCCGGAAAGCCCGGCGCGCCCATCCGAAGAAGATATCCGTCTGGCCCATGATCCGGCCATGCTCTATCTGATCGTCAGTCTCCTGCCGGTTGCCAGTCAGGTCAGGGTGTTTCGTATCAATCAGGGTGAGGTGCGGGAAGAAGAACTGGTCATAGTGGCATAAGAAAAGGAGAAAAGCGATGAGTCAACCGGAGGAAATCACGGCAAGCAGGAACCTGCGGGGAGTCAGTTGTCCTATGAATCTGGTGCATACCAAGGTTGCCCTGGCCGCTCTCCAGTCGGGTCAGATTCTGGAGGTGATCCTGGACAGCGGCCCGCCGATCAACAATGTGCCAGGGTCGGTGCTTCGGGAAGGGCACGAGATTGTGGCAACCAGACAGACGGAAGACGGCGCCTGGTCGCTTCTGATCCGCAAGGCCTGAATTTTCGTCGCAGCGAGGTGCGGCGAAGGCCTTTTGCCGCACTCTGCTGAGTGGTGACGGCGGAGGCCCTCATTGACTTCCCATATTTCAAGCAGTCCCAAGCCCATTGACCACGATTTTCTTCTCGAGAATCCTGGCAAGGACTTCTTCCAGATCCTCAATGGCAAAGGGTTTTTCAATGAATTCATGCACCCCGAGCCGGAAGGCCTCAGAGATGACCGCTTCGTTCATGTAGGCCGTGAGCAGGATCTTTTTGACCTTGGTATTGATCTTCTGCGCTCTTTTTAAAAACTCCAGGCCATCCATGCCCGGCAGTCGGTAATCGGTGATGATGATATCGCAGTCATTGCCCTTGACGATCTCCAGGGCGTCTTCCCCTGTCTCCACCACCATGAGGGCGCAATTTTCATTGGCAAAATACCGTCGCAGCGAATCCCTCACCCACTGATCATCCTCAACGAGCAGCACCTTCACCCCCTGCAATCGTTCAAACAGATCCATACCGCCCTCCTTCAGGAGTTCACTCCTTCTGCTTGGGTTCAGTCTGCAGGGCAATGACAAACTCCGCGCCGCCCCAGGCGCTTTTCTCCACGGTCAACGTGCCGTGGTGGTCATCGATAATCCGTCGGCACAGGCTCAGGCCGATGCCGGTTCCTTCATTTCTGGTGGTATAAAACGGCTCAAAAATCTTGTCTTGCAGGCCTTCTGGAATTCCCGGCCCGGAATCGCCCACTCGGATCACCACCATCTCCTTTTCAAGAGCGGTTCGCACCGAGATCCTTTTTACTTCCACCTGCCGCAGGGCTTCTTCCGCGTTGGTCAGAAGATTGAGCATAACCTGTTCAATCAGGTTGGCGTCAAGACGACAGGGAGGCAGATCGCAGGCCAGCTCACTTTCCAGTTCCACCCCGTCTCTGCGCAAAGTGGCGGCGCACAGGGCAAGGGCGCTTTGCACCGGCTGATTGATCTCCGCTATCAGCAGCAGCGGCTGTCCCGGTTTGGAAAAATCCATAACCCGTCGGATTACTGACTCAATCTTCCGGGAAGCGGCCTGCGCCTGGGTGATGATCTCGCCTACCGTCTCCAGATTCTCCCCTCGGGCATGGATCTTGGCCAGGGTATCAAGATAGATGTTGATGCCGGACAGGGGGTTTCTGATCTCATGGGCAATACCCGCCGCCACCCGCCCAAGAGAAGACATCTTGTCCTGCGCCTGGATAATCTGTTCCAGCTCCTTGTTTCGGGTAATATCGAGCATGCTGACCAGCACTGTTTCCCGACCCTGATAATCAATCCGGCTGGCTCGGCAGAACACCCATTTCATCGCCTGGGCCTTGTCGTTATGCCGCTGCGGGAAAAAACGAAAATCAACATCAACCGAGTCCGCCTCGCCGCCGCCAACTCTGTCATAGGCAGATTTCACCTTTGCCAGATCCTCGGGATGAACCCCGAGCAAGGCATCCGGCTGGTAATGGGGAGGAAGAGGCCCAAAAATTCTTTTTTGTTCGGGATTGCGATAGATGATGGCATTATCTTGAATCAGAAGGATCCCGGCCAGGGAGTTTTCCACCAGCTCGCGAAACCTGTTTTCGGTACTGCCCCGCTGCGCCTCAAGCTCCATAAAATAGAGGGCCTGACCAACATCCTGGGCTATTTCTTCGAACAACAACAGCTCTTCATGATCGCGCTCACGGGCCGCCAAGGTGGAAACACTCAACAGCCCATAGATCTGGTCGTAATGGCTTAAGCGGACGGTAAAACACACCCGGCCCACATCATTCGGGCCAAGAATGCAGTTCGCGCAGCGGGTTGCAGGATAGCGCACCACCAACCCCTGCTCGAACAAGGCCTTTTTCGCGCAGACTGGAAAAATCTTCTTTTCCATGCCCTGCCGCACCCGGGAAAACTGTTCGCCTAGGCCTGCTTCAGCGCAGCAAGCCAATGTGCCTCCCCTGTTTATAAGGGCAAGCCAGGCGCTGGCATAATGCCCCTCTTCCACGAGAATGCGGCAGATTCCCTGGAGAAGCTCATCCCGGCTTTTCCTCTCGGCCAGCAGCAGATGGATCCGCCGGGCGGTGCGTACAACCAGGGCAAGATTAGCTTCCCGCTCCCTGCTTTTCCGGCGTTGCAACAACCAGAGCCGGGCCAATAATCCGCCCAGGCCGCCCAGTAGCATCAACAAGCCGGTACGCACCGAAAAAACATACCCTGAATTGCCTGCCTGCAACAGAAAGAGATGGGGCAACAATAACGCCCCTCCCAAAAAAGCCAGAATGTTCAGGATGTTTTTACGCATCTCTCAGGATAAGCTCCTTTGTTGTCTCGCATTCCTTCGGCGTTAAACAATCGCAACCCAACCCAGCTTTTTCTCATTGTAGCACATCCTGCCCCGTGGCCATGCGCTTAAAATGTCGACATGCCACTCCACTCCTGGAAACGATACAGGGCGTACTTAAACGGCGAGTCCTCGGCAAACTCCTTAAAATCAAGGGAATAGACCCTGTCGTGATTCTGCCAGAGCCGCTCGAAATACCCCCTTGCCTCTCGCGCCACCTGCGAATCCGCCAGGGTCGTCACCTCAAGGCAGGCCTCCAGATTCAGATCGTCAAGATTACGCCGGGTCAGATTTGCTGAGCCGCCGATGAGTACAGTCTGTTCGGGCAGAGAAATCATGCTCAGCTTGCTGTGAAACTGCTCGCCGTGCGTTTCATACCAGCGCACGGAAATCCTGCCCCTGGATTTTTCGACAAGTTCCTGGGCCACCGGCCGGTTGGGAATCCCGTTTTTTCTGCGGCCAAAGGCATCCTTGTTGGGATCAAGAAGAAGCCGCACCTCGGCCCCCCTGGCCGCCGCCTCAAGAAGCCCGGCGATAACCTCGCGATCGGAAAGATAAAACATGGCCATCCGCACCGAACCGCCGCGCCCGCAACGGGCCAGGGCCTTCAGCAGCCGCGCCTTGATCTTGCCTTCGGTGAGCAGGCGCAGCTGCGTCTCGCCGGATTCAGGCCGGGCCGGAATCTCCCACTTAGGCAAAATCTCCCCGGAAAGACTCGCCACGGCCGCTTCCGCCTCAACTATATCCTGCACTACCGCCCCTTTAGCAACAAAGGCGATGTTCGAATGCCAGGCGCTTGCGTCATGGGGATTGGCAGAGGTGATGAGCGCCTCGTTTTCGCTGGTTACAACCTTGCGGTGATTGGCCTTGAAGTTGAACAGGCTCAAATAACCCCGCATGGTCATGGCCGGGCCATCCGGGGCAAAGGGCGACGGCAGCCAGCCAGCCCCTTTGGTGCCAAACCACGGGCAAAAAAACCGCCACCAGGTGGAATAGATAAAATTTGAATCGCGCAGCCTGCCGGTATCCGTGTAAATGATCCGCACCCCGCCAGCCCGCAGCTTCCTGAAATGCTCCGGTTCTTCCGCCCCGTAACTCAGATTGATTGCATCGGTGATGAGGACAAGGTCCACCTGGGGTGAACGCTGTTTTTTTTCAATAAGCCTGCGGGTCAGCTCCTCGGTCAGGGCAGGAAATTTCTCCCCTTGGCCATGGACGCTGTTGAAGAGAAAAAGGTCGAGCAGGACGAAACGCTCGGCCTCAGCAATGATCCGGCAGATCCGCTTGAAAATGACCTGGTGGCGCACCGGCTGCCCGTCCTGCTGCCAGGTAAGATCAGCCAGAAACTCGATCTCAGGCGCGGCCCGCCGCGGCCCCTCCAGCGAAAGGCCCTTGGGCAGAGGCTTGGTCTGGCCATGGATCAGGAGGCTGAACCAGGCAATAGCCATGGCAAGGGCAAGGATCTTCAGGAGCTTTTTTTGCCAGAATTGTGTCTTAGCCATCAAGCCCTCTTAAAGAACCACCACGCCTGGCTGCTCACACCGTGGTCAGAAAGATATCCACCAGATTCGGGTCAAATTGGGTTCCGGCCAGGGAACGGATGTGTTCGGCAACCTTGATCTCAGGCCAGGCCTCCCGGTACCGGCGGGCCGAAATCAGGGCATCCCAGTTATCGGCAATGGAAAAGATCCTGGCCGCCAGGGGAATCTGCTCGCCTTTCAAGCCGCGCGGATAGCCGGTGCCATCCCAGCGTTCATGATGACAATAAGGGATATCAATGGCTGGATGCAGATAATGAATGGGGGACAACAGCTCAAAGGCAAAGGCTGGATGCCGCCGCATAACCTGCTGCTCTTCTTCGCTGAGCGGGCCTGAATTCATCAGGACGCTGTCGGGGATGGCCATCTTGCCGATATCGTGCAGTAAAGCGCCACGGCGGATATGGTCAAGTTCATCATCCCTGATGCCCAGGGCGCAGGCCACCTTCAAGGTAAGCTCGGCCACCCGCTGGGTATGGCCCTCGGTTTCTGAATCGCGTAATTCAAGGGCCTTTGCCCAGCCCTCAATGGTGGTGTCATAAGCCAGGGTCAATTCGATATTCGACTCCTGGAGTTTGCGGAAAAGAGTCGCATTATCAATGGCGATTGCCGCCTGGACGGCCAGGGCCTCAAAAAAGTCGAACCATTCCGGCTCGGCCTCAAACCGCTGTCGGCAGAAAATCTCAAAGACCCCCTTCACCTGTCCTTTGGCAATCAGGGGGACAGCGTAGTAGGTGATGAATTTCTCTTTTGCCAGTAACTCATGCCGGACAAACGAATTGGGAAGCTCTGTAAGATCGTCAATATGGACTACCCGCCGCTCATAGGCGGCCAACCCGGCGGCGCCCTCGCCCAGCCGCACCCTTGATTCCCGGATGCCCATTTCCGCAAAACCCCAGTCCGCCCCATGCTCCAGGGCCTGGGTATGGGTGTTAAGCAGGAGAATGGCCCCGGCATCCATGCCCAGCTGCGCTATGGTCTGTTCCAGGAAAAGCTTCATGGTCAGCCGCAGGTCAAGGCTCGCGTTAATCACCATATCAATGGCATGCAGGGTGGCCAGATGCTGGAGCCGCGCCTTGGCCCGGCCTTCCGCCACCAGCCGGGCGGCAATCTCATTTTCAAGCTCCATGTTTTTCTGCACCAGGGAGGCGTTGGCCCGGACAATTTCCTGATCCGCCTCCTGAACCTTGACAATGGTGAGCCGGGACAGGCCGATAACCAGGAAAACAAAGAGGGAGCCGCCGAGAAAAACCAGGCCGGTGACGATTTCCACCGGGAAGACAAGCTGTCTGATCTGAATGACGATAAAGAAGAGATAGCCGGCAATAAAAAAGACGACCATACTGGTCAGGGCTTGCCATTTCCCAGCGAGGGGAGGGGGCACCTGCCGCCTGGTCTGCACACAGAGGCGCGCAGCGGCAATGAGAAAGATTATCCCCGGAATCACCAGGATGGTGGACAGCAGTTGACTCGATGTCATGCGATTTCCCGATAGTGCAAGGCTTTCCCCAGGGGCACCATGCCATTGTGGGCCTGCAATCCTTTGAAAAGTGACAGCCTCGCAACAACTAAGGGACGTAACCTCAGGGCGCAGAGACGCAAAAAAACATGCTTCAATTAAATGCTTAAAACTTGGCGACGTTGCGCCTCTGCGTTAAAGAAACCTCAGTCGTAATGATGATGGTGGTGATGATGGCCTTCGCCAGGGCCGCCGATCTCCGCCAGGGCCTTTTCCAGAAGGCCATCGGTTTCGGCCATGCTGGTCACGGCCTTATTCAAAAGCTCTGCCAGCGCTCCCTGTCCCTCGCTTTGCGCCAGAGCCGCCCATTTCTTGAACTCGGTCTCATGATTATGATTATGTTCAACCCAGTGGGGCAGAAGAATCTGCAATTTTTCCCTCGTGGTCTTCTGATCCATCTCAGTCTTTTCCTCCTTTCTGGCTTACGATTACCCTGCCATTCAGGAAATCAATGGCCCGGACTGCCGCGCCCCGGATAAGTTGTGGTTCTTCAAACAGGGCGCTGACCCGGAGGTCATCTCCGCTGACCTCTAGCAGTGAGGCGTTTTCCGCCACCACTGTTTCGTTGCCGTCCTGTTCCAGAATAACGCGCATCTGACACATAATTCGCCTTTGCTGTCTGTATTTTTAACTGTGCCGCCTGACCCAAAAACAATATAATACTTTTCCCCGGCTTTATCATGCAGATTTGCAGGGGCACTAAATCATAGCTCGTGGATACCCCTATGCTCCTTGCTGATCTCCCTGCCATAAAAAAGCTGCTGCGCACCTCCAGAACCATCGCGGTGGTTGGCCTTTCCCCCAAGGAATCCCGTCCCAGCAACATGGTGGCCCGTTATCTGCTGGAGGCAGGTTATACTGTTATCCCGGTTAATCCAGGTCAGACAGAGATCCTCGGCCTGCTCTGCTATCCCAGCCTTACGGCAATCCCCTGCCAGGTGGATATTGTGAATATTTTCCGCCGCTCCGCAGAGGTGCCGCCCATAGTTGCCCAGGCCATTGCCCTTGGCGCCCAGGCGATCTGGATGCAGGAAGGGGTGATTCATGTCGAGGCGGCCAGAAGCGCAAAAGCAGCGGGCCTGTTGGTGGTGATGGACAGCTGTCTTAAAACGGTGCATTATGACCTGGGCTGCGGGCCATGAATCTTGAGGTGCTTTTTTAAGATTTCCCCTCGGGCAAGCCTGGACGCAAAAAAGCCCGCAAACCTTTATGGAATGCGGGCTTTTGAACGATACCGGAGGTATCGGCTTGCTTTTTGGCTCCCGGGGAGGGATTCGAACCCCCGACAGGGTGATTAACAGTCACCTGCTCTACCGACTGAGCTACCCAGGATCGATGTTCAACTGAACGCGGGCAATATAGCAAGTGCGTCTCCTGGCGTCAACATTTTTAGGCGCACATTTCAGGAGCTGTTACGAAATATTGGCAATCGTACATATCTGGCGAAAAAAACAATTCTCTTGACCGGTAACGGGCAGAGTGCTAATAAAGCATTCCATCATCGTCCGTCGGGGCGTAGCGCAGTCTGGTTAGCGCGCCTGCCTTGGGAGCAGGAGGCCGGAGGTTCGAATCCTCTCGCCCCGACCACTTTCTTCTTCCCCCCTGTCCATCCTTAATCCTGCCTTTTATATCCACGTTTACTGTGGGGCATCAATAAGTTGTTTCAACGAGGCAGATTATCATTTATATTTATCGCCTTTGATTTTGTCCCCCGATGCTGGTCTGAAAAACCGGTTGTCAGCATGGTTTCGCTGCGTCGAGATGGAGATTTTTTCCTGAGGAAGAGAACATGGATTTACAGATAGAAAGAGTCGCGGAAAATGAGGCAAGGCCCAAACCGGATCAAAACGCCCTTGGTTTTGGCAGGCATTTTACCGATCACATGCTGGTCATGCACTATACCGAAGGGAAGGGCTGGCACGATGCCGCGATCCAGCCATACCGGAATTTTTCCCTGGATCCGGCGGCCATGGTTCTTCATTACGGCCAGGCCATCTTTGAGGGAATGAAGGCATACCGGGGCAAGGACGAAAACATCTACCTCTTTCGCCCGGCGGACAATATCGAGCGGCTGAACCGGTCGGCGGCGCGACTCTGCATGCCGCAGCTGCCGGTGGCCGAGGTTCTTCTTGCCTTAAAAGAGCTGCTGCGCCTCGACCGGGACTGGATTCCCTCAGCTAATGGGGCCACCCTCTATATCCGGCCCACCATGATCGCCACCGAGGCGGCCCTGGGTGTGCGTCCGGCAAAACAATACCTGTTCTTTGTCATCCTGAGTCCGGTTGGCGCCTATTACCCGGAAGGCTTCAACCCGGTCAGGATCTATGTCACCGACAAATATGTCCGGGCGGTGCCCGGCGGGGTTGGGGATATAAAAACCGCAGGCAACTACGCCGCCAGCATCATGGCGGCGGTGGAGGCCCAGCAGGCCGGGTTTACCCAGGTACTCTGGCTTGATGCCGTAGAGCGGAGGTACATCGAAGAGGTTGGCACCATGAACATCTTCTTTGTGATCGGCGATGAGATCATCACCCCGCCGCTGGGCGGCAGCATTCTGCCGGGAATTACCAGGGATTCTGTCATCCAGCTGGTCAGGGATTGGGGCCTGGCCGTGGTGGAGCGCAGAATTTCCATTACCGAGGTTCTGGCCGCTCAGGAAGATGGTTCGCTCAAGGAGATTTTCGGCACCGGTACTGCGGCGGTGATCTCGCCGGTTGGTTCCCTGCATTATCAGGGACAAGACTGCGTGATCAACAACGGAAAGACCGGCGCCTTGTCCCAGAGACTTTTTGATGAAATCCAGGCCATCCAGTATGGGGTCAGAAAATCCCCCCACGACTGGGTAACAAGTCTTTGATTTTTTGCCCTGACAAATATAAAAGCTGAGTTGAGCAACTTGGCTGCTCAAACGAAACTTATGTCCCCTGGGTGAAATATCTTGATATCGCTTTTAAAAAAAAGAAGCATCGGCTCTTGATTTTTTAAGAGCCGATACATATTATCTGGCCACCAAGGCAGGAAAGTGTCGCGTCAAACGGGCTTCCCTGCCGCTTCATTTGCGGCCAGGGGTATGTTCGGGCATCCGCCCCACTGTATCGGGCCAGAGTTACACATCATAATATTACCAAACACAACTGGAGGCATTACATGAAAATTCGTCCGTTGAATGATCGGATTCTGGTCAAAAGACTGGAGGAAGAGCAGAAAACCAAGGGTGGGCTTTTTATCCCTGACAGCGCCAAGGAAAAACCAGCCGAGGGCAAGGTTGTTGCCGTGGGCAAAGGCCGTCTTAATGACAAGGGCGAGCGGGTTCCCGTTGAGCTCAAGGCCGGCGACCGGGTACTGTTTTCCAAGTATGGCGGCACCGAGATTAAGATTGATGGCGAGGATTTCCTCATCATGCGCGAAGACGATGTGCTAGGAGTTGTTGAGGAAAATTAACCACGCACTTGCAACTCGTTACTCTGGCAGGTTTTGTATTTTTTTCTGAAAGACGGAAAGGAGAATTGTTATGGCTGCAAAAGATATCAAGTATGGCGTGAAAGCCCGTGAGTCTATTTTAAACGGGGTAAATATCCTGGCCAATGCCGTGAAGGTTACCCTTGGCCCCAAGGGCCGCAATGTATTGATCGAAAAATCTTACGGCGCGCCCGTTATCACCAAGGACGGTGTTTCTGTTGCCAAGGAAATTGAGGTAAAAGACAAATTTGAAAACATGGGCGCCCAGATGGTCAAGGAAGTTGCTTCCAAGACCTCTGACGTGGCAGGCGACGGCACCACCACCGCTACCATTTTGGCCCAGGCCATTTATGCCGAAGGCTCCAAGCTGGTAGCCGCTGGCAACAACCCCATGGACATCAAGCGTGGCATCGACAAGGCGGTTGAGGCTGTGGTGGCCGAGTTGAAGAATATCGCCAAACCCACCAAGGAACAGAAAGAAATCGCCCAGGTTGGCACTATCTCTGCCAACAATGACTCCACCATCGGCAACATTATCGCCGAGGCCATGGACAAGGTTGGCAAGGAAGGCGTGATCACCGTGGAAGAGGCCAAGGGTATGGAGACCACCCTGGACGTGGTCGAGGGCATGCAATTCGACCGGGGCTATCTCTCTCCGTATTTTGTCACCGATGCCGAGAAGATGGAAGTGCATCTTGACGAGCCCTTTATTCTGATCAACGAGAAGAAGGTCAGCAACATGAAGGATCTGCTTCCCATCCTTGAGCAGATTGCCAAGATGGGCCGCCCTCTGTGCATTATCGCCGAGGACGTTGACGGTGAGGCCCTGGCCACCCTGGTGGTCAACAAGCTGCGCGGCACCCTGAGCGTAGCGGCAGTCAAGGCTCCTGGCTTTGGCGACCGCCGTAAGGCGATGCTGGAAGATATCGCCACCCTCACCGGCGGCCAGGTTATCACCGAAGATCTGGGGATCAAGCTGGAGAACGTCACCCTCAGTGATCTCGGTACGGCCAAGCGCATTGTTATGGACAAGGACAACACCACCATCGTTGATGGCGCTGGCGACAAGAAAAATCTCGAAGGCCGGGTCAAGCAGATTCGCGCTCAGATCGACGCTTCCACCTCCGACTACGACCGCGAGAAGCTCCAGGAACGTTTGGCCAAGTTGATCGGCGGCGTGGCGGTAATCAATGTCGGGGCAGCCACCGAGATCGAGATGAAAGAGAAGAAGGCCCGGGTGGAAGACGCGCTGAATGCTACCCGCGCCGCAGTGGAAGAGGGTATTGTCCCCGGCGGCGGCGTGGCTTATCTGCGTTGTCTCGGCGCCTTGAAAAACCTTAAACTTTCCCCTGAGATGGAGCTTGGCAAGCAGATCGTGGCCCGGGCTCTTGAAGAGCCGGTGCGTCAGATCGCCAACAACGCCGGCCTTGAAGGTTCGGTGATTGTTGAGCATGTCAAGAACATGAAGGGCTCCAAGGGCTTCAATGCTGAAAACGAGAAGTTTGAAGACCTGATTGAGGCAGGGGTTATCGATCCTGCCAAGGTTACCCGTTTTGCCCTGCAGAATGCGGCCAGTGTTTCCGGCCTGCTGCTTACTACCGAATGCATGATTGCCGAGCATCCCGAAGAAGACAAGGGTGGCGCTGGCGGTGGTATGCCTGGCGGCATGGGCGGCATGGGCGGCATGGGTGGCATGGGCGGTATGATGTAAGAACTGTGCCCGCGCTGTTTCCTTTGGATTACAAGCAGCCCCCGGTTTTTTCGTGCGCGGAAACTCCGGGGGCTCTTTTGTGGTTGACAATTATCGCGAAATCCTGAATATAAGACTTTCCTTTGCACGGCGATGTAGCTCAGTTGGTTAGAGCATACGGCTCATATCCGTAGTGTCCGGGGTTCAAGTCCCTGCATCGCCACCATCATCAAATCCAGTGTCATCCGATACTGTTCTTAAGGCTCTGAGAAATCAGGGCCTTTTTTGCGTGCGCCCGGCAGCCTCTATTTTGGCCCAGTAAAATCAGCAAGAAGTGTGGGTTATTGCCTCAACAGATATCCCCAGAAATAAGGGACTCAGAAAACACCAATATACCTGGATCGCGCCTGGATTGGGGTCAGCTTTGGTTGTGCCGATTGAGCAGAACCACAGGCGTAGCAGAGCTACGGCGAGGATTATGCGATTGAGACGCGGCCAAAGATGGCCCCAAGACGGGATGCGTGATGGTATATTGGTGTTTTCTGCGTCCCTAAGGGAGGGTATGCCTCGACTCTTAAACCCTGTGTGGCGCTGGCGTTTTTACCGGAAAAAGGAAGAATGATAAACCTGATTGAGAATAACAAGTCGGCGGTGGTTCTTGATGAATCTGGCGCCAATCTCCCTATGGCCCTGCAAGAGGATTTTGTTATCGGTGTCTATGCTTCGCTGGATGAAGCAATCGCCTGCGAACTGGCTCGGCTGTGTTGCGAAGAGAGTATCGTGCCAAGTTGCAAAGCTGGCTGTTGTTATTGCTGTCGGCATCATATCCTTACCAGTATTGCCGAAGCTCATACCCTGGCCCAATACATCCGGCGGGAATTTTCCGCAGAGCAGATAAATGACCTTCGTCTGCGTACGCAGCAATGGCATGAATGGGACAATGCCAAGCCGGGCAGATATCCGTCCTCCATTCTTCATGATGGGCAGGATGATCTTTCCAGCTGCGCACATTCCTGTCCGCTTGATGTCAATGGCGTGTGCGGCGCCTATCCCGTGAGGCCAGTTGTGTGCCGGACGCATCTGGTCTGTTCCTCGCCTCTGTCCTGCCGGGCGGCAAATGATCCGGATTCCGGAGCAGACGCGCCGGAGATGCTCAGGTCTGTGGTGATGGCGGCCAGCCCGTTTTTCATGGCAATAAAGGTTCAGATTGAAAGCGCAGGCCTGGATTTCTCCCGTTCAATAATGCTTCTTCCTCAATGGCTGGCGCTTGAAATGGGCTGGGATTTCAGTATTTCGGACGAACATTAAGCAAAACGGATTTGCTTCTTGTATTTTACCTGGCTTCTGGATGTATAATTTGAACATAAGAAGGTTGATTCAAAAGAGACAAGCGAGGCTGCCCGAAGGTGAACAGTCAAAGACAAGGAGCTAAGCATCATGGACAAAGGTCAATATGGAAGAAGGGATCGGCTGATTCAGGAAAAGCGGCATGATACTTATCAGGAGCAAAGAAAGCTGCCGGAACCGACGGTATGCAGCGAATGCGGGGCCGTGTACCTGGAGGGCCGCTGGGCGTGGTGGGAGGCGGCGGTCAATGCTCATGCCATTGTCTGTCCGGCCTGTCAGCGGATCAAGGATAATTTCCCGGCCGGCTACCTGGAGATTCGGGGGGGATTTTTCGCAAGTCATTCTGGGGAGATCAACAACCTGATTCGCAATCTGGAGACCCAGGAAAAAAAAGCCCATCCCATGGAGCGGATCATGGCCATTGCGGGGGAAGGGGAGCGCACCCTGGTCACCACCACCGGCATCCATCTGGCCCGGCGGATTGGCGAGGCCCTGAATAACGCTTACCAGGGTGAACTTGCTTTTGCCTACGGTGATGGAGAAAAAAGCATCCGGCTTACCTGGTTGCGGGAATAAAAGAAGCAGTTTATGTTGTTAAAAAACGAACTGGGCTGAAAGTTAAGAAATGAGGAGCGACCATGAACCTTTTCTCTGCCCAAGCTGCGCGTCTTTTCTTTCTGCTCTTCTGCCTCTGTTTTTTGCCCTTTTCCTCGCTTGCCGCTGCGGAACCTCCCCTTGAGCTGTGGCTTCACCCCTATCTTCCCGCGCCGGAACTGGTGCGACGCTTCACTCCCCTGGCCCGGTATCTGGAGACAAAGGTTGGCAGGAAGATTGAGGTGAAAATTTCTCCAACCTATGAAGAGCACAAGCAGCGGCTGGGTGAGGATCGGGCCGATCTTGCCTTTGTCGGGCCGTTTTCTTACACCCAGATGACCAAAGACTACGGTGTCAAGCCTATTCTCGCCGTGCTGGAGAACAACGGCAAAACCGTGTTTCACGGGGTTATCGCGGTGCGGCGTGACGGGCCAATCAAAACCATCCAGGATCTGGCGGGCAAGAGTTTCGCCTTTGGCGACAAGGAATCAACCATGGGCACCGTGGCGCCCACGATCATGCTGCAGGAAGCGGGGGTGGGAGTTGAGCAGCTCAGCCGCTACAGTTTCCTTCGTTCCCACAATGATGTGGCCCTGGCGGTGCTGGGTGGTTTTTACGAGGCAGGCGGGATGAAGGAAGAGGTTTTTCACGAATACGCCAACCGGGGCTTAAGGATCCTGGCCAAAAGCCAGCCCATCCCCGAGCATCTCTTCCTGGCCGGAAAGAAGTTGCCCCCTCCCGTGGTGAAGGCCCTGCGCCAGGCCTTGTTGCAGCTGAAGGATCCGGCCGTACTCACCCTGATCCAGAAAAGCGCTACTGGTATGGTTCCGGCCACAGATCGTGATTATGATGGAACCCGTCGTATTTGTAATGCTTTTTGTGACCACAGCCACAAGCCGGGAGACTGATGCATGTCGCTTTCTTTCAAGAAATACGGGCGCCCCCTCCTTGCTTTCATGCTGGTGCTGGCTCTGTTTCTGGTCGGGCTCGACAGCTTTCTCTTGCGGCGGGAAGAGCATAAGCACAATCTGGAACAGGACGAAAAGGCCCTGCACGAGCTGGAGCTGATCGGCACTTTTGTTACCGAGTCCATGCTGAACGAGGAGTTCGTCAAGGTGGAGCAGTTTCTTCTGCAGTGGGGGCAGAGTACTCCGGAGGTGGTGGCTTTTTATGCCATTTTCCCAAATGGGCAGACTCTGGCCGAATTTGAACGGGATCAGCCCACTGGGGATATTCTCATCGCCAGCACCCCGGTCTATTTCGAGGGGCAGCATCTTCTGACTCTTGAGTTGGCCAAGGATCGCCGTCTGTCTGGTGCGCCGCTTGTCCGATTAAAGCGGGATCTGGTGTTCTTTTCCCTGACGGTTACGGTTTTTATCGGCATGATTCTGTGGTTCCTGCTCCGGTTCATGGCTATTCGCCCTCTTGAACAGGAGATCAGCCGACGCAGGCAGGCGGAAGAAGAGCTGCAACGCTCCCACGACCTGCTGGAAACCAGGGTGGCGGAGCGCACCAGGGAATTGACCGTGGCGGTGGAAGGGCTCAATCGGGAAATGGTCGAGCGCTATCGGGTTGAACGGGAGCTTGTCGCGGAAAAGGAACGGCTGGTCGTGACCCTGCGCAGCATCGGCGACGGGGTGATCAGCACCGATATCGGGGGCCGGGTGACCCTGATCAACAAGGCGGCGGAACGACTCACCGGCTGGGAACAGTACGAGGCTGTGGGGCGGCCCCTGGCGGAAATATTCCGGCTGCTTGACAGCAAGACCCGCTCTCCGTCTGAAAGCCCTGTGGCCAAGGTTTTGCGAACCGGTCAGGTTACCCGGCTGAGCGGGCAGATGTTGCTGATTGCCAGAAATGGGGTGGAACGGGAGGTTGCCGACAGCGCGGCGCCCATCCGCAACGAGCACAGCGAGATGGTTGGGGTGGTTCTGGTCTTTCGTGATGAAACCGAGAAGAACCGGAT
>MGTC01000059.1:21880-25206 GCA_001799255.1 Deltaproteobacteria bacterium RIFOXYD12_FULL_55_16
GGAGTCGGTGGGAATGCTGGCCGGTGGAATTGCCCATGATTTCAACAATATCCTGGCCGCGATCCTGGGAAATATCGATCTTGCCCTGCGTCTGCCCAGCGGCGATAAAGGAATCATCTCCCTGCTGGAGTCAGCGAAGCAAGCCTCCCAGCGGGCCAGTAAACTGACCGGCCAGCTTCTTACCTTTGCCAGGGGTGGCGAACCGGTGCGGCAACTGGCCGCGATCGGCGAGGTGATCCGGGATTCTGCCGAATTTATTCTGCGGGGCAGCAATGTTCGCAGCGATTGCCAGATCGCCGAAGATCTCTGGCCAGTGCGGGTGGATCCGGGCCAGATCAGTCAGGTGATCCAGAATATTATCCTCAACGCGGCTCATGCCATGCCCGATGGCGGAGTGGTGGAGATTTCCTGTCATAATGTCCCTGGGGAGGAGGGTGAGGAAGAGGGGCGCGATTATGTCAGCATTGTTATCTGCGACCATGGGGTCGGCATCCCGCCCCAGCTGCTGGACAGCATCTTTGATCCCTATTTTACCACCAAGGAAAAGGGCCATGGCCTTGGACTTGCTGTCACCTATGCCATCGTTGCCAAACACGGCGGCAGAATCGCCGTGGAATCAGAGGCTGGAGAAGGCACCACCTTCACGGTCTTTTTGCCGGCCTCGCCCAGGGAGAAGATAAGCGCAGAGCCGGTGGTCAGGGTGCAAAATGCCAGGCGGCAGGCGAGGATTATGGTGATGGATGATGATGAAATGGTCATAAGTCTCGCCCAAAGCATCCTTAACTATCTTGGCTACACGGTGGTTCCTGCGGCGGACGGCCAGGAAGCCCTCCGGCTCTACCGGGAATATCAGGACGCCGACACCCCCATTGATCTGGTCATCCTGGATCTCACTATTCCCGGCGCTATGGGCGGCAAGGAAACGCTCAGGGAACTGCTCGCCCTTGATCCCCAGGTTAAAGCCATTGTTGCCAGCGGCTACTCCAATGATCCGGTGATGGCCAATTGCCGGGAGTACGGTTTTGTCGGCATGCTCAGCAAGCCCTTTACTGTCAGGGAGTTGTCCCTTGAGATCGACAGGGTGCTGGTGGCTTCACAGCCTCAGCCCTTTGTTTTGTAGCCGATCCCACGCACGGTTTTGATGTGTCTGCCTGCTTTGCCAAGCTTTTTTCTAAGACCGAAAACCTGCACGTCCATGGCGTGCGGGGTTATGACGTAGTTATAGTCCCGGATCCCGTCGATGATCTCCTGGAGGTTGAAGGCCCAGCCAGGTCGTCTGACCAGAAGTTCTAAAATAGAAAATTCGGTAACGGTTAGAGGGATGGTTTCTCCTCCCACCAGCACCTCGAAATATTAGGGGACATCCATGATAAGGGGAAATGTGGTCTGACCGTTCGATTTATTCCCGTTCGACCTGCCCCCACTGTCCATAAAAAGCTAATTTTCCAGACCTGGCCTCACTTGTTTCTGCTACGGATTCAAGCGTGAGCGGAAGATACCACCGCCAATTTACACCCCAAGGCCGTAATAATTTTACTGATGGTGTCAAACCTGGGGTTGCCGTTGTCAGCCAAGGATTTATAAAGGCTGGCCCTGGTGACTCCGGCCTGTTTGGCAACCTCAGTCATGCCCTTGGCGCGGGCAGCAATGCCAAGGGCATGGATGAAATCAGACTCCGTGCCAGTTGCCGCGACTTCCTGGAGAAACAGGCTGATGTCTTCCTTGGTTTCAAGGTGTTCGGCTAGATCAAATGGTTTGGTCTTGATGGTCATCGGTGAACCCTCCATGCAAAATTTCAGCGGCTTTTTCAATATCACGGGCTTGGGTGGACTTATCGCCGCCAGCCAGCAAAATAACCACTACGCCATCCCCGATAGTGTAGTAAATACGCAGGCCTCCGGCAAAAAAGAAACGAAGTTCAAAGAGATTTTCGCCAAGCTGGGAGAAGTCGCCAAAGTTGCCATTCTCCACCCGAGCCAGACGTGCCAAAACCTTGAGTTTTACCGTCCTGTCCTTCAGCTTGGCAAACCACTTGTCGTAGTGCTCAGTGCGGTGTAGTTCGTATCTCATGACCTCAATGTATCCTTCAGGAAACATCTTGTCAACTATGAAAAAATCACTTGCCCAGAGGATAAAGTAGAAGTAGCGCTGCACGAAAGTAGGGGACGCTGAGCATGAAGTAGGGGACGCTCATGAAGTAGGAAGTAGGGGACGCTGGTGCAAAACAACCTATTTTAAGAAAAAGAAACCCATCAAGGACTAGGAGAAAGAGGAGATGAATTCTTCCACGGCGGCAAAGGAGGTCTGGCTGAAGATCTGGCGTCTGATCTCCGCTCCGCCCGGCACCCCCTTGAAATACCGGCCCGCATGATTTTTGATCTGGGAAGGCGGGGTGTCGGGCTGGTGCTTGGCGATAAGGGACAGATGGCGGCGCAGGGTTGTGAGTCTGAAGGCAAGGTCTGGGTTTTCCGGCGCAGCGGCGGAAAAGATCCAGGGCGCGCCCAGGGCGGCCCGGCCGATCATTACCCCGTCGCAACCGGTTTCCGCCATTCTCCGCAGGCCGTCGGCATGGGAGATGATATCGCCGTTGCCGATTACCGGGATGGAAACCGCCTGCTTCACCTGGCTGATGATCTGCCAGTCTGCGGCGCCGCTGAAGCCGTCGCTCCAGGTTCGGGCGTGAACCGTGACCGCCACCGCCCCGTTTTCCTCGGCCATTCTGGCGAAGTCGCTGGCAATGAGGCTCTGGTGATTCCAACCGGAACGAAACTTGACCGTTACCGGCACGGAAGAATTTTTCACCACCGCCCGGATGATCCTGGCCGCCAGGGCTGGGTCTTTCATCAGGGCGCAGCCCGCCCCTTTCTTGATAACCTTTTTTGCCGGGCAGCCCATGTTGATATCGATGAGATCAATGGGCAGCGCTGAAAGGATCGCTGCCGCCTCGCCCATGACCTCTGTTTCGGCGCCAAAGAGCTGCATGGCCACCGGACGCTCCGCCGCCGTGGTTTTGAGCATGTCCAGGGTGTTTTTCTGCCGGAAATGCAGGCCGTGGCAACTGATCATCTCGGAAACGCAGAGGTCTGCGCCGTACTCCCGGCAGAGCAGGCGGAAGGCCAGATCGCTGTATCCGGCCAAAGGGGCAAGGATGAATAACGGTCGAGTGCTGAGTACTGAGTGCTGAGTACTGAGCACTGTGCACTCAGCACTCAGCACTTGTTTTTTATCAATCAGCACTCAGTACTCAGCACTGTTTTTATTGTATTTATTACCTTCTCCACGGTGAAGCCGAAGTAGGGGAACAGCTGCTCTGCCGGGGCGGATTC
>MGTC01000059.1:25221-38825 GCA_001799255.1 Deltaproteobacteria bacterium RIFOXYD12_FULL_55_16
TCCGGCTTCGATGGCGACCCTGGTCTGGACGGTGTCCGGCAGCACGGATTGCTGGTATTCCTTGCTCTGGCTGGCAAAGCAATCGGTGCTGGGCATGGAAACTACGCGAATTTTTTTGCCTTTTGCGCCAAGCTCTTGGGCTGCCGCCATGGCCAGTTCGACCTCGGAGCCGGTGGCGATGAGGATGGCCTCCGGGGTGCCGTCGCAATCGAGCAGGACATAGCCGCCCTTGGCGATGTTGGCCAGTTGTTCCGCGCTGCGGGGCTGGTGAGGCAGATTCTGCCGGGAGAGCAGCAGGCAGGTGGGGCCGGTGCTGCGCTCAATGGCGATCTTCCAGGCCACGGCTGTTTCCACCGCGTCGCAGGGCCGCCAGAGTCCCATGTTCGGGATCAGCCGCAGGGTGGCGGCCTGCTCCACCGGCTGGTGGGTGGGGCCGTCCTCGCCCAGACCGATGGAGTCGTGGGTGAAAACATATATCGAGCGCTGCCGCATGAGGGCAGCCATGCGCAGGGCGTTGCGGGCGTATTCGGAAAAAATCAGAAAGGTGGCGGTGTAGGGGATGAAGCCGCCGTGCAGGGCGAGGCCGTTGGCAATGGCGCACATGCCGAATTCGCGCACCCCGTAATAGATATAGTTGCCGCCCGGATCCGTGTTGATGCCCTTGCTGCCGGCCCAGAGAGTCAGGTTGCTGCAAGCCAGGTCGGCTGAGCCGCCGAGGAGCTCCGGCAGCAGGGGGCCATAGCCGTTGAGGCAGTTCTGCGAGGCCTTGCGGGTGGCGACCTTTTCGGCCTTGGCGTTGATTCCGTTGATATAGGCTCCGGCCTTAGCCTGCCAATCCGCCGGGAGTTTACCGGCAAGCCTGCGGATAAGTTCTGCAGCAAGTTCCGGGTGCGCTGCTTTATAGGCGGTAAGGCGGGTGTTCCATTCGGCCTCCTGGGCTGCGCCCTTGTCCTTGGCGTTCCAGCCGGCATAGATTTCAGCCGGAATCTCAAAGGCGGGGTGGGGCCAGCCGATGCTCTGGCGAACCAGGGCGATCTCGGCTTCACCCAGGGGTGCGCCGTGGCAATCCTCCTTGCCCTGCTTGTTGGGGGAGCCCCAGCCGATCACGGTCTTGCAGCAGAGCAACGAGGGCCTGTCCGTTACTTCCTTTGCTTCGGCAAGGGCTTTTTTTACTGCCTCGGCATCATGGCCGTTCACGCCCTCGATGACATGCCAGCCATAGGCGCGAAAGCGCATGGGGGTGTTGTCGGTGAACCAGCCTGCCACCTCGCCATCGATGGAGATGCCGTTGTCATCGTACAAGGCGATGAGTTTGCCCAGACCCAGGGTCCCGGCCAGGGAGCAGACTTCGTGGGAAATCCCCTCCATCATGCAGCCGTCGCCCAGAAAGACATAGGTGTGATGGTCGATAATCGCGTGGCCGGGACGGTTGAACTGGCCAGCCAGGGTTCTTTCGGCAATGGCCATGCCCACCGCGTTGGCAATGCCCTGACCCAAAGGGCCGGTGGTGGTTTCAATGCCTGGGGCGTAGCCGTATTCCGGATGCCCCGGGGTTTTGGCGTGCAGCTGGCGGAAGTTTTTGATCTCCGCCATGGGCAGGTCGTAGCCGCTGAGATGGAGCAGGGAATAGAGCAGCATGGAGCCATGGCCGTTACTGAGGACAAAGCGGTCGCGGTTGGCCCATTTTGGGTTGGTCGGGTTGTGGACAAGAAAGTCGTTCCACAGGACTTCGGCGAGGTCAGCCATGCCCATGGGCGCGCCGGGATGGCCTGATTTGGCTTTCTGGATGGCATCCATGCTCAGGGCGCGGATGGCGTTGGCAAGTTCTCTGCGGGATGGCATGGGGGGCTCCATTTTTTTGGTTATATTTATATAGTGAGGTAAAGATATCTTTTTAACGCAAAGGCGCAAAGTTTTAAGCTTTTTTAAAAATTATGATGCACTCAGCCGTCAGTTTTTTGTGGACAGGGTGGACGGGGTGGACGAGGTGGACTTGCTGAGTTCCGATCACTCAGCACTCAGCACTCTGCACTCTGCCCTCAGCCCTTTGTACTCAGCTCTCAGCACTCAGCTCTCAGCACTCAGCCCTTTGCCCTCAGCCCTTTGCCCTCAGCACTCTGCACTCAGCACTCTGCTTTCAGCTTTCTGCTTCCTGCCCTCAGTCCTTTTCATGCCTGGAGATGGCGCTGTAAAGGCGGAGGTATATTTGCTCGGCCAGTTTGTCCACCAGGGTTTCCATGGCCTGTTTCTTGTTGGTGTCGGTTCTTGAAAGGCTGCTGTCAGCAGAATAGGTTTCCGTGAGGGAGAAGCCCTTGGCCTCCCAGGCCGTCTTGCCGGTGCGGGTGTCGGTGACGGTGTAGTCAACGGTCAGGGTGGCGCTGAGCGCCAGGACCTGGTTTGTGGCCGTATAGGCCCGGCCGGGGTAACTCACCGAAATGATTTTGCCGTTTACGACATAATCGGCCTCTCCGGCGTTGGGCGCCACCGTAAACCTTTTGCCCTGACCGAGCCAGTCCTGCAGGGCGTTGCGGATGTCGGAGGCGAGCCGGATCTCATTGGTCGGGTTTGCCCAGAGGGGAATATGGAGTTTGACAATCCGGCCCTGTTTTTCTGGCGGCAGCATATTAGGGTTGTGGTAGCCGCACCCTGTTGCGCTCAGCAGGATAAGGAGCAGGCTCAGATTTATCAGTAAGTTAGAAAATATTTTCTGCGTTTTCCTGGCGGAAAATATCTTTGTTAACGCACTTATCCCGTTTATCGGGGTCAGGGTAAGGCTCTTCATGGGGCTGGTTCCGTGGGTGTCTGGCCTTTTTAAGCCGTTGAGCAAAATGTTGAACCTAGAGTCCTGCCAAGACGGCATAAGGAACCGTAAAGGCGAGGCAGAACAGTACAACATTTCGCCCGGTTCCTAAATCACAATATTGATCAGTTTGTCTGGCACCACAATTACCTTGCGCACCTGGCTGCCGTCCAGAAATCTTTGTACCTTTTCATCGGCCAGGGCCATCTTTTCCAGATCAGCCTCGCTGGCGCCCGGGGCAACCTGGAGCTGGCTGCGCACCTTGCCCTTCACCTGAACCACAATGGTGATGGTTTCCTCTCTTACCGCCTCGTCATCGTACTCTGGCCAGAGCATTCCGGCAAGGGGGGTGGGGTGTCCGGTCAGCTCCCAAAGCTCGGCACAAAGATGCGGCACCATGGGGGAGAGCAGGGCAAGCATCGCCTCGATGGCCTCGCGGATTACTGCGGGAGCAGGGGCTTCGTCGTTTGCTTCTCCGGCAAGGCTGGACAGGGAGTTGCTCAGCTCCATCACCGAGCTGATGGCGGTATTGAAATGAAACTTTGCCTCGATATCGGCCCCGAACTTGCGGATGGTCTGATGGGTTTTCCGGTGCAGGGCGACGCTGGCCGCGTTCATCGTAAGCGGCAGGCTGGAGGCAGGCCCGGCAAAGACGGCGAGATTTTCGTCAACCAGCCGGAAGATCCGGTTCAAAAAGCGGTAGGCCCCTTCCACCCCTTGATCGCTCCATTCCAGATCCCGTTCCGGCGGAGCGGCGAACAGGCTGAATAAGCGAACCGTGTCAGCGCCGTATTTTTCGACCAGCTCATTGGGATCCACCACGTTGCCCTTGGACTTGGACATCTTGGTGCCATCCTTGATGCCCATGCCCTGGGTGAGCAGGTTGGTGAACGGCTCGTCAATGCTCAGGTAACCGAGATCACGCAAAACCCTGGTGAAAAAACGGGAGTAGAGCAGGTGGAGGATGGCGTGTTCCACCCCGCCGATGTACTGATCCACCGGCAGCCAGTAAGCGGCCTGGTCTTTTTCCAGCGGCCCCTCGGTGTAGCGGGGGCTGGTGTATCTGGCAAAATACCAGGAGGACTCGACAAAGGTGTCCATGGTGTCTGTTTCGCGGCGGGCCGGGCCGTGGCAGACCGGGCAGGTGGTCTGGTAAAAGCTTTCCAGGGTATGCAGCGGCGACTTGCCTGATTTGTCAAACTGAATATCGGTGGGCAGGCTGATGGGCAGATCCTTCTCCGGCACCGGCACCACCCCGCAGCAGGCGCAGTGGAGCATGGGGATGGGGGCGCCCCAGTAACGCTGGCGGGAGATGCCCCAGTCGCGCAGGCGAAAGGTGGTGCGCTGGCTGCCGCAGCCTTTTTCTGTAGCCGCTGCGGTAATGGCGGCCTTGGCTTTTTCCGAAGCCAGGCCGGTGAATTCGCCGGAGGCAAGCAGGGTGCCGGGCCCTTCGTGGGCCTCAGTCATGGCGGCAGGAGTAAGAGGCTCGCCTTCGGGCTGGATGACGACGCTGATTTCAAGCCCGTATTTGCGGGCGAATTCGAAGTCGCGCTGGTCATGGGCCGGGACTGCCATCACCGCGCCGGTTCCGTATTCCATAAGGACGAAATTGGCCACATACACTGGCAGTCGCTTGCCGGTGAAGGGGTTGAGGCAGTAGCCGCCGGTGAAGACCCCCTCCTTTTCCACCTCGTCTTCCGGGCTCTGCCGCTGTTTTTCGATCTTGATCCGGGCCACGAAATCCCTGATCGCGCCTTCCTGAGGGGTGCCAGCGCTCAATTCCCCAGCCAGAGGGTGTTCCGGGGCGATGGACATGAAGGTCGCGCCAAAGATGGTATCCGGGCGGGTGGTGAAGATGGTCAGGGTTTTTGCGGAGTTCTCGATGGGGAAGTGCAGTTCGGCGCCCACGCTCTTGCCGATCCAGTTGCGCTGCATGGTGAGTACCTTTTCCGGCCAGCCCGTGAGCTGGTCGCAACCGGCGAGCAACTCTTCAGCGTAGTCGGTGATCTTGAAAAACCAGCCGTTCATCTCTCTGGGCAGCACGGCGTTGTCGCAGCGCCAGCAGGCCCCATCGATGACCTGTTCGTTGGCCAGCACCGTCTGGCAGGTCTGGCACCAGTTGACCGTGGTCACCTTCTGGTAGACCAGCCCCCTTTCGTACATCTTGATAAAAAGCAGTTGTTCCCAGCGGTAGTATTTGTCGTTGCAGGTGGCGAGTTCCCGGCCCCAGTCGTAGCTGAAGCCCATGCGCTGCAACTGTTTCTTCATGTAGTCGATGTTTTCGTAGGTCCACTTGGCCGGATGGGTGTCGTTCTTGATCGCCGCATTCTCCGCAGGCAGGCCAAAGGCGTCCCAGCCCATGGGATGCAGGACGTTGAAGCCTTTCATCCTCTTGTAGCGGGCCACCACGTCGCCGATGGTGTAGTTGCGCACATGGCCCATGTGGATGCGGCCCGAAGGGTAGGGGAACATCTCGAGCAGATAGTATTTGGGCCGGGCTGGATCTTCTGTTGCCGTGTAAGTGTTGTTTTCCAGCCAATGATTGCGCCATTTTTCTTCAATGGCCTTAAAGTCGTATTTCATCTTTGTTGGTCCGATTTTTTTCGTGCTTAGTTTGGGGGGGCTGAACTAAGAGTTTTTATAGCCAAAGGGCATAAGTTTTGTTTGAGCAGGCAAGCTGCTCAACTTTAGCATTATTCAGTTGACGGAAAATTTGGCTGGGCAAGATTTTCAAAGGAGGTGAAGCGGTCGATAAAGGCAAGCTCCACGGTGCCGGTTGGCCCATTGCGCTGTTTGCCGATGATGATCTCGGCGATCCCTTTTCTCGGGTTGTCTTCCGCCTTGTTGTATACCTCGTCCCGATAGATGAAGACGATCACGTCGGCATCCTGCTCGATGGCGCCGGATTCGCGCAGGTCGGAAAGCTGCGGCCTTTTGTTGGGGCGGCCTTCCAGGCTGCGGTTCAGCTGGGACAGGGCGAGAACCGGGATGCTGAGTTCCTTGGCCATGGCCTTGAGTGAGCGGGAGATCTCACTGATTTCCTGCTCGCGGGAATGGATATTTGTTCGGCCCCGCATCAATTGCAGGTAATCCACCACCACCAGGCCGATGTTGTGTTCCGTTTTCAGCCGCCGACACTTGGCCCGCATCTCCAGCACCGTGATGGCCGGGGTATCGTCAATGTAGATGGGGGCCTCCGAAAGCATGCCCACCGCCCTGGTAAGCTTGGGCCAGTCCTGTTCCTTGAGAAAGCCGGTTCGCAAGCGTTGGGCGTCAACCCGGCTGATGGAGCAGAGCAGCCGCATGCCCAGCTGCTCTTTGGACATCTCCAGGCTGAAGATCGCCACCGGCACCTTGTGGAGCAGGGCGGCGTTCTGGGCGATGTTGACAGCCAGGGCAGTCTTGCCCATGCTGGGACGAGCGGCCAGGATGATGAGATCAGAGCGTTGCAGGCCCGCAGTCTTCTTGTCCAGTTCGTAATATTCGGTGGGAACGCCGGTGATGTGTTCCTTGCGTTCGTAGAGCTGTTCGATGTATTTGAAGGTGCTGGAAATTACGGTCTTGAGCGAGTGGTAAGACTGGCCGCTCTTGGCCCTGGAGATATCAAAAACGGTCTGCTCCACGTCATCAAGCAGGCCGTCGATGTCGTCCTGCTCCTCGTAACAGCGCCCGGCGATCTCGGTGCCGGTGGCGATCAGCTTGCGGAGGATGGCTTTTTCCCGCACGATCTTGGCGTAATAGGCGATGTTCGCGGCCACCGGCACGATATCGGTGAGGGTGGCGAGGTAGGTAGGGCCGCCAATCGCGGCAAAGCGGTTGTTGTCTTTCAGCAGGTTGGAAATGGTGATGAGATCAAGGGGTTCGCCACGGTCAAACAGGGTGACCATGGCGGAAAAAATGTGTTTATGCGCGTCACGGTAAAAATCTTCTTCGCTGAGAATCTCCACCGCCCTGGGCATGGCGCCTTCTTGCAGCATGATTGAGCCGAGAACGCATTGCTCGGCCTCAAGATTCTGCGGGGGCAGACGGTGGGTGGTGGAGGGGCCTGGTCCGGATTCCATGGCGTGTCGCTGGCTGTGAAGGAAGGGGGCGGTTTTCTGCCCCCCACTCAGTTATCTGTGTTATTCAGCAGCCAGGGGCACGATTTCCACCGTGATTTCTGCGGCAAGCTGGTAGCCGATCTTTACCGGTACCATGGTGATCCCCAGGGTTTTAATGGGTTCGGCCAGAACGATTTTTTTCCGGTCGAGTTCAATGCCCAGGGCGGCGAGCCTTTCCGCGATTTCTGCGGAGGTGACCGAACCATAGAGTTTGTTGTCCTCCCCGGAACGATGGGCAATGACCACCTTGGCTTCCGTAACCTTCCTGGCCAGGGCTTCCGCCTCGTCACGCTGGCTTTTCTTTCTTGCCACAATGGCGGCTTTTTCCCTTTCCAGAGTGGTAAGGTTTGCCTTGGTGGCAGAGACGGCCAGGCGACGAGGGATCAGGAAGTTGCGGGCATAGCCGTCCTTGACCTTAACAACATCGCCTTCTTCGCCAAGGGTGTCAATGGTGTGTTTTAAAATGAGTTCCATGTTGTGCCTCCGGATTTCTAAAAAATGAAGACTCTGAAAAAGCCTCCAGTTTCAGTAGGTATTTCTTTCTTAAGACACCGAGGTGTCATCCACATCTTTTGTCAGCCGCTGTTTTCTGAAATCAACCCAGACATCAGCCAGGCCAAGCACGGCAACGAGAACAAAGCCGTAAATCTGCATGAACAGGAGGCTGTAGATTATCGTCCTGACCAGCAGTGACAGCGACCATCTTTGCATCAGGCTCGCGATAATCGCCAGGCCTTGCGAGAGATAAAGAACCAGAAGCACCAGGCCCGCATTCAGGCCCAGGGTGTTGAGCCTTTCCTCAGGGAGCAAAAGGAGGCTGCCTGTCATTATTACCGGCCAGACCAGCAATTCCGGGAGCCGCCAGTTTTTTAAATCTTCCCGGTCTGTCCGGGTGGGGTCTCTTCTCTTCAGCAGCCACTGGCCAGCCACGATGTTCAGCCAGACGGTGCAGATGATCGAGGTAAGGAGCAGAGCCGGAAAAAGCCGCGCCACCTGTTCTCGGAGCTGGGTGATTAAGGTCTTGATCCCTTCAAGATCACCAGCCGGGAAACGTCCCGAATCCCGGTACAGAGAAAAGGTTGCCTCAAACCCCTTGTCCAGATTCTGCCGCAGCTCAAGATACGGGTTGCTCTGGGTGGCCAGTCCCATCAGCCAGCCTGTAATCAGCCAGACAAGCACAAGATAGCCGACACTTGTTAGCCCGGCCCGCTGGGCCGACTCATTTTCCCTGTCCGCCCTGGCAAGAATTAGGCCAATGGGCATAAGGGTCAGCGAGAAAAGCAGGCTCGGCAGATTGCCGCTCCAGAGAGTCAGGCCGCCCGCAAGGCCAAGGGCCAGGGTAATAATGACTGCCCCCTGTTTCTGCCCGTAAACGCGCAGGAAGTAGTAGACGGGCAGCGGGATAAGGCAGTTGAGCCACTCAAGGCCGACTACCATTGTCGGCGTCGTGAAAACTAGGGTCGTGATGGCGATAGCCCCGATAGTCGCCGCCTGCCTGTTTGCTCCTGTGCCTAACACGGTTTCTGTGGTTCTTTTACTGCTGGGCCTGGCCGGCATAAGGCAACAGGGCAATCTGCCGCGCCCGCTTGATGGCCTCGGTAAGCTGTCTCTGGTGATGGGCGCAGTTGCCATAGATGCGCCGGGGTATAATCTTGCCGCGCTCCGTGACAAAATTGCGCAGGGTTTTGACATCCTTATAGTCAATCATCAGGCTCTTGTCCGTGCAGAAACGACAGACCTTGCGACGGTTGAAAATCTTCTTTTTCTTGATAACCATGTTCTTTCCTCTTTTCTGGTTCGAGATATGTAATAGTTTGCTTGCGAAAGGCGCAAAAACTATTCAGAGGCTTCGTCTTCTTCCGCAGGGCTGGTTTTCGGCTCTGCGGGCTCTTCCGCCTTGGGGGCATCGGGGATGAAGACTTCCTGGGTTTTTACCGTCATGAATTTCAGAACCCGGTCATCAATGCGGATGAGCCGTTCCATTTCCTTGACGCCATCAGGCAGGCCTGCATATTCGACATAGAGAAAATCGCCCTGGACTTCTTTCTTGATGGGGTAAGCCAGTTTTTTCAGGCCCCAGCGGTCGGTTCTCACGATGAGTCCGCCAAAACCTTCGATGGTTCCAGTTACCTTGTTGGAAACCGAAGAGAATTCTGTTTCTCCGACCCCCGGTTTGACAATAACAATTGTCTCGTACCTGCGCATTGATTCCTCCTTGTGGTCATTTGGCCCTTGCTTTTTGCGTTTCATGCGAAGAGCAAGGAGGTATATGAAAAAAAACAATCGAGATTGATAGCAAGGAACCATATATTTGTCAATTGTTTTCGTAACCCAGGCGTAACTGTCCAGCAGCACCGCATCTGCTTTGTTATCGGCCTGTTCGCATACCATTATGTATGCACCCAAAGGGTATAAGTTTCGTTTGCACCCTGAAGGGCATAAAATCCGGCGAGCTGCTCAACTCAGCTATAGCTCTCAGGCCTCTGTGTCGGCACTGCTGCCGCCGATGATTGACAGACACGCTGCATCTGCGGCACTGCTGAACAGTTACGGTTTGGTGGTTTTTCTTACTTTCCGGCTTCAAGCTGGATAGTTACATCCAGGCTGCGAATGGGGCTTGGCCGGAGGGCGATAATTGTGGTAGGCTTTTAAGATCGTTGAGTGGAGACGGCAAGATGATGATGGAAGAAGCCAGGGTTCGTTTGGATAAATGGCTGTGGGCCGCCCGTTTTTTTAAGACCCGTTCTTTGGCGTCTCAGGCGGTGACCGGCGGCAGGGTTCAGATGGGGAGCCTGCGGGTAAAGCCCTCCCGGCTGGTGGCTGTGGGCGACAGGCTGCTGATTCATAAGGAAGAGGATGAATTCGCCATAGTTGTGCTGGCCGTCAGCGACCAGCGTCGCGGCGCGCCGGAAGCGCAGCTGCTCTATGCAGAGACCTCGGAGAGCCTGGCCGCCCGGATTCAGGCCCGAGAGGCCCGGCGTCTTTTGCGCGTTGTTGGGGCTGGGCCGCCGGGGCGGCCAGGCAAGCGGGATCGGCGCTTGATCAGGAAGTTTACCAGGAAGGATTTGTAGGGGCCAAGGTGCGGTTGAGGCCGCTTTTTTTGAAATCGCAAAAAGCCGCGATTTCAACGGGTATTCCTTGGGGGTATTCCTTGGTGACTTGTTAACTTTTTCCTTTTTTGCGAGTGGATCTTTTTTTCGCCGACTAAGTCTGTTTGCCTTGCGTCTTCGTCTCTTTGCGTTACAGTGTCGGGGCAAAGGTTGCGGCAGGCGCAGAGGTTATTTGAAAAAGATATCAGGAGAAAACCATGAAAAAGATAGAACGGGCCTTGCTCAGTCTCACCGACAAATCCGGGATCGAGGGGTTTGCCAGGGAACTTGAGCAGATGGGGATCGAGATCCTCTCCACCGGCGGCACGGCCAAAAAGATGCGTGACTGCGGGATCAAGGTTAAGGATGTTGCCGAATTCACCGGCTTTCCAGAGATGCTCGATGGCCGGGTCAAGACCCTGCATCCCAAGGTGCATGGCGGCATTCTGGCCCAGAAAGGCAACCCGGAGCATGTGCGGCAGATGCAGGCGCATGATCTGCAGGCTATCGATCTGGTGGCGGTCAATCTCTACGCCTTTGAAAAAACCGTGGCCAATCCGGCCTGTACCCTGGGTGAGGCCATTGAAAATATCGACATCGGCGGGCCTGCCATGCTGCGCTCAAGCGCCAAGAATTTTCAGGATGTCACGGTGATCGTCGATCCGGCCGATTACCCGCAGGTGCTGGCCGAGATCAAGGCCACCGGCAATACCACACTCAAGACCCGCTTTCGCCTGGCGGTAAAGGTCTTCGCCCTGACCAGCGCCTATGACACCGCTATCGTCACCTGGCTGAAGAGCGTGGATGCCGAAGCCAATCCTTATTTCAAGTAGGTGGTGAAGCCAATGAAGATGGCGGTACTGCTCTCCGGCTCTGGCCGGACTCTGGACAACTTCCATGAACGCCTTGCCACGGGCGCCATGCGGGGAAGCATTGAGGTGGTGCTTTCCAACCTGCCCGAAGCCCTTGGTTTGACCAAGGCTCGAAAATATGGCTATCCGGCCTTCCATGCCCAGGACAATGCCGCCATCAACGCCATTTTGCAGGAGTACGAAATCCAACTGGTGCTGCTGGCCGGTTATCTCAAACTCTATCAGCCCCCGGCTCATCTGCGGCGGGCCGTACTCAATATTCACCCCTCCCTGATTCCTGCCTTTTGCGGGGCGGGGATGTACGGTCTGCGGGTGCATCGGGCCGTCAAGGCGCGGGGCTGCAAGGTGAGCGGCTGCACGGTTCATTTTGCCAATGAGGTCTATGACGAGGGGCCGATTGTAATCCAGCACTGCGTGGCCTTAGATGACGCCGACACGCCTGAGGATATCGCGGCCAGGGTTTTTGCCGCAGAGTGCGAGGCCTATCCTGAGGCGATCAACACGGTGCTGACGCGGGGCCTTGATTATTTCTGGCCGTAAGCTAAGGGGTGTCGCTCTTAATTTTGGAGGGGAAAAGATGGAAAAGAGAATCATGTCGGCCAAGGATATAGACCGGTCCTTGCACCGGATCGCCTTGCAGATCGTGGAAAACAACCATGGCGTTGCCAATCTGGCCATAATCGGCATCCATACCGGGGGCGTCTTTCTTGCCGACCGGATTCAGAAGCTGATCCAGGATCGGGAGAAGATCGTGCTGCCCACTGGCACCCTGGACATCACGCTCTATCGGGATGACTGGAGCCTGGCCAGCCAGAATCCGGTGGTCAAAAAAACCAGCATCGGCTTTCCTATGGAGGAGAAGGTCGTGGTTCTGGTTGATGATGTGATTTTCACCGGGCGCACCATCCGGGCGGCCATGGACGCCTTGATGGATATCGGCCGGCCTCAGTGCATCCAGCTGGCTGTTCTGGTTGACCGAGGCGGACGGGAGTTGCCGATCCAGCCCGATTATGTGGGCATGGACATCCCGGTTAAAGCCGATGAACATGTGCATGTGCGTCTTGCTGAAAAGAGCGGAGCCGATGAAATCGTGCTGGTCGGCCCCTAGTTTTTTATCTCTGTTGCCCCAGATTGCAGGATATTTTCTGGAAATCAGGAAGCAGGCGGCACGCTTTTGCCGCTCAGGGTAATCATGAGCCAAGAACCAAATTCAGGCGTTGACTTGCAGCCGATCAGGCTGCGGATCAGGGAAAAGCAGCGGAGCTACGCGAGCTATAACCTCAGCCCGGCCCAGAACGATCTCTTGCGCGCCTTCTTTGATCTGGCCCAGGAGTTCGACTCCAACGAGGATTTTTACCGGGTCTGCGTGGCAGCCCTTTTTGAGTTTCTCGGCTTGCACAGTCGGCTCTATCTTTTTGACAAGGGTCAGGAAAAGCTGATTCTTGTTTGTGAAAGCCAGGAAGGGCTGCCGGTGAAACCGGTGGCAGCCCCGGCCCAGGTGCGATTAACCTGTAAGAGTTATGAGAGCGGTCAGTCGCTGCTGGTGCCGATTCATCGCAAGCCCTCCCCTGATCGTGAGCATGGGGAGCAACCGGTTGCCCTGCAAATTATGGGGGTTTTAGAGGTGTATCCTCTTGAGAAAATTTCCCGGGCTGATCGTTTCTTTTTGCGTAAATACACAAACCGTATCGGCTACAATCTGCATAACCGTTTGATTGCGCACGAGAATATCAGGCATCTCCAGTTCATCAATAACTTGGTGATGGACATCGAACACAACGTCATCACCCCCAACATGTACTTCAAGCATCTGTTTAATCAGCTTAAATCCCGCATCGGAGAGATTGACGAGCTGGAAATACTGCTTTCCGGGTTAAAGACGGCGCCGGCGGTGTCCGGCACGGATTGTGAGCTGGCAATGGCAAAGATGAACGACCTGCGTCGTGGCTTGCTGGAGAATTACCGGGAGTTGCTGGAACACCATGCCAATTACAGCCTTTTTTTAGAGAGCCTTTTCCGGCGGGACCACTTTGCCCAGGGCCGTTTTGTGCCGCGTCTTCGTAAATGCTCTATCGACCGGGAGATTGTTTCTTTGCAACTTGATCACTTCCTGAGCAGATTCGGCGCTCGGGGGATTGTGGTGGAAAGGCCTCAGGACATGCAGGCGGAGGAACTTTTCCTCCGGGTGGATGTCGGGCTTATTTCACAGGTTTATACCAATCTTTTTTCCAACGCGGTGAAGTACACCGGCAAAATCATCAGCCGCAACGGAGAGCCCCGGAAAGCCGTGGCCTATGGCCGGGAGCTGCTGCCTGATTATTTTGGCCCAGGCAAGGCCGCAGTCAAGTTCAACGTCTTTACCACCGGGGAGCATCTTTGCGAGGCCGAGGCGAAAACGGTCTTTACCGATGGGGTGCGGGGAGAGCGGGCCAAGGTCGAGTCCGGAACCGGGCATGGCCTGGCTTTTGTCAAGCAGGTGGTGGAGATTCATGGCGGAGTGGCTGGCTATGAGGCCACGGAGGAGGGGAACAACTTTTATTTTATCCTGCCCCTGTCTGCTCCGGGTTGAGGGAGCAGAGGCGGTGCTGCTGAATGGTTACGACAAGCCAGCCTAGTTGCTTGCCACATAATGGACGGCGGGGCAGAAGCGGGGTCTAGCCACCTGCGGATGAACCTGAATTTGATGATGTTTGAATGGATAAGTAGAGCCATGCAAACATCATCAAATTCAGGTTCATCCGCA
>MGTC01000060.1:0-14167 GCA_001799255.1 Deltaproteobacteria bacterium RIFOXYD12_FULL_55_16
AATCTCCAGGATTTCCTGTTCCGCGACCGGCGTGAGATTAAGCTGGGAAATCACCAGATAGGAGATATAAAAAGGATCAGACAGGGACTCAATAGTGCTGACAAGCTCGACCGGGAGCGACAACATCTCCGCCAGCTTTTTAAACTGGGTGCGGATATTGAGCACCAAAGCCTCAGCTTCTTTGTCCTCTTCCAAAGCCATGGGGATAACAGCAACCTTGGCGGTCAGATATGGCTCTTCCTGAGTAAAATCAACCAGCTCCAGTTTTTTGATGGCGCTGATCAAAACCTGATAACCGCCACCCTCCTTGACCTTGACCAGCTTGTGAATATAGCCCAGAACCCCGATCCGGTACAGATGCCGGGGCTCAACCCGCTCCTGTTTCTCTTCGGCAGGTTCTCTGTGGCTAACGATGGCGACAAGACGATCCTTAAGAATCGCCTCGTCTATAAGCTTCTGAGAGGCCGGATGCAGTATATTCATCGGAAAACCCATGCCAGGGAAAAAAACGAATCCGTGCAGAGGCAGCACCGGCAGGATCTCCGGAACTGGCAAGTCCCTGGGATTCCCACGATGTTCGGCCTTTTGCTCTAAAATTTCCGACTCTTGCTGCTTGTCGTTGTCGCTCATGATTTTAACCTGCATCGTTTTTTTGTTCAGAGGCAAAAAAGATGGTCTCGTAATAACTGATTTTCAGCCCTAACCAACAATAATCCTGATCTTCTCAGTCTTGCCCCGCAAGGGCAGGGTAATCAGAAGAAAGCCGTTTCTGCTTTCAGAGACCGTCCTGGCAACATCAACCATTTTGGGCAAGGAGATGGAACGCTCAAAAAAACCATGCTCAATCTCCAGTTGGTGAATACATGAAACCATATCCTGCGGCGCATATCCCCGCTCTCCGGAAACAGTAACCTGCGACTCCTCGACCATTACGGCAAGTGTGTGCGGCTCGATGCCGGAAATATCCATACAGACGATAATCGCCGAAGCTGTCTCATACACATCCGCCGCCGGAAACCAATTCCCGGCATGAAACATGGAACCCACGCTTCGCAGAACCATAATCCGCGACAATCCGCCTGGCACCCTGTCAAAGGGGCGCCTTTTTCTGAATTGATCCATGGCCTTTCATCCCTTTTCCACCTAAAATTATTAAAAACTGGACTTTAGAGCTTCACGATCCTTGAAAAAACCTGCATAAAAGCAGAAAAAAATACGGACAAGACGGCAAGTTAGCGCGGTTGCGCCTGCAAAGTGGGCTTTGCAGGCGCGACCCCTGAAAGGGAAATCAGCTCTTCCCTTCAAGAGACCGCTATGGGTATCTGGGAATACCGCCATATCCCCAGAACCCTGTTTGATTCTATCACGTTTCTGACTCAAGCTCTTCCGAAACATTCGGGGTCGGCATTTCTGGAACTGCTTTCAGGGGCCATGCTGACCCAAACTGGCTTTGTAAAACTGATGCCGTTATGGCGGTTTATCCCGTCAGGCACGGGATCAGTTATTACAAATGGCTCCAATTTGGCAAGTGGTACGGATTGCTCTGGGGCGGCACATAAAGTTCCGCATCGTATAGAGTTCCGGGTTCCGGGGATGACATCCCCTTGAGGACGAGTTGGCCAGCCTTCTGACAGAGAAACACCTCCTTGACCCGCAGATAAGTAGCCTCCGAGTGGTTGTCGGGATACACGCCTTCAGCTTCTCCCCCGTTTCCGCAGACGGAACAGGCGCCCCTCCGGCCTACTCCTCAAACCGATACCCTCGCCCAGGCACGGTAACAATCTGGCACGGGTTAGCCGGGTTGACCTCGATCTTCTGGCGGAGGTGCTGGATATGCACGTCGATGACCCGGCTCCAGGCATAGAGCTTGGTGTCGCTCCAGAGGCGTTGCCGGATATCTTCCCGGCTCACCAGGTTGTTGCGGTTTTCCACCAAGCAGGCGAGAACCTGGAACTCCTTGGGGGTAAGAGAAACAACTGCGCCTCGCACCGTGACAATCTGGTTGCGCAGGTCGAGAGAAAGCTCTCCGGCGGTAAGGAGGCTGGGTTGGGGGGGCAGGGCCGCAGGCCGGAGCCTGGCCCGGATACGGGCCAGAAGTTCACGGGTTTCAAAGGGCTTGACCAGATAGTCGTCAGCCCCCAGCTCGAAACCGATCACCTTGTCGGAAACCTTGTCCTTGGCGGTCAGCATGATGACCGGCAGATTGGGGTAGCGGGATTTAAGGGCGCAGCAGAATTCCAGCCCGTCACCATCGGGCAGCATCAGATCGAGCAGCACCAGGTCGGGCCGACGGGCGGCGAGAATACCTCGGGCGGCGGTAAGGGAGTCAGCGGTGAGCAGGATAAAACCGTGTAGCTCAAGGTTGGCCTTGAGCACCTTGAGGATGTCCTGGTCGTCGTCGATGGCCAGCAAGGTCGATTTGTTCATCGTGCTCTCCATGGCCGCCCTCGGTCATTCGCCCCTGTCTGTGGCTGTGGCCGAGTCGGCGGGCAACCGGAAATAAAGACAGGCTCCCGGTTTCTTGTCCGCCACGCCAATAATGCCGCCGTGAGCCATAATGATACTCCGGCAGATGGCAAGCCCAAGGCCGCTTCCCTCTTTATTGCCCAATTTGTAAAACTTGTCAAAAATCTTTTCCCGCTCCGCCACCGGGATGCCCGGCCCCTGATCCTGCACCTCGACCACCGCGAAGCCTTCTTCCTGGAAGGCCCGAATCGTGACCACTGACTGGTCGGGCGCAAACTTGACCGCGTTGGCCAGCAGATTGGTGAGTACCTGCCTGAGCTTGTCCTCATCGGCCCGCAGCGGCAGGGTGTCCGGGAGCAGAGTGGTCAGCCGCCCCCCCTTCTTCTCCGCCAGACAGGCAAGCCCGGCGGCCGTTTCGCGGATCACCACCACCAGATCAAGCAGGGTGTAGTGCAGAGCCGTGGTGGTGCCCATCTCGATCCGTTCGATATCGAGCATGGTGTTGACCATGCGGATCAGCCGGTCGGTGTTCTTGTTGATCAGCTGAAAAAAATCGCAGAGCTCGTCCTGGGAGCAATTACTGATCTCCTGAGGAGAAAAGCAGGACAGCCGGGCGGTAAGATACTCCATGGAACCCTTGATGGAGGTCAAAGGGGTGCGCAGTTCGTGGGAGGCGCGGGCAACGAAGTCGGATTTGCGCTCGCTGGCCGCAGAAAGCAGGCGATTGGTTTCGAGAAGCTTCTGGTTGGTTTCGGCAAGATCCCCGGTTGCCTCCCGGATCCGGCCCTGAAGGTCGTCGTGATAGCCGGAGAGCCGGGCCGCCATCTCGGCAAAGGCGCGGGACAGATCCTCAAACTCATCCCCGGTGGGCAGAATCGCTCCTGCCTTATAATTGCCCCGGGAAAATTCCTGGATGGAGGTGGAGAGCCGCTTCATCGGGTTCAGCACCAGATGCCGCATCATGAAAATCATCGCCCCGCTCAGGGCGCCCACCACCAGAAGCATGGAGGCGAACATCCGGCGCCGGTTCTGGCTCGCCTCGGCAAAGGTCTTGTCCATCGGCAGGGAGACGCTGATCGCGCCACGGACATCGCCCAGTTTGTAGCCCTGTTCCTGGTGGCATTTCAGGCAGGCCTCTTCGACATAGAGGGGAGAGATGTAGCGGAGATAAGCCTGGTTGTCGATGGTTTCAATAGAGGTGAGTTCCCGCAGGCCTTCCCGCTCAAAGGCCAGCAGGGCCTGACGTTCAAAAGAATCGGGCGCATTCTCCGGGTTGGTCAGTTTGAGGCTGGTGATGTGAAACCAGAACAAGCCCTCTTCCCGGGAGTACCTGGCCAGTTCCTTGGTGACCATGGCCGGGGTTTCCCGGGTGTAGCGCCGCCCCTGGCTATCGAGGATCTCTGGGTCGGCAAGGTAGGGGGAGGGCTGGGAGCGTGGCAGCTTTTCCACAAAAACCCCGCCATGATCGGCAATCCACCGGCGCATAAGAACGATCTGGCGAAAAACCGCCCGGGCCTCGTTTTCCGCCTGGCGGATAATGAGCTGCTCCTGACGCTCATTGAAAACATAGAAGGTGGCGCCGAGGGTGACCAACAGGGTAAGGCTGCAACCGATAATGAATTTGAAGCTGAGACTGAATTGCATGGCGGTTTTGATCTGCCTGAGGCAAGGGTCTGTCAGCTTCAAAGGTAAGCCTCCTTTTTAAGATACACCTGGAGGATGGAGATGGCGGCCGGGGTGAGCCCGGAGATTCTTGCCGCCTGCCCCAGGGTACGGGGCTGGATTCGGGTGAGCTTTTCCACCACTTCGCGGGAAAGGCCGGACATGCTCTGGTAGGGCAGCGCCTCAGGCAGCAGCACCGATTCCAGGCGGCGGAAGCGTTCCACCTGCTCGCTCTGCCGCTCGATATAGCCCTGGTATTTGATGGCCAGCTCGACTTCCCGGCTAACCTCTTCCCCTGGCCGGGGCAGGTTAAGACCGAGGAGGTGGGCCACGGTGGCAAGATCCATCTCTGGCCGCCGCAAAAGGTCGGCGGCGCTTACCGCCGTTTTGAGGCTGGCGCTGCCCAGGGCCACAAGGCGGTCGTTCAGTTCCTGCTTGGGCCTGATTATGGTGGTATTGAACAGGGTCAGGGTTTCTTCGATGGCCTGTTTTTTGGCCGTGAACAAGCGGTAGGTCTCGTCCGGCACCAGGCCCAGGCCTCGGCCAATCTCCCCCAGCCGCAGGTCGGCGTTGTCTTCCCGCAGAAGCAGCCGGTATTCCGCCCTGGAGGTGAAGAGCCGGTACGGTTCCTTGGTGCCCTTGGTAACCAGATCGTCAATCAGCACCCCCGCATAGGCCTGGGAGCGGTCGAGGATCAGCGCTTCCTCCTCGCGCACATATTGCACCGCATTGATCCCGGCGATCAGCCCCTGGGCCGCAGCCTCTTCGTAGCCGGAGGTGCCGTTGATCTGCCCGGCCAGAAAGAGGCCCCGCAGCCGTTTTGTTTCCAGGGAGGGGTAAAGCTCCAGCGGATCGACATAATCGTATTCAATGGCATAGCCGGGCCGGATGATAGCGACCTTCTCCAGCCCCTTGATGCTGCGGAGCATGGCGTGCTGCACATCCATGGGCAGGCTGGTGGGCAGGCCGTTGGGGTAGATCTCCACCGTCTCCAGCCCTTCCGGCTCCAGAAAGATCTGGTGGCGCTCCTTTTCCGGAAAACGCATGACCTTGTCTTCCACCGAGGGGCAATAGCGGGCCCCCACCCCTTCGATAATCCCGGTATACATGGGAGAACGGTCGGTGCCCGCCCGAATGATCGCATGGGTGGTCGGGTTGGTGTAGGTGATGTGGCAGGGCCGCTGCGGCAACACCGGCTGCTTGCCCCGGTTGGCAAAGGAAAAGAGGTTGGGCGGCTCGTCGCTGTATTGGGCTTCGAGTTCGTGATAATTGATGGTGGTGCCGTCGAGGCGCGGGGTAGTCCCGGTTTTCATCCGGCCCATGGCAAAGCCCAGCTCTTTGAGATGCAGGGGCAACTTAAGCGAGGGGACATCGCCCAGACGACCGGCGGGAAAATTCTTCAGACCGATATGGATCAGGCCGTTCAAGAAGGTGCCGGTGGCGATGACCACCGCCCTGGCGGTAATTTCCTCATCAAGAGAGGTGATTACCCCGGTGATGGCCCCGTCTTTAATAAGCAGCCGGTCGGCAGTGCCTTGGCGGATATGGAGATTTTCCTGTTGCTCCAGCACCGATTTCATCCGCAGCCGGTAGAGGAGCCGGTCGGCCTGGGCCCGGGAAGACCAGACCGCCGGGCCTTTGCGGGTGTTGAGGCGGCGGAACTGAATCCCGGTGGCGTCGATGTTCTTCGCCATCTCCCCGCCTAGGGCATCAATCTCCTTGACCAGATGCCCCTTGGCCAGGCCGCCGATGGCCGGATTACAGCTCATGGCCCCGATGGTGTCGGCGTTGACCACCAGCACTGCGGTGCGGCAGCCCATCCGGGCGGCGGCTAAAGCGGCTTCGCAGCCGGCATGGCCCGCACCGATCACAATGATATCGTAGTGAGAAAAAATTGGCATGATTGTTAGTGGTTTTGGGTGTTCTCGTCTTTTACTCAGACGCCGTCTGTACGCCACCAGAGCAAAGCCCACCTGGGCGGGGTCTGTCTGCTTAACTGCCAAGCGCCATCGTTGCTTCGGCTTAAGCGCTCATCCACATAGGCGACCAGCCGCTTTTCTTCCAGAGCGGTAAGGTCATCCACCATCCAGCGGTACGATTGCAAGGCTTCTTCCCGAGAGCCGTAAGTTCTGGTGCTGTCCAGGGTGAGGAAATCTACCCGGGCCTGGATGCCCAAGGTGTAGAGGATATTGAGGGTGAAGATATAATCCGGGCCGGGCGCGAAAGAGCGGCCAAGGGCGACAAAAAGATCCGGGTCAAAAGGCCCGGCCCCGACCCGATCCACCACATAAACCGCCTTGCTGGCCCAGGCGTTCAGCCTGCTTAAAGCCCCCCGCAGATCCTCCACCGACAGGGAGCGGGAGGCAATGGCCACCTCGTGGCAGGCAAGGCCCAGGGCCTGCCAGTCGTCGGCCCAGGAGGCCTGAACGGTGGTGATATTGTTTTGTCCTGCGGCGTGCGCCCGTTTGTCCAGCTCGGCCAGCATGGCCGCAGAATAATCAAGGGCCGTTACCCGGCTTACCTGGCTGGCCAGGGGGATGGCCAGAGTGCCTGGGCCGCTGCCGACATCGAGCACAGTCCACTCCGGCTCGAGCTGGAGATGGGAGATAACCTGGGCGACAAAGGGCGAGTCGAGGTTGCGTTCGGCAAAGGAGACGGCCCGCCGATCCCAGTCGCTGCGTTTCTTTTTTTTCCAGGACTTGCCGGCTCTGGACTCCCGCCACATCTCATCCCAGTCGATATCCTGATAGCGCATTATGAGTTCTTTAGACGCAAAAGCGTTTTTTGCCACGAACCCCTCGTGTCAATCATCGGCAGCAGTGCCGATAACGGCACGAAATTTGTAACAGCACAGGCCGAGGCGCACATAACAGAGAAGCCATTTTTGTGCGGCTGGAGAAAGGCGAAATGCCTGTCTGCAAGATTATGCTTTCTTTTCGTGTCCTTTCGTGGGTTTCGTGGCTAATCATTTTAGGCCCGGCGGGTGAGTCGGCTGACGATGATGGTCTGCTCCTGGCCTTCGCTGCGCATCTTGCGGGTACTAACCGTGATTTCGTATTCCTTTTCTGCCAGCAGGAGAAATTTTGGCAGGCTTTTACGGCGGATATTGTGGGCCAGATAGATGACCCCTTGCTCCGCCAGCAATGAGCGGAAAATATTCAGCAACGGCACGAAAAAATCTTCCCGAAAAAGGATCTCCGCCCCGATGATGGTGTCAAAGCGCGACAGACTGGGAGGCTTCAGCCAGTCGAGCAGGCGGCATTCCACGCCCTTGAGCCCGCTGGCGGCGGCGCTGACCCGTTGAAAATCAAGAATGTGCGGCTCGTAATCGGTCAGGGTTACCCGGTGGCCGGCAAGCGCTGCGGCAAGACCCGACGCGCCAAGGCCGGCGCCAAGTTCGAGCAGGGTCTGCCCCTCTTTTGTCGGCGGGGTGGCGAGCATGAGATCGGCCAGGATCATGGCGGCTTCCCAGAGTTTCACCCAGGAAGGGAACTCGGTCACATCCTGGAAAGGGTCTTTCCCGGCCAGGAATGGTTCGAGATCGGTGACTTGCAGCACCTGGATCTTCTTGCCGCGCAGGCACAGCGGCCTGAAGTCCACCTTGTAGGTTTTCCTGATTTCCCTAAGGCGGGCATAATGTTTTTCAGGAAGCTGCGCGGGATCCATCAGGTCTCCAAGACAATTCAGCGTTGCAGAAACAGGGCGACAAAGACCAGGGCCGCCACCAGGAAGCGGTAGTAAGCGAAGATGGCAAAACTTCTGGCCCGGATGTATTGCATGATAAAGGAGATGAACAGGTAGCCGGAAACAGCCGAGGCCAGAAAACCTGTGGCGAACAGGGCGCTTTGCCCGCCCAACAAGCCTTGACTGATGATCTTGGGGAGTTTATAGACCCCGGCCCCAAAGATGATGGGGGCGGAAAGCAGAAAGGAGAAGCGAATCGCCGCCTGCCGGGTAAGTCCCAGGGCCAGGCCGCAGGTGATGGTGCTTCCGCTTCGCGACACACCAGGAACGATGGCGCAGGCCTGGGCAAGGCCGATGAGCAGGGCATCAATCAGGGTTATTTTTCCGAAATCACGGACGCGCTTGCCGGTCTGATCCACAATCAGCAGAAGCAGCCCGGCCCCGGCCAGGACTGCTGCCACCATGGCGGGCTGCCGAAAATATTGTTCCGCGAGATCTCCCAGGAGCAGCCCGGCCAGGACGCCGGGCAGGGTGGCCAGGCAGAGAAAAAAAGCCATGCCGCGCAGCTTTTTTGCCTCCTCCCTTTCCGGGTTGAGGCCAAGCACCGCCTTGCCCATCTGCCAGAAATCATCGCGAAAATAAATGGTAATTGCCAGAAGAGTGCCAAGATGCAGGGCCACGTCAAAGGTCAGCCCGGCCTCTTCGGCGCCAAAAAAATAATGGGCCAGGGCCAGGTGGGCCGAACTGGAGATGGGCAGAAATTCCGTGGCCCCCTGAATGATGCCAAAGATGGCTGCTATGAAGATGTTCATAGCCTGCCACTATAGGAAAGGATTTAAGAAAAGTAAAGATAACTGTGCGGCAACATAGCACGACCTTAGCCAGGCCGGGCAAAAAAAAGGGATTAACCGAAATCGGCTAATCCCTTGATTTTACCTGGCGTCCCCAACGAGATTTGAACTCGTGTCGCCGGCGTGAAAGGGCGCTTCAGAACGTACACTTCCTTTATTTAATAGGCTTTTTCTGGGAACTAGCATCTTCGAAATACCTTCTGTGGAACCATAAAAGCCCACATTGCGGCCCACATTTCAGAGGAGGATTTTGTAATGAATATTCGAAAATTAAAAAGGGGGCTTGCCTCGACCAAGAAACAAATTCTTTCGGATCAGCTTGCTTTTATTACCATGATACATTTCCCAGGCATAGAAATGAGTGATGATGTCTCTTGTGCAGACTGCCAAGACTTTTGCTCGGGGGTTTGTCCTGGCGAGGGTCGGAAGGGTGAGGCGGTTCTTGACTGCATGATGAAACATCTTGAGGGGGCAGAGTTTTCTGAGCATTTGGGGCCTCTTCCAAAAAACAGGTGACGCCCGGATCAGAATTAAGAGAGGGTGCGGCGGGGTTATGCCGTGCCCTTTTTTAGTTGCGGCACTACATCCACCGAATCACGCTGTGTTTGGTGTCGATCTGAAAGGGGTGGTTTTTTAGAAATCCCATTCCCAAGAGGCCGTGATATTTTTCTTCTCCTGCGACATAATGTGTCGATGCCGTGAAATTATTTTCTGTGAATGGCCCGACCTGTATAAAATCCACCTTACAAATTTCTGCATCAATCTTTCTTCCGTCTGCCACGGTAGCTGTCCCTGTGTTCGTGATGTCTGGCTGGATTCTTTCCGTGATTGTATGATGCAATAGGGTTGTTGTGCATCCTGTATCAAGCAGAAAATATGCTTTTACCGCTCTTCCTTTATTTCCAATGATAACCGGCACAAGAACTTGATTGTTTTCGATGAGTACCGGTGTTTCTCGGTTGTTTGTGGTTCCCTGTCGTAGAGGTTCTTGTGGGGTCGTGTTTGTGTAATGCCTTTGCCCGTTTTGGTCAGTCCATGAGGAAATAGTTCCAGGTTGCTGCTGTGCAATCTGTCCGGGCGGAGTTTGTAAATCTATTGGTATGATGTCTGATTGTGGAGTTGCTGGTGGGGGAATATTTTGGGTTGCTTGAAGTGTCCTGGGGGCATCTTGTGGCGGCTTTGTCATTACATTGAGAATCACTACAACCAACAGTCCGGCTATTGCCGCAGGTAGCAAGTGGGCCTGCATTTTGGTTTTGAAAACTTCCCAGTTGAACTGGTCATTATGCAGTTTCCTCTCTTTCTCGTTTCTCCCCATATTGTTCTGGAAGAATTTCTTTGCCCTTCCCCTTCTGGTGTTTCCCTTCTCGTTTTCATCCGAAAAAAACAGGATCATTTTGTAAGCGACGAAAAGCGAAAGCCCTATGCACACAATAAAAATTAGGATCAGTTTGAGAAATTCCATGGGGTGTGTTGCTTTGCTCCGCTCTGTTTGGGATATCTTCACTTATGGCATCCAAATTCCTAGCCACCGTATCACATTCTTGCAGGCGAATTCCACGTGGAAATTCATGGGACTATATTTGATCCGCACTGAAGGGAGAGCAAAGCTCTCGCCTGAAGGAGGACCAGCAAACGAGCGAAGCGGAGTGCGCAAGTTGCTGCCCAAAACTGAGCGGATCCGGCTCCGGTTGTTTTTTTATTGACATTGATTTAAGTCAGGTGGTAGTAATAGTCATGCAAAAAATATGACCAAGCTAAAGGGGGGGACTTATGGCATTGCCAACCGGTAAAACAGCGATTTCCATAACAATTGATGGAAGAATTAATGTTCTTCTTCAAGACTATTCAGATAAAATCGGGGCAAAGAAAGCTAAATTCGCCAAAGATTTAATATATTCAGCTTTAAGAAGTCTTAATATTTTAAAAAGCATCGGTCTTCTTGCTGTTGCAAAAAATTTACGTGATATTCTACAGGTAACTCTTGAAAATTTCAAAATCGATAAAAGTGTTTATGTCTGGAAGGATGAAGACCCTGTCACCATAACAGTTACTGTGGACAATGAAATTAAGGAGTTGATGCAGGAATATGCTGATTACCTCGAAATTCCTTTTAAAATCATGGCAAGGAACGCTATTTATATAGGCCTTGATGATTTCAAGGTATTTGACAAGTTAGGAATAGTCAAATTGTCGAAATATTGTTCAGCCTTTAGGAGGTTTGTGGCTGGCTATAATGAGGAAAACGAGAGAGAGAAGCAAAGCGTTTAAATAAAAGAAGCCTACTAGGTTGGGTGTATCCCGCGAAGAATCCCCCAACCCGTAGGCCGTAAGAACACATTTCTACAGGAGAAATGCGCCTATGTCCGCAATATACTCAATTTCTGATGTTTCCGTCAAGGAGCAGTCTTCTTGCTCCCATCTCTTAATTACCCCTCTTGTGTCAGGCGATAAAGGCAATTCGTTGGGCCAGAATGATCTCGGTGTCCCTGAGCAACGCGAAGCGGTTGCCGAGATCATTCCAGGCCCTTTACATGTGATATTGGACTCAGGCTCACAAACCCGAATAACATGTGAGCCTATAGTAGCCAATTCCCTCGATACGCTTAAGCTCACTTTTTGGGTTGAGTGGTCAACTTCTGTTTTTCTTGATCGCCTTGAAACAGCCAAGGAGATAGCACAGGGCGGGGAGAATGAGTCAGAGCCGTTGGAGGTTGCCGGTTATCAATGGAATTGCATGCGCACCGGTACAAGCCGCTATAATTACCGCTTGGTGCGCGGTGATATCAAACTTTTGCTCAATCGCAGAAAAGCGGGTGGCAATATTCCTAATGTCCGTCTTGAAATCGGTTCGGTTTCCTGCTGGTCTCCAGGCTATCTTTCCATCTGCCAAGAACTTACTAGAATGGTCGAATTGCTTGGCGGCGCCATCTGCAAAGAAAGGGTTTCCGAGGCCCATCTTGCGGCAGATTTTATCGGGATCAACCTCAGCGGATTGCCTATCGCCTTGCAAGAGCATTGGGTCACCAAGGCGCATAGCTTCACTTTGAACTATGACCGTCGAAAATTTACTGGAGTAACCCTGGGTAAAGGGGATTTTATGCTCCGTATCTATGACAAGGTAGAAGAACTCAAGCGCAGCACGAATAAAGAAGATTTTTTCACTCGAATTTGGGGAGTCAAAAAATCGGATAACCTCCCAGTAACAAGGGTTGAATTTCAGGTTCGACGCCGCATTTTACATAGCCTCTCCCCCGTCATTGAAACACTTGCAGATCTGCAAGCTTCCATCAATTCCCTCTGGCAATATGCTACCGAGGACTGGTGCCGACTGACAAATGATGAGGTGGACAGGAACCACCATCAGTCCAGAGCATTGCCTCATCCTTTTTGGCGTCTTGTCAAAGGGGTGAAATGGGATGGCAATATTAATGTTTGCCGCGGCCCTCAACCACCGCATAAGGACATTATCAAAATGCGGCAGCAGTCAACGGGGCTTGCCATGAGTATTTGTGCTGTTCACGGTAAAAGGTCGGATGACCTTGAAGGTATTATTTCTCATTCCCAAGGATGTCTTGAAAGCGATCTGCGTAGGCTTTTCAGGGAAAATAAAAAGGATTTTGAAAAGCGAATGCAGCGGAAAAAAAATGTTTCTATCGGCCCTATTCTGCCAGATGAACATCTGGTTGTTGTGTAATCATTCCCATGCAATACCTTCAAGAACAGCTGGGCAAAACCCTGTCGGTCAAGGATGTTGCTCAATTCCTTGGTATTGACGAGAAAACCGTCAGGAAATACTATGCTGTTCTGGGAGGTGTACGTCTGGGGCGTGCCTATCTGTTCTTTGAAAAGGAGGTAATAAATGCCATACAAACGTGGCAAAAGATGGATGGCTCAGGTACGCATCAACGACAAGAAGTACCGCAAAACATTTCCAACCAAGGCAGAAGCTTTGGCATGGGAGGTCGGACAGAAAGGAAACAGCAAGGACAGCCGGTCTTTTCACTCGGTGCAGATCCGCATGGTCTCTTTAGCTGATTGGGCAACCAAGTATATGGATTATGCCCAGGTGAAGTTTTCGGCAAAGACCTATGACGAAAAGAAGCGCATGTTCAAGATGGTTTTTGGTTCGATTGATCCCAACTTGCCGGGGAATGAGCTGACCTCTGGCATGGTCTTGGATTATTTGCAGGAACAAGCGGAAGTGCGTTCAGGCTATGCGGCAAACAAGGACAGGAAAAATCTTGTGGCTGCATGGAATTGGGGAATGAAGTATTTAGGGCTTCCATCCCCCAACCCATGCTTGGTCGAACGGTTTTCTGAGCAGCGTCAGACTCGATATGTACCACCGGAAAAAGATTTTTGGAAGGTGCATGATGTGGCTGAAACTGAGCAGGACGATGTAATGCTTCTGGCTTACCTGCATCTTGCGGCAAGAAGATCGGAGCTTTTCGGTTTACGGTGGGAAGATGTTGATTTTGCAGAACAGAAAATCAGACTCTATACCCGTAAGCGTCGGGATGGCTCTCTGGAGTTTGACTGGTTGCCACTGTCGGACGATTTATACAATGCCCTTCTCGGCCATAGGCAACATGCAGAAACGGAATGGGTCTTTGCTGATCCGGCCACAAAGAAACCGTATCTGCAAAGAAGGCATTGGATGAAACGGATATGCGGTAAGGCCGGGGTGAAACACTTTGGCTTGCATGCTATCCGGCATTTGACGGCCAGTATTTTTGCAAAGGGGAATGTGTCGATGATCGACATTAAGGATATTTTAAGGCACAAGAACCTTGCGACAACGGAAAGGTATATTCGAAGGCTGGATTCTATGCGTCCAGCATTAAGGGTTCTCCCAGGAAGAAAAAGCCCACATTCTGATTTCGTGGCCCACACAATAAAAAAAGGGAACCAACTAATTAGTTGATTCCCTTTAGAATTTCTGGCGTCCCCAACGAGATTTGAACTCGTGTCGCCGGCGTGAAAGGCCGGTGTCCTGGACCGGGCTAGACGATGGGGACAAATATCCTTACAGAAAATGGTGGGTCGTGCGCGACTTGAACGCGCGACTCTCTGCTTAAAAGGCAGATACTCTACCGACTGAGTTAACGACCCAACCTGTAGGAAAAAGCACTTTTACAACAGTCGGTTTTCCGTGTCAAGTAATTGCTGTCTTCTTTTTTGGGAGCCGTTACGAAAATAACCTGATTATTATGAACCGTTCGTTACGGGCGGCATGCCGGATAACGCCCTGAGCTTGTGTAATTATTGAGATTTTACGCCGGGGCTGCGCCGCTTAAATAGCTTGTGACGCCGCCGCTGGTCTGCTATATCTTCTCTTTTCTTGCAGAGCAGGTCAAGCCTCTGCTTGAGACAGGTTTTCTTCTGACTATTTACTTCTGGAGGCGTCATGGGGTTGTTGGCCAGATCGGCAAGTTTTGTTCGTTATGCGGTTCAAGGGGATCTGCCCGCGAATTTCTGGGAGTTCGCCGCCGAGCGGATCG
>MGTC01000060.1:14176-44988 GCA_001799255.1 Deltaproteobacteria bacterium RIFOXYD12_FULL_55_16
CCTTCCGGGATATTGACGAAAGTTACGAAGAACGCTCTGTGGGCTGGGTTTCGGTGCTCAACATGTTCGACAGTGAGTTCGCTTATGCCTCTTACGCGGCAGGGGATCATGTCGTGCTTTCCCTGCGGTTGGATGAGCGCCGGGTCTCGCCCAAGGTACTCAACAAGTTCTGCCTGAAAGAAGAGGAGCGGCTGAAAAAAGAGCGGCAGATTCCCAAGCTGGCCAGGGCTCACCGGGTGGAGATCAAGGAGAGCGTTAAGCTGATGCTGATGAAAAAGGCGGCCCCGACCCCGGCGGTTTATGATCTCTGCTGGAATCTGGCCGAGTCCACGCTCCTGTTTTTTTCCACCAGCCAGAAGGCCCAGGAGCTGCTGGAGGAATTTTTCAAGGAGACCTTTGACCTCAGCCTGATGTTGCAGGTGCCGTATCTGACCGCCGAATATCTGCTCGACGCCCCTGGCCGCGAGGCTCTGGCCGACATCACCCCCGCCATCTTCATTTAAACCAGAGGCCTGAACGCATGGATTTAGTTGATCTTATTGACGAAAAACGATTTTTGGGGCAGGAGTTTCTCACCTGGCTCTGGTTCAAAAGCGAAGAGCGGGGGGGCACCATTTTTCTCCCTGAGGCGGGGGAGGACATCCAGCTGATCTTTGAAAAGCACATGCTGCTTGAATATGGCGAGGGGGAAAACCGCGAAAAGCTGATCTGCCGAGGGCTGATGACCGAATTGCAGGAGGCGCGCACCGGCCTGGCCATGGGCAAGAAGCTGGAACAGGCCCGGATGCTGCTGACCCATGGGGAGTATGAATGGAATCTTTCCTTCAAGGCCACCCTCATGGAATTCCGTAATGTAAAGCCGCCAAAAACCATGGGCTCCGCTGAAGAGGGCAACGATCCCGAGGCGGTTGAAGGCCGGTTGCTTGAGCATCTCAGTCTGCACGAAATGGTGGTGCGTACTGTGGATCAGTTGTTTGGGATGTTTCTTGAGTTGCGGATCGGCTCCGGCTGGGAAGCGGAACTGGCCCGGATCCGCACCTGGATAAAGAAAACGAAAGAGACACACTGACCGGCGGTTTTGTCCTGGCCCCCGGTTTTTATGAAGGAGAGAACATCATGGAATTTGAAACCGTCATTGGCCTTGAGGTTCATGCCCAGCTCAAAACCAAGAGCAAGATTTTCTGCGGCTGCACCACCGCCTTCGGCAACCCGCCCAACACCAATACCTGTCCGGTCTGCCTCGGCATGCCTGGCGTCCTGCCGGTGCTGAACAAAAAGGTGGTGGAATTCGCCATGAAGATGGCCCTGGCCACCAACTGCGCCATAGGCCCGCTCAATCAGTTTGCCCGCAAGAACTATTTCTACCCCGACCTGCCCAAGGGCTACCAGATCTCCCAGTTTGACCTGCCCATCGCCGAGCATGGCTGGGTGGAGGTCGAAACAGGCGGCAGGAGTAGAAGGATCGGTCTCACCCGCATTCACATGGAGGAGGACGCGGGCAAGCTCATTCACGACGAGCGCGAGCCCGTAAGCTATGTGGATCTCAACCGCACCGGGGTGCCGCTTATCGAGATCGTCAGCGAGCCGGACATCCGCTCGCCGGAGGAGGCCGCGGCCTATCTGAAAAAGCTGCACGCCATCCTGCGCTATCTCGACATCTGCGACGGCAACATGCAGGAGGGCAGCTTCCGCTGCGACGCCAATATCTCGCTCAGACCAGTGGGCCAGCAGGAGTTGGGCACCCGCACCGAGCTCAAGAACATGAATTCCTTCAAAAACGTGCAGAAGGCCCTGGAATTCGAGGTGCGCCGCCAACGCGACCTGTTGTTGGACGGCGGCAGGATCATCCAGGAAACCCTGCTCTGGGATGCGGATCGCAACCTGACCAACGCCATGCGCTCCAAGGAGGAGGCGCACGATTATCGCTACTTCCCCGATCCCGACCTGGTACCGGTGGTGATCAGCGAGGCCTGGATTGAGGAGGTTCGCGCCACCCTGCCTGAGCTGCCCGACGCGCGCAAACGGCGTTTTGTCGAACAGCTGGGGCTGCCGGAAGACGATGCCGTGGTGCTAACCTCCTCCCGCGAACTGGCCGATTATTTCGAGGCGGCCCTGGCCGGGTATGCCAACGGCAAGAAACTCGGCAACTGGCTGATGACCGAGCTGCTGCGCCTGATGAAGGGCGAAGAAGCCCTGGATATCAGCCAGTGCCCAGTGTCGCCGGAGAATCTTGCCAAACTCCTGACCCTGATCGACGCCGGCACCATCAGCGGCAAGATCGCCAAGACCGTCTTCGAGGAAATGATGCTCTCCGGCCAAGACCCGGAGACCGTGGTCAAGGAAAAGGGCCTGGTTCAGATGAGCGACCAGGGCGAGATCATGACCATAGTCCGGGAGATTATCGCCGCCAACCCCGAACAGGCCCAGCAGTTCCAAGAAGGCAAGACCAAGGTCATGGGCTTTTTCGTAGGCCAGCTCATGAAGCAGACCGGGGGCAAGGCCAATCCGGGGCTGGCCAACGAGCTGTTTGTCAAGGCGTTGACGAAATGAATTTATAGCCACGAAACCCACGAAAGGACACGAAAGTTTTGAACCGAAAAGATTATTGAAAAGGTTGAAATGCTACTGAGCTTCTCCCTTTCCAAGGCGACCGTAATAAGGTTTGTCCTATAATTTTCGTGTCTTTCGTGGGTTTCGTGGCCATAAAAGGCGTTGACGAAATGAATTTATAGCCACGAAACCCACGAAAGGACACGAAAGTTTTGTTGGAAAAGATTGTTGAAAAGGATCTTGTCTATGCTATCAATGCCTGTGTGTTTGAGGTGTATCGTCAACTTGGGCATGGCTTCCTGGAAAAGGTGTACGAGAACGCTCTGGTGATGGAGTTGCAGGGTCGGGGATTTACCGTGCAAAATCAGGCTCCTTTTGCTGTCCGATACAAGGGAGCGATTGTTGGAGAGTACTACGCTGATCTGGTGGTGGATGACATAGTGATCGTTGAGGTGAAGGCAGTAGAACGGCTTCATCCAGCCCATGAGGCGCAGATTCTCAACTATCTCAAGGCAACTGGCAAAAAAGTCGGCCTGCTGGTGAATTTCGCTCATCCCAAGGCGACCGTAAAAAGGTTTGTCCTATAAATTTTCGTGCTTTTCGTGGGTTTCGTGGCAAAAAATCATGGATAAAACCGACTGGCAAAAAAAAGGCGACGGCCACCGGCAGCGGCTGCGCGACAGGTTTCTGGCCCAGGGCCTTGATAACTTCACCGACACCGAGGTGCTGGAGCTGCTTGTCGCCATGGGCACCCCGCGCAAGGATTGCAAGGAGCCCGCCCGTCTCCTGCTCAAGCAGTTCGGCTCCCTGGCCCGGGCCCTGGATGCAAGCCAGGCCGAGCTTGAACTGGTTGACGGCATCGGGCCAAAGAACGCCTTTGCCCTGCGCCTTATCCAGGGGGTGGCTAAACGCTATCTGCGCCAGCGTTTAGTGGCCAAGGAGTACCTCCGTTCCTCCCGCGAAGTGGGGGAGTATCTGGTTCACAGCATGCGCGGCCTCAAACGCGAGGTGCTGACCGCCGTTTTTCTCGACTCCTCCCTGGCTATCATCGCCACCCAGCTGGTGGCGGAAGGCACCCTGGCCAGCAACACCGTCCACCCACGGGAGTTGATCAATATGGCCCTGAAGCATCATGCCGCCTCGGTGGTCATCGCTCACAACCACCCCTCCGGCAGCCTGACTCCCTCGACGGAGGATACCAGGCTAACCCGCCATCTTTTCATCGCTCTGGCCTTTGCCGGGCTTCAGCTTCTCGATCATCTCATCGTGGGGGAGGGTGAGCAGCCTTTCAGCTTCGCCGACCATGGCCTGCTGGAGGATATCCGCCGCCAGAGCCGGGCGCTTATCGCCGGAGACTGATGGTGCCAGATTCCGCCCTCACCCCAGGCAGCGGTGAAGAGCCGCCCGGGCTCTATCTCCACATCCCTTTTTGCAAGAGCCGCTGCGCTTACTGCTCCTTCAACTCCTATGCCTGTCAAACCCCACCGATCGCATACCTGGCGGCGCTGTCCAGCCAGATTCGTCATTGGGCCGGACAGCAGTGGTGCCGGGAGCGAACCTTCGCCACCCTGTTTATCGGCGGCGGCACCCCGACCATCTATGGCGGCAGTGAACTGGCCGCCCTGGTTCGCCTGTGCCTGGAGTCGTTTGCTTTCACCAGCGAAGCGGAGATCACGGTGGAGGCCAATCCCAACACGGTCACGGTTCAGACGCTTGCTAACCTGCGCCAGGCCGGAGTCAACCGCTTAAGCCTTGGGGTGCAGGCCTTTTCTGACCGGCTCCTGGCCGGGCTTGGCCGGAGCCACACCCTGGCTGAGGCCGCCGCCGCCATCAAGGCTGCCCGGCAGGCCGGTTTTGCCAATCTCAATCTGGATCTGATGTATGGCCTGCCAGGCCAGCGCCTGGCGGACTGGCAGGAGAGCCTTGCCACAGCCCTTGAATACGAGCCGGAACATCTGGCCTGCTATGAGCTGACCATCGAGGAGGCCACCCCCTTTGCCCGGCTGGTGGAAAAAGGGGAAATCATTCTACCCGACGAGGAAGAGGCTCTGGCCATGGCCGAACTCAGCCATGCTCTTCTGGCCCAGGCGGGTTTGCAGCGCTACGAGATCTCCAACTACGCCGTCTCTGGCCAGCAATGTCGCCACAACCTCAACTACTGGCGCAACGGCGCCTATCTGGGTCTGGGGGCTGGTGCGGTTTCCTGCCTGTCTGGATTGAGATTCAGCCAGGTGGCGAAGCCGGAAATATTCGCTGACCTGGCCCAGAAGGGCGAGCTTCCGCTGATCGAGGCGGAATGTCTACCGCTGGCGGCCAGATTTAGGGAAAGCGTGGTTATGGGGCTGAGAATGATCGAGGGGGTTTCTTTTGCCCGGCTGCACCGGCAGTTTGCTTTGACGCCGCCGGACTATTATGGGAAGATACTGGAGGATTTGCGCCAGCAGGGCCTGGTCGAGATCAGCAAAGACCGCCTGCGCCTTAGCAAGGCAGGTCTGCCCGTGGCCAATCAGGTGTTAGCCAGGCTGGTCTAAGATAGTGCTGAGGGAAAAGTGCTGAGTGCTGAATACAGAGTGCTGAGTGCTTAGTGCTTAGTGCTTAGTGCTGAGTCAGGGAGGGGTTGCTGGTAATGGCGAAAGAGAAGACATTGTATGTATGCGGCGCCTGCGCCGGGGTGTTCAGCAAATGGGCCGGGCAGTGTGAAGGCTGCGGCGCCTGGGATCCCCTGGCCGAGCAGCAGGCAGCCTCCGGGACGGCAGGCCGTTTTCAGGGTTATGCCGGGGCCCTGGCCCAGGTGCAGACCATGGCCGAGGTGGGCAAGGATGAGCTGGTTCGTTTTTCCACCGGCATGGGCGAGCTGGATCGGGTGCTGGGCGGCGGCCTGGTGCCGGGCTCGGTGGTGCTGATCGGCGGTGATCCGGGGGTGGGCAAGAGCACCGGCCTGCTCCAGGTCTGCTGCAACTTAAGCCTTACCCGCAAATGTCTCTATGTGACCGGCGAGGAGTCGCTCCAGCAAATAGCCATGCGGGCCAGGCGGCTTGGCCTGCCGGATCAGGCCCTGCTTCTGCTGGCGGAAACCAGGGTGGAAGAGATCTGCGCCACCGCTTTTAAGGAGCGGCCCGAGGTTATGGTGATCGATTCCATCCAGACCATGCAGGTGGCGGACAGTCAGTCCGCGCCAGGCAGCGTCAGCCAGGTGCGGGAGTCCGCCGCCCTGCTCACCCAGTTCGCCAAGCAGACCGGCATCGCCATCTTCCTGGTGGGCCATGTCACCAAGAGCGGCGACCTCGCCGGGCCCAGGGTGCTGGAGCATATCATCGACGTGGTCTGCTATATCGAAGGCAGCGGGGACAGTCGTTTCCGGGTGATGCGAGCGGTGAAAAACCGCTACGGCGCGGTGAACGAGCTGGGGGTTTTTGCCATGACCGACAAGGGTCTGCGCGAGATCTCCAATCCCTCGGCGATCTTTTTATCCCGCAACGCCGAGGCCATGCCGGGCAGCGTGGTGATGGCGATCTGGGAAGGCAGCCGCCCCCTGCTGGTGGAGATGCAGGCCCTGGTGGACGACAGCCACAGCGAGAATCCCCGGCGGGTTACGGTGGGGCTGGAGCAGAACCGGCTGGCCATGCTGCTGGCCGTGCTGCACCGGCACGGCGGCATCGCCACCTATGGCCAGGATGTGTTCATCAACGTGGCGGGCGGAGTGCGAGTCAGCGAAACCAGCGCCGATCTGGCCTTGCTCCTGGCGGTTTTTTCCAGCCTGAAAAATAAACCTCTGCCGGTGGAACTGGTGGTCTTCGGCGAGGTAGGCCTTTCCGGCGAGATCAGGCCCGTGCCCAGCGGCCAGGAACGCTTGCGGGAGGCGGCCAAACATGGTTTCAAAAAGGCGATTGTCCCCCTGGCCAACGTGCCTAAGGGCGGGGTCAAGGGCCTGGAGATCATCGGGGTCAAAAAGCTGGCCGAGGCCATTGAAGCGGTGCGTTAAAAGACGGCAGGGCGCGGCCTCGCATTTTCTTGCGAGCCGGGAGGCCTTCAAGCATTGACAGCCCTTTTTTGAAATGGTACATAACTGACGGATTGAGGGAGGAATGGCCGAGTGGTTTAAGGCGGCGGTCTTGAAAACCGTTGTGCGAAAGTACCGTGGGTTCGAATCCTACTTCCTCCGCCAGTAACAAGAAAAGACGAATTGTGGAGAGCTGACCGAGTAGGCCGAAGGTGCTCGCCTGCTAAGCGAGTGTAGGATCAAAAGTTCTACCGAGGGTTCGAATCCCTCGCTCTCCGCCATTTCTTTGCGGAGCAATCCGTTTGTCTCACAACAGGAAAACCCGTGCCGGAAATGGCTGCGGGTTTTTTTGTGCCTTGGGTGTAAGTGGCTCGCTTCGCTTGCGGCAGGAAACTCCTGTGGTAAAGTTACTTGCAAGGAAAGCGACTTGTTCTGTCTGAAAGGGGAGGATGCCCAGATGAATTTTGCCCAGATGCACGAGCAGTATCACTTGCTGCAAAATCATGTCCTGCTGGGGCCGCTGGTAATGGTTATCTTCTATGCGCTGCTGGCCAAGCTGGCTGATCTGTTTATCGACCGGGTGGTTCGGCGGCTGGCGGAGCGCACCAGCATCAAATATGATGACCAGCTGGTTGCCATCCTGCACCGGCCCCTCTGCTGGAGCATCTTCCTGCTCGGCCTGCTTCACACCCTGATTCAGGTTGAGCCGCCCGCCCCTTACCGGATGGTGCTGGCAGCCCTGATCAAAACCGTACTCATTGTTTTCTGGCTGATTGCGACGGTACAGGTTTTTAATCTGTTTGTCGAGGAAGCGCTGGCCCGGATGGTGGAGCGGGGCAAGATCGGCAGCGACCTCTTCCTGCTGCTCAAAAATCTGCTCCGGGTGGTGCTGGTGGTGCTGGGCGCCTTCTGGGTGCTGTCAGTCTGGCAGGTCAATCTCACCCCGCTTTTCGCCTCGGCCGGTATCGCCGGCATCGCCGTGGCCCTGGCGGCCAAGGATACCCTGGCCAATTTTTTCGGCGGGGTGAGCATTTTTGCCGACAAAACCTTCAAGGTGGGCGATTATATCATCCTGGACAACGCCCAGCGGGGCGAGGTGGTGGAGATCGGCATCCGTTCAACCCGGATCAAGACCCGCGACGATGTGTTGATCACCATTCCCAACTCGCTGCTGGCCAACTCCCAGATTATCAACGAAAGCGCCCCCGATCCCCGCTACCGGATCCGGATTCCACTGGGGGTGGCCTACGACAGCGACCTGGGACTGGTGGAAGCGACCCTGCTTGAGGTGGCCAAGGCCAATGCTCAGGTTATTCTCGAACCGGAGCCAATAGTTCGTTACCGCGCCTTCGGCGAATCAGCCATCGAACTGGAATTGCTGCTCCTGATCGAAGATTCCAGTCTCAAGGGCCGGGAAACCCATCGGCTGATCAAGGCGATCCATCAGGCCTTCACCACCCACGGCATCATCATCCCCTTTCCCCAGCGGGAGGTGCATTTGAAAAACGACCGGGCCGCGACGCCATCCGCCTTTGCAGCCAAGAGGCCGCTTGCGGAATAATCTTTGCTCCGCTGACAAAATTCAGGGGTCAGATTCTCGATTCCTTAACGGTAGCCCTCTGGATTATTGCTTTGCCAGCGCCAGGTATCGGCGCACATTTCTTTAAGCCCTCGTTGCGCCCGCCAGCCCAGCTCACTAAAGGCCAGGCTCGGATCGGCATAACATTCGGCGATATCCCCTGGCCGCCGGGCGGCGATCCGGTATGCCACTTCGCGTCCCGAGGCCAGGGCAAAGGCCTTGACCATTTCCAGCACGGAATAACCGCAGCCGGTTCCCAGGTTGCAGGTGAACACCGTTGGATACCCCCCCTCCACCAGGGGGCGCTCAGCGAGATAGTCCAAGGTGGCAATATGGCCCTGGGCCAGATCAAGCACATGAATATAATCCCGAACCCCGGTGCCGTCCGGGGTAGGATAATCATTGCCAAAAACCACCAGCTCCGGCAAGCGGCCAATGGCTACCTGGGAAATAAAGGGCATCAGGTTGTTGGGAATGCCGCCAGGATCCTCACCAATCAGGCCGCTGGGATGAGCGCCCACCGGGTTGAAATAGCGCAACAGGGCGATATTCCACGCCTTATCCGCCACCCAGAGATCCCGCAGGATCTCCTCGAGCATCAACTTGCAGCGGCCATAGGGGTTGGTGGCTGAAAGCGGAAAGTCCTCCTTAATGGGCATTTTCTCCGCCGCCCCATAAACCGTGGCAGAAGAGCTGAAAACCAGGGTCTTTACCCCGGCTTCCGCCATCAACATCAGCAGAGCCAAGGTTCCGCCGATGTTGTTCTCGTAATAGCGCAGCGGTTTGGCTACCGATTCCCCCACCGCTTTCAGCCCGGCGAAATGGATCACCGCCCCGATATCATGGTTGGCGAAAATCTGCCGCAGGGACAAAGTATCCCGGATGTCGGCCTGATAGAACACCGGCTGCCTGCCGCTGATCGTTTCCACCCGGCGCAGGGATTCCCGGCTGCTGTTATCCAGGTTGTCCACCACGATTACCGCATACCCAGCCGCCAGCAATTCCACACAGGTATGGCTGCCGATATATCCCGCCCCCCCGGTTACCAGGATGGCTTTTTTACTGGTTTGCTCATTGCTCATTTTTATTCCTTAAGTTTCAGCGCCCTTGCAACTCCGGTCGCCAGTTCCTGCATCTGAAAAGGTTTAATTATCGCGGCACAGAAGCCGTACTCGGCAAAAGAGGCCATTACCGGGTCGTTCGAATAACCACTGGCGACTATCACCCGCGCGCCTGGATCAAGCTGGTGAATCTCCCTGACTGCCTCCTTGCCGCCCATGCCGCCGGGGATGGTCAGATCCATGATTATCAGGGCGAAATTTCTGCCTTCCTCCATCGCCTGTCTGTACAAGCGGACAGCCTCCTGCCCGTCCCTGGCCAGCTCTGTCTCATGCCCCAGATGACGCAGCATCGCCTGAGAAACCTCATTGACCATTTCATTGTCATCCATCAACAGGATGCGCACCCCTTTCTGGTCAGCAAGGTGTCCCGCAAGGGCTTCGTCCTCGAGTTGATTATCTCCCCCTCCGGTCGGCAGCAGAATGGTAAAGGTTGCTCCTTCACCAGGCGAAGAAGTCGCCGAAATCGTTCCCCCGTGCTGGCTGACAATAGAGTGACAAATAGAAAGGCCAAGGCCGGAGCCTTGATTTTTGGTGGTAAAATAGGGATCAAAGAGCTTGTCCATAATCTCAGGGCTGATCCCCGGCCCATGGTCAGTAATGGATATCGCCACAGCGTCCTGCGATGATTTGCCACCCTCCCCGTCCGCCGGTTGATTCCGGCAGGCAAGATAAATAGTTCCTCCTTCCGGCATTGCCTGGGCGGCATTGATGATAATGTTCTGGATGACCTGACTCATCTGGTCCGGGTCTATGTCCAGCAACCGCAAATCTTCGGGGATATCCAGCTCGCAACGCACATTGCTGCCGCGCAGGATGAAGACGACCAGATCTTTTATGATCTCGGCGATAGCCACCGTCCGCCGCACCGGACTGCCACCCTTGGCAAAGGTAAGCAGCTGCTGGGTCAACCCTTTGGCGCGGAGGGAGGCTTTTTGGGCCTCAGCCAGCAGCGGAGCTGCCTGGTGCTCATGGTCAAAAAGACGAATGGCCAGATCGATATTGCCAAGGATGGCGGTAAGGATATTATTAAAATCGTGGGCAATACCGCCGGCAAGAATGCCTACCGACTCCAGTTTCTGGGTTTTAATCAGCTCTTTTGCCAGACACTCCCGTTCCAGGGCAAGTTCTTCCTGGGCTTGTATCCGCTCGGTAATTTCCTGAAAAGAGGTAACAATGCCCAGGATTTTACCGTCCGCATCCCGAAATGGCCTGGTGGTCTGCAAAAAGACCCGATCCTGTCCTTCATCTGTTTGATGGCTGGCTTCAAGCACCACCTCTTCCTCGCCCTGGGTAATTTGTTGCATGGGGCAGTCAGGGGTATGACAAAGATTGCCGGGCCGGGATTCGTAACATTTTACCGCCATGCCTGACTGGCCGCTGTCGTGCCAGATCTGACGATACGCCTCATTGGTTTCCACCAGATTAAAGGCAAGATCGGTGATGCAGATGGGTGAGGCGCTGTTGAAGATGTTTTCCAGGCTGGCGTTGACCTGCCGCAGTTCTTCCTGGGCTGTTTGTCGCTGGATATTTTCTTCTTCCAGCTCGGCGGTGCGCTCGGCAACCAGTTGTTCCAGGTTGTTTTTATAGTCGCGCAACTCCAGATGCATCCTCTGGAACCGCTGAAAATAAATGCTGAAGGCAAAGATGATCATGAAGACCGCTGAATTCGCGGCCCCGCTGAAAGGAGAGATCTCGGCCCAGACAGCGGCAAGATCGTAATAAAGAAGGAAGTGTCTGAGCAGGTGCCCAACCGCTCGGGAAACAACAAAAAAGACAAAGGCCAGGGTCAGGAGAAAGATGTAGTCCCGAAAAATATCGTCCGATTTTTTTTGGCGCCACTCCCAGGCCCGGTAGGCACAGAGAACCGCCGTAATCAGGGTAAGAAAAGAACCGATGAGATCAACCGCAACAACATAACCCCAGTCAACCGTCATCCTGGTTCCTCCATTTGTTCAGCGCCGCCATCAGACAGAGAAAGGCCGGCAGCAGGAGAAGATGATCCAGGCGGCTGAAATAGTACAAGGCATCCAGGGGGGTGGAGATAATGAAACCGGTTATCTTGTCGGCGGTGCGGATAAATTTGTCCGGGTTGACTGTTCCCTGATACCAGTGTTCGTGAAAGGCCAGCAAGTTCCATAAAATGATCAGCCAGAGAAAAAGCTTGAACTCCACCCCACCGTAATCACTGTTTTTAAGCCGACGCAGCCGGTTAAGCAGAAAAAGCAGGCCGCAGATAAACAGCACATGGCCAATCTGGTGAACGACCAGGCCTTCTTCCGCGCCTCCATGCGACTGAACAGCCCAGGCTTGAGCTGGAGCAAACAATAAGCAAAGCACGATCAGGCAAGGAATAAAAGAAAGGAGCTTGCTGTCTTTTCGAGGCTTCAATCTGGACTCCACTCCCAGCCCTGAGATGCAAGGCAGGGAAATAAGGGGGTTGGGATAATATTTCGTCATTCCGGCGGAGGCCGGAATCCAGTGTTCTCAGACTGTTGCAACAAGGCTGGACCCCGGTCGAAGTTTATCCTCACGAAGCGGGGGCCGGGGAGACGAGTTGTTACGAGTTCATCAAATTTAATCTAAAGGAAGAGAAATACCTTTGTCCAGAACTATCAAGACTTACCAGCCCCAGAGCAGGTCGCGCCGAACCCAGCCGGTAAGGCCTGATTCGTGCCGAACCTGAACCCAGCCTTTCTTGCGCTTGATGATCCGCAAAACTACGCCGCGGCTGGCGTTGCCCACCTCACGCTGACCTTCTCCGGGGCCGCTGCGGATAATGATTTTTTCATTTTTGACAATCCCGTAAGGCGTTTTGGTAACCAGTTTTTTATTGACCCAGCCTCCGTCATTTTCATAATCAATCACCTTGAGCCAGTCGCCCTGGCGGCTGACCACCTTCAGGGGATAACCCACTCCCAGTTCCCACTTAATCGGGTATTTTCCTCCAGGTCCAGAGCGCATCTGCGCCCTGGTGCGGCTGATACTCACCATTTCCGCGTGGGCCGCCGAGATGAAAACAAGCAGAAAAACAAGTCCAAAACAGAGGCGGCGAATCATGAAAAAATCTCCAGAGGTTATGTCTTGACCATTACGGTTTGCTGACCGGAGATAGACCCCGGTCTGGAACGGCCAGAGGAATGCCGCCTATTTCCAGGGAAATGGCGTCGAACTTGCAAGCCTTGTTCATGCAGGCCAGACAGGTAATGCACTCCGGATCATCCGGCGATTCATTGAATTTAACCCCCATGGGGCAAACATGGTGGCAGGCCTTGCAGTTGGTGCATCTTGATTCATCAAGGCGGAGCTTAAGCAGGCGAACCCTGCTGAACAGCGCGTAAAAAGCGCCCAAGGGGCAGACTGTCCGGCAGAAGGGTCGGCTGGCAAAGACGGCCCAGCCCAGAAAAAGAAGCAAGATCGCAAATTTATTGAAAAAAAGCAAGCCAATGGTGTTGCGAAGGTTGGGCTGGAGCCAGAGCAGGGGCAGACCGGCCTCCAGGGTTCCAGCCGGGCAGATGAACTTGCAGAACCAGGGGCTGCCAAGGCCGGAGGCATCAACAAGAGCCAGCGGCAGAATAATGACAAAAACGAGAAGAAAAACGAATTTACCCTGGGAAAGAATGCGCGGAACCCCAAATTTCCGGGAGGGGATCTTGTGCAGCAGCTCCTGAAGAAAACCGAACGGGCAAGCCCAGCCGCAGATCATCCTGCCGAACAGCCCGCCCAGAACACCGATGCTGCCAAGCACCGAAAAACCGAAGTAATACTGGCCGTTTTCCAGGGCGAAACGCAGGCCGCCCAGCAGCTGCTGGAGTGAACCCAGTGGGCAGTAGGTGGTAGCGGCCGGGCAGGAGTAGCAGTTGAGGCCGGGGGCGCAAAGCACCTTGAGCGGCCCTTGATAGATGGTGCGGGTAAAGGGGAAGGACCAGGAGCTGTTCATGAGAAAACCCATGATTACCTGAACCCATTTGCGGACGGCTTCCATTTCAGCCGATCCCTATGCAGCTCAGGCAGACCTGCACCGCCTGTTCCAGAACCCGGCCCGGCTCACCGGTGGCAACACCAATCAACCAGAGAAGAAGAAAGGCGGTGATCACCACAAAAGGGGCCTTGCGGATGGGGCTTTTTTTACGCAGGTCACGGGTAGTCCGGCTCATACCCTAGCGCTCCTTATCTGGGGAACTTTCGAACTGGACAACGAATTCTTCATCAAGAGTGTCCGGGTCTTCGGAATTGTAGTAGAGAATATTTTTAAGATGGGAAAAACTGTCCAGATCCATCTCGTAAAAATGCAGGGCCACCCCATCCTCTTTTACCCGGACAACCGTGCCCTTCATTTTCAGACTCAGCTGGCTGGTTGAACCCGCCAGCCCCAAAGAGACCAGGCAGTGTTCGCCGAGCTTGTGCCCAGTAACGCCAAGCACGAATACCCCCTTGAGGCTCAAATCTGCAGTTTTGCACGCAGTATGGCTCTGCGTAGGGAAATCCAAGCTGATGACGACCTGGAACGGCACTCTGGTGTTTTTGCGCTTGTTTTGCATGGTTGCCCCCTCTTGGCCTGATAATCGCTTACAGTTGGGGATGCAGCTCTGGTCTTGGTCGCATACCCTGTGCCTGGTTACTGGTTGTCTGCTGTCCGGCAAAAAGAGAAAACCCTCCCGTTCGAGCAGCTGACGGATGTTCAGCAAATACAGCTCTTCCTGAATTTCTCCAACCCGGCCAGGGCCGACAAGATCGCCATTTTTTGCCCGAACCAGAGAGAGGAGCGGGGCCGCTTCCTGCGCCAGGCGGCAAAGAATCACCCCGTGCCACTGGCCGTTGCTTACCACCACCAGCAGGCTGGCCTCTTCGTCCGGAAGTTCCGCAAGACCCAGGCCCTGGGGGTACAGGAGGGGAAGAACCAGCTTTTTCAGCCTGCTGTTTTTGAACAGGGCAAGGGGGCCCTGCATCTGTCCAGAGAGGCTGCTAAACCAGCCCCCCAGATCCTTCAGGGGAATCTGGTTGTTTTTGAGATATTTTTTTCTTTTTTTAGGAGAGAGCGGCCTGATAAGGGCGATGTATTTTTCGGCGATTCCCAGGGCCAGATGACCAATGGTAATGGGGCGGATCATGCCCGCCGCCTGAACAGGCAGGGGTTCTGTCTCTGCCGCTTTGCTTGCGGCCTGTCCAGAATCTTGTCCGATCTGGGGCTGTTCTGTTACGGCCTCGTCTGAAGAAAGCAGCTCTACTAGAGATTCCAGGTCGGCAAACAAGCCGGTTTCCTGCTCTGCTAGCCTGGGATTTACGCCCTTTTCCGCAGCCGCCTTCTCCTTAAGCCTGGCAAACTTGCCGTACACCCTTTTGTACAGCTCGGCATCCCTGTCCGGGTCTAACTTGCCGTCTTCATACATGTTGACCACATGGGCCATTGCTTCCTTGAGAAAATCAACAAATTCAGGCGAAACCGGTTCTTGCCGCCTCTGGGCATAGCGGAGAACGCTGTCCGCCATGGACAGAATGGCCAGAGCGTTTTTTCTGGTATTGAAGCGATTTTTCAGGCAGGCAAAGGCCGCCTGCAAGGGCTCAATCTTTTTATGCGACAGACTCCAGTCCTGGGAAATGATCTCCGTTTTCAGTTTAAGGATGGCTTCATCAAGAGAAAGAATCACCAGCAATACTCCACAGCCATTGGCTTTGCGTTTTATAAAAGTACTTATTTGAGGGAACCTTGAAAAATACGTCATGCCCGCGAAGGCGGGCATCCAGTTCTTTGATTTTACTGGGCTAAAGCCTTCGCGGGAGCGACGGAGGTTTGATTTTTCAAGGTTCCCTTGAGATAATGTTCCCTCTCTCTTCAAAGGGAGGGAAGGCAAAAACCAGGAGCCAAATAGCTTACCAGAGTCAATGCCCTATTGTGACTGGAAATTTTACAGGTTACTATAGCAGAAATTTTTGTGCTTTGGCAACAGGCAGTTGTGTAACCGCCGTTCCGTGGCGACCTCCTGAAAATCCCCTGACGCGCTGGCAAGGAAACACTACGCATGACTGAAAATATGCTTTCTTTTTTTGTCGCCCTCTTCGGGGCGCTGGTGGGCAGTTTCCTCAACGTGGTCATTGTCCGCCTGCCCGAAGAAGGCGCCTCCCTGGTTTTTCCTGCCTCCCATTGCCCGGCCTGCAAAAAAAATATCTCCTGGTACGACAACATCCCCTTGCTGAGCTTCCTCTTTTTGCGCGGCAGATGCCGGCAGTGCGGAGTGCGGATTTCCTGGCGGTATCCCCTGGTCGAGGCCGCCATGGCCATTCTCTCCCTGGCTCTGTACCAGCATTTTGGCCTTGGCCTGCTTTATCCCATCTATTTTCTCTTTTGCGCCACCCTGCTCGTTGTCATCTTTATCGATATTCAGCATCAGATCATTCCCGATCTGATCAGCCTGCCAGGTATCGCCCTTGGCTTTGTCCTCTCCTGGGTCAATCCGTTTCTCACCTGGCAGGACGCCAGCTTGGGGATTCTCCTGGGGGCTGGGAGCTTTTATTTAGTGATCTGTTTCTATTACCTGTTCACCAGGCGGCAAGGCATGGGCTTCGGCGACGTCAACCTGCTGGCCATGATCGGCGCTTTCCTGGGCTGGCAGGCCCTCCCCTTTGTGATCTTCGGCAGTTCGGTGCTGGGAGTGCTGGTGGGCATCTGGCCCATGCTTAAACAAGGCAAGGGCGGCAAGACCGTCATTCCCTACGGCCCCTTCCTTGCCAGCGCGGCCCTGCTCTACCTCTTTTTTCGACAGGATATCCTCCTGTTTTTTGTCCGCTTTATCCTGAAAGCAAACTGAGTTATCCCAAGGTGGATGCCTGCGGAGGTAACGGTGCGGCCCGCCAGGGATAGCGGAGCCGGAGTTTTCTCCTTAACGCTGTTGGCTACTTCAGGAAAAAGAGAAAAGGGGGGGAAGAGAGAAAGAAGAAAGGGGGGACGCTGGAGAAGAAAGGTGGAAATGGGGACGCTGGTGCAAAACAACCTAGAAACGGATCACCGAGGCCTCCAACTCTTCTTCCAATATACCGGCCAGCTATCAGCGTCTCCCTCTGGATCATGCAACCGGGGATAGCTGGAACTTCCGCCTAGAAGCCACCCTCTTCCACCTCGTGAATGATCACCTTGACTTTCATCTTCCGTTTCCCCCTGCTACCACCTTGTTTTCGTATCTTTCGTGGTTTTCGTGGCAATTTTTTTATTCTTCAGACTCTTCTTCGCCTTCCTCATCCTCGGAAATAATCACAGCCATCCTATCAACAGCCATAACCTTTTCGCCCTCGTCCAGCTTGAAGAGCCTTACCCCTTGAGTGTTGCGGCCGATAACCCGCAGATCGCGCATGGACATGCGGATGATCTTACCGCCGTTGGTGATCATCATCAACTCGTCTTCATCAGTCACCTGCAGGGCCCCAACCACCAGGCCGTTGCGCTCGCTGGCCTTGATGGCAAAAACCCCCTTGCCACCACGTTTGATCAGCCGATATTCATCCACCTCGCTCCGCTTGCCGTAGCCATTTTCCGTAACCACCAGCACTGAGGAGCCTTCGTGCACCACATCCACTGAAACCACCTCGTCACCCTCAGCCAGGTTGATCCCCCTGACCCCGGTGGCGATACGGCCCATAGTACGAACATCCTGCTCCTTGAAACGAACCGACATCCCCTTTCTGGTGACTACCAAAATATCGTTGGCTCCGTTAGTCAGCACCGCGCCCAAAATCTCATCATCCTCGCGGATAGTAAGGGCAATCTTGCCGCGCCGGATGGGGCGGCGGAATTCAGTAAGCACTGTTTTCTTGACCACACCCTTTTTGGTAACCATCATCACATGACATTCCTGGCCTTCAGGCACATCAAAGGATTTTACCGGCAGGATGGCGGCAACCTTTTCACCCTCAGTAAGCTCAAGGAGGTTAACGATGGCCTTGCCCCTGGCGATACGGCCAGCCTGGGGAATCTCGTAAACCTTCCGCCAAAAGACCTTGCCGTGATTGGTGAAGAAGAGGAAGGTGTCGTGAGTGGAGGCCAGGTACATATTGCTGACAAAATCCTCTTCGATGGTATTGGCACCCTTGATACCCTTGCCGCCGCGCCGCTGGGAGCGGTAGAGATCCATGGGGTTACGCTTGATGTAGCCCTCGTGGGTTACAGTGACCACCATCTCTTCCTGCATGATCATGTCTTCGGGTAAAATTTCGTCTGGGGCCTCAATAATCTCGGTGCGGCGCTCATCACCGTACTGCTCGATAATCGCGGTGAACTCGTCGCGGATGATCTTCATCACCAGATGTTGATCGGCCAGCACCTGTTTGAACCAGGTAATCTGTTTCATTAACTCTTCATATTCGCTGACGATTTTTTCCCGCTCCAGACCGGTTAACCGGTGCAGACGCATCTCGAGAATAGACTGGGCCTGGATTTCGGAAAGGGCAAAGCGGGTCATGAGTTCACCCCTGGCTTCCAGTGGGTTGGCAGATTGCCTGATCAAGGCCACTACCTCGTCGAGATTGGTAATGGCGATTTTGAGCCCTTCAAGGATATGCGCCTTTTCCTCGGCCTTTTTAAGGTCGTAGGCGGTACGCCGATAAATAATGGTTTTACGGTGCAGAAGGAAATATTCGAGAATCTGCCGCAGATTAAGGATCTCAGGCCGGTTGTTGACAATGGACAGCAGGATGATGCCCATGCTTCTTTGTAGTGGGGTTAATTTGTACAACTGGTTGATCACCACCTCGGCAATGGCATCCTTTTTCAGATCAAGCACAATGCGCATGCCATGCCGGTCTGATTCATCACGCACCTCGGCAATGGTCTCTATCCGTTTTTCCTTGACCAGAATAGCAATCTTTTCGATCAGGAAAGCCTTATTTTGCTGATAGGGAATCTCGGTAATAATTATGGATTCCCGACCGTTCTTGTTCTTTTCCACCTCTGTCTTGGAACGCATGAGGATGGAGCCACGCCCTGTTTCATAGGCCTCCCGGATGCCGGCCCTGCCACAGATATAGGCGCCGGTAGGAAAATCAGGGCCGGAGATATGATCCATCAGCTGATTGACGGTGATATTAGGGTCATCGATCATGGCGATGAGGCCGTTCATCACCTCCACCAGGTTATGGGGAGGAATGTTGGTGGCCATACCCACCGCAATACCAGAGGAGCCGTTGATCAGTAGATTGGGGATCTTGGAGGGGAAAACCACCGGCTCCATGTGGGAGTTATCGTAGGTGGGGACAAAATCAACGGTTTCCTTTTCCAGATCAGCGATGATCTCCTGATCAATCTTGGTCATTCGTGCTTCGGTATACCGCATGGCCGCAGGAGAATCTCCGTCTACCGAACCGAAGTTGCCCTGACCGTCCACTAACGGGTAGCGCATGGAAAAATGCTGGGCCATACGGACAATGGTGTCATAGGCAGCGGTATCGCCGTGAGGATGATACTTACCAATGACATCACCGACAATACGAGCTGATTTGAGGTGAGGCCGATTATGAAAATTGCTTAATTCCCGCATGGCGAAAAGGGCGCGGCGGTGTACGGGTTTTAAACCATCACGCACATCAGGCAAGGCCCGGCCAATAATAACGCTCATGGCGTAATCAAGGTAGGATCTTTTTAATTCTTTCTCGATAGAAATCAAGGCAATATCAGATGAACCGTGGGTCGTTTCTTCCGCCATATCAAAAATCCTTATTCAAGGGATGGAGACCATCCTGAAGTTGTTTCTGCTGTAAAACATATCCCTGATTGCGGTTAAATATCGAGGTCGGCAACCTCAAGGGCATGATTCTGAATGAATTCCCGGCGAGGCTCCACCTTGTCACCCATCAAACAGGTAAACATATCATCAGCCAGGGCCGCATCATCAATGGACACCCGCAGCAAGGTTCGTTTATCAGGATTCATTGTGGTATCCCAGAGCTGCTCGGGATTCATCTCACCAAGACCTTTGTAACGCTGGAGATTGCTGCCCCGGAAAGATTCCTGTCTGACAACGGTGAGCAGCTCCTGCCAATTGGCAACCGCGATCTCCTTGTTGCTGGTCTCTACCGTGAACCCGATGGTGAGATACTGCTTTATCTGCCCATACTGACGAATGGCGGAACGGTACTCGCTGATCAATGGGATCTGTGGGCCAACGGTAATCATCATGTGGGCCTTGTCCTTGATGGCCGCCTCAAACTCCCAGCAACTCGGGCGCCAGCGACAAGGGCGAATAGCGCCGAGGATTAGATCTTTGCCATGCAGTTGTTCTCTCAGGTGCTCCAGCAGATTCAGGTCTTCAAACTGATCTGCTGAAGTGATATCGTTATCCAGAAGGAAATGGATCATCTCTTCCCAGAGATTAATGCGGTTTAAATAGTCGATGATCTTCAGGTAGTTGGACAGGTTTTTCAGTAAGCCGATAAGATCCTCACCCGCCATCTTCTCCTTGCTTGCGCCCACCGTCACCTGCACACTGGTGCTGGCTTGAGCAAAGAGGTGTTGGTTGAGCTCTTCCTCGTCGGAAAAATATTGTTCTTTTTTACCACGGCCCAGGCGAAACAAGGGGGGCTGACCGATATAAATGTTGCCATTTTCTACCAGAGGCAGCATCTGCCTATAGAAAAAGGTGAGCAGCAGAGTGCGAATATGGGCGCCATCCACATCAGCATCAGTCATGATGATGATTTTATGATAGCGGAGTTTATCCAGATCGAATTCATCCCTGCCTATGCCAGTGCCAAGAGCGGCGATGATCTGTTTTATTTCCTCACTGGAAAGAATCTTGTCAAACCTGGCCTTTTCCACATTCATGATCTTGCCACGTAGAGGGAGAATGGCTTGCACAGACCGATCCCGTCCCTGTTTGGCCGAGCCACCAGCCGAATCTCCCTCAACCAGAAAAATCTCTCTGGCCTTTGGATCCTTGGACTGACATTCGGCCAATTTCCCTGCCATCATCAGATCAAGGCCGGAGCCTTTTTTACGAGAAAGTTCCTTGGCGCGCCGGGCAGCCTCGCGAGCCCGGGCTGCATCAACCACTTTGGTGAGAATCTTCCTTGCCACCTGCGGGTTCTGTTCAAGATAGATGGTGAGTTTTTCGTGGCAGACTGCTTCCACGATGGATTTAACCTCGCTGTTGCCCAGCTTGGTCTTGGTCTGTCCTTCGAACTGCGGATCGGGAACACGGACGGAAACCACACAGGTCAAGCCCTCACGCACATCATCCCCGCCCATCTTTTCCTTCATATTTTTGGGTACGATATCCTCGCTGACATAACGGTTGATGCATCTGGTCAGCGCACCCCGGAAACCAGCAACATGAGTGCCACCTTCCTTGGTGTTGATATTGTTGACAAAGGAAAACAGGCGTTCGGAGTAGCCATCAAAATACTGGAAGCTTATCTCCACCTGAACATTATCCCTTTCTCCGTAAATAAAGATCGGCTCAGGGTGGATATGGGTTCGGTTGCGGTTAAGATATTCAATATAGGAAACGATCCCGCCTTCAAAATGGAAAATATCTTCTGCCCCGGTCCGTTCGTCATGGAGGAGGATCTTGACCTCTTTGTTCAAAAAAGCCACTTCCCGCATCCGGGCCTGAATGATGTCGTATTTAAACTCCGTGTTTTCTTTGAATATTTCCGGATCAGGCATGAAGGTGATCTTGGTGCCGGTTTTTTCCGACTCGCCAACTATTTCCAGATCTCCCTGGCGGATGCCATAGTGATAGGTCTGGCGATGAATCTTGCCGTTTCTTTTTATCTCAGCGGTGGTCCATTTGCTCAAAGCATTGACCACTGAAACGCCCACTCCATGCAAACCACCGGAAACCTTGTAGGTATCATGATCGAATTTGCCACCCGCATGCAGGGTGCACATGACCAGTTCAAGGGCGGAAATCCCTTCTTCGTGCATCTCCACCGGAATGCCACGGCCATTATCCTCGACACTGCAACTACCATCCCGATGAAAAATTACTTTTATATCCGTGCAATGCCCGGCCAAAGCCTCGTCAATACTGTTATCCACCACTTCATAAATGAGATGGTGCAACCCCTCTTCTGCTGTATTGCCAATATACATGGCCGGCCGCATCCGAACGCCTTCAAGGCCAGAAAGAACCTTTATCTGATCCGCTCCGTAATTTTTTTGTCCTTCAGTCAAAATTTGATTCCTCTTATTATTATTTTCTAAAAAATCAGAGCAGGTTTTAGGTAGTTATTACTATATTTTCATAGGCATTATGATACTGACAAAACCTGGATCATCATCACCTTGAATAAGACAAGGACTTTCTTCCGAATTTATATAGGCCTTAATGGTATCACTGGACATTACCTGCATGGTTTCAATAAAATACTTAACATTAAAGCCAAGTTTTAAAGGAGAATCAGTATAGCTGATATTTATTTCATCTTTGGCGCTTCCTATATCCATGCTTTGCGAAGAAAGAACTAATTTATTAGGGGTTAACTGAAATTGCACAGCATTAAAACGGTCTTCAGTAAAAAGATTCATCTTTTTCATTGAATTAATGAATTGCAACCTGTTTAATTCAATACATTTTTCTTTTTTTATAATATTTATAATATTTTTATAATCTGGAAAATCGCCATTAATCAAACGAACAATTATGATTGCATGCTCTGTTTTTATAACTGCCTGTTTTTCTTCAAATGATATTTTTATCTCTGGCGATAATTCCGTTAATTTTCTAATTTCCTGCATGCCCTTGCGAGGAATCAGGATTATTTTTTCCATTTTCAATCCGCTTAAATTGTTTTCCATCGTTGTTTCACATAGAGAAAGTCTATGTCCGTCCGAGGAAACCATGCGGAGTATATTTTTACCATCTAATATATCTTTTTCCACCAGAACACCGGTGAGATTGAACTGGGATTCTCCTTCCTGAGCTACGGAAAAAATCGTTTTATCGATAAGTTCTTTAACAAGGTCACTTTTAAGAGATATCAAGTTGTTTTCATTATATTCTGGAAAAGCAGGATATTCTTCGCCTGGCATACCGGCTAATTTATAATCTGTGGAATCTGCGCTTATTTTTGCCCAGTTGTTTTCCATTATTTCAATATGGATATGTTTGGCGCCAGATTCTCGGACTATTTCAAAAAGCTTTTTGGCAGGAAGAGTGATGGAACCAGGAGAAAGTATTTCGGCAGGCAGACTGTTTCTTATGCCTATTTCCAGATCGGTGGCAGTCATAAGAAGAGAATCAGTTTTTGACTCGATCAGGATGTTGGAAAGAATGGCAATATTTACTTTTTTACCAGCTATATTTTGCAAAGAAGAAAGACCGGCTAAAAAATCGTCACGAGAGATATTGAAGATCAAGGACATAATAGACACCTCATATAGTAGTAGTTTTTTAAATTTTTTTAAAATTATGATTATTAGATATGTTTATATGTTAATAAAGATTGCAATATGTTGATATTTTTAAATATTATTTAATTCAACAATGGTCGGAAGAAAATAAGAAAAATCAAAAAATAAGTTATCAACAGGTTTTCAAACTAGAGTTAAAAAAAATTATAAAGCATAATTGAAAAGGTGTTGAAATAAAAATATAACATATTGTATTTACTTGATATAATAAAAAAATAGGGCTAGTTAATTTTTATTAAAATTAACTCCAAAAATATAGTGTAAAACAGAAAAAAATTCAATAATAATAAATAAAAAGGCTTTATATTGTAGTAATTCTAGAGGTGCCCAGGCACTGTTTTTTTTAAGATGTCCAAGAGAGAAAAGAAATTTTTATAATCAGATGGAAAATAATACAAATAATATAATAATATCAAAACTTTATAAAATATTTCCTCAGGCTATTCAACAGCAAATCTTTCCTGGGGCGGCCATGGCTATTGCCTGGGGGTCTCCTGAGAAGAGAAAAAGGATAATTCAAACCTTCGGGCACACAACCTATAGTCAGGAAAATCTGGTTGAACAGGCTACGGTGTATGACCTTGCCTCGCTAACTAAACCTCTAGCTACCACCCTGGCTATTCTTTCTTTGTTAAAAGAAGAGCGGATAAAACTTTCCGACCTGCTTTCTGATATCTTTCCTCAAATGAGAGATTCTTCCCTACACAGTATATCTATCCATGATATTCTCTGTCATTCGGCAGGATTTTCGGCCTATAAACCTTATTATTTAGAACTTGTCGGGCTGGCGGCGCAAAAAAGAAAGGACGCGCTTCTCGGCCTGCTTATCAAGGAGTCACCAGTTTATGAATCGGGCAGCACCTCTATTTATAGCGATCTTGGCTTTATGTTGCTCGGCCTGATAGTGGAAAAGAAAAGCGGCGCGGAACTCAATAATTTTTTCAAGGAAAAGATTGCGGAGCCGCTGGGGCTTGCGGAAAAAATATTTTATGGCCCGGTGGGGTCAGGGAAGATAAAAAAACAACTTTTGGCCCCCACGGAAGATTGTCCCTTTCGTAAAAGGGTGCTTTACGGCGAGGTGAGCGATGAAAACACCCATGCTCTTGGTGGAGTGGCCGGGCATGCAGGGTTGTTCGGCACAATTTCTGGGGTATTGGAGATGGGGGTGCATCTGCTCGATCAATGGCAGGGAAGAGAGGAACACCTAAACTATCTGGCCAGCGATTTGCGTCAATTTTTAATAAGGCAGGATGTTCCAGGGTCTACCTGGGCCCTGGGTTTTGATACACCTTCAAGCACTGGCTCAAGTGGGGGAAGATATCTGGCGCCGACCAGCGTTGGCCATCTAGGTTTTACCGGCACATCCTTCTGGATAGACCCTACCCGCGACCTGGTTATGGTTTTATTGAGCAATCGGGTTCATCCCAGCCGGGATAATAACCGGATCAGGCAATTCCGCCCCCTTTTTCATGAGACGGTAATGGAACGTTTGGGTCTGGCCTGATTCAGGCCGGTTTTTGCCTCCGCTCCGGGTACAGGCGCAGGATATCTTCTTCGTTGGCCTGCATTACCCCACGTTCACTGATCAAACCGGTGATCAGACGGGCTGGGGTGACATCAAAACCATAGTTCAAGGTGGCAGTATTCGATGGAGAAATGGTGATAGTGGTCAATTCATCAGATTCGCTTAAGCCCCTGATATGGGTAATTTCCTTACCACTTCGCTGTTCAATGGGTATTTCAGTAAGACCGTCTTTAATCATCCAATCAAAGGTGGAGGAGGGTAGAGCTACATAAAAGGGTACATTGTTGTCGTGGGCGGCAAGGGCTTTGAGATAGGTGCCGATCTTGTTGGCCACGTCGCCGCAGCGGGTGGTACGATCCGTGCCAACGATGACCATATCTACCAGACCGTGCTGCATGAGATGGCCGCCGGTGTTATCGGCGATCAGGGTATGGGGCACCCTTTCCTCTTTCAATTCCCAGGCGGTGAGCTTTGCCCCCTGTAGCCAGGGCCTGGTTTCATCTACCCAGACATGCACTTTAATACCTTCGGCATGAGCGGCGTAGATAGGGGAGGTGGCTGAACCGTAATCCACAAAAGCCAGCCAGCCTGCATTGCAATGGGTGAGGATATTTACCGGTTTGCCGTTTTTTTTCTGGCTGATCCCGGCAATAATCTCTTTGCCGTGCTCCCCGATCCGGTGGCAGAATTCGGCGTCCTCATCGGCTATCTCACAAGCAACAGCAAAGGCCCTGGCCCTTTTTGCCGCCAGGGTGCTTTCTTGCTCGATAGCTTCAAGTTGCCGCTGCACAGCCCAGGCCAGGTTGCTGGCGGTTGGTCTGGTCTGTACCAGATTTTCTGCCGCCAGCCGCACCCAGGCGGCAAATTCGTGCTTCGGCGCGGTCAGAGCGGCCAGATGCATACCGAAACCTGCCGTAGCACCAATGAGCCCCGCTCCGCGCACATGCATCTCACGGATGGCCGTGCAGACCTCGGCAACCGTACGCAGCTCTTCAATCACAAAGCGGTGGGGCAGGCGGCGCTGGTCGATAATCTTGATTACAGAGTTGTTGGTAGCAGATGGCCAGATGGTTCGGTATGGTGTTCCGGAAACGCGCATGTCAACCTCAAGTCAAGCAAGCGATTAGAGAAAAAAAGTGAACAAAGAATATGATATGAGACCCATACCAATAACAGTGTAGATCAGCAATCAGGAAGAGCAGTTGTTTCCTTGTGTTTATAATCGCAACAGGATAATTCGTAATTTTTCTGCTGCCAAGAATTTAATAGTCTTCCGTGACCCTGGCCAGGGTCAACACCATTACCTCAACTGCCCCGGCTTTTTTGAGAACTCGGGCGCATTCGTTTACTGTTGTACCTGTGGTGAATACATCATCAACAAGAAGAATCTTCTTTCCGGTAAGACGGTGTGGTTTTATAACAGCAAAGGCATTTTTAAGATTGGTGCGGCGGGCGGTTCCACTGAAACCGGTCTGTGGTGCAGTGGGTCGGGAACGGATCAGGAGGTTGGTGATAATCCGCTGGTCTTTAGGGAAGAAGGCGCGGGCCAAGAGTAGAGCCTGGTTGAAACCACGCTCCTGTAAACGTTTTTGGTGCAAGGGCACAGGCACGATTAAATCCACAGCCTCCATCTCTATCTGTTGGGGTAGCTTACGGGCAAATCTGGTAAAGCTTGGCAGGCAGTCGGTTTTTCCCTGGTATTTAAAATGGTGAACCACTTTTTTCAGAGGCTCTTCGTAGAGAAAGAGCGCCCTGGCTCGTGTGAAATGCCGGGTGGTGGTAAGGCAGGCTCCGCAGTGATGGTCGCCGCCCGCAGCCACAAGATAGACCCTGCCGCAACAGGGGCAAAGGGGGCTCTGGATGAAACGGAGCCTTTTCAGGCAGTCCGGGCAGAACAACAGCTCCGGCGAGGCACCCAGCGGCTTTTCACAGGCAAGACAAAACGAGGGCAGCAGGAGATCAAGGAGGGCCTTAAAGAGGGGTTGCATGGTCGGCCAGGAATCTTTTCAGTGCCACAAGGCCATCCGGGGTAAATTGTTCTGCGGTGGCCAGGGCTTTTATCGACGGCAGCCCGAGAAAAAAGCCATCCTCAATCTCTTCCGGCTGGAGGACGAACGGACCTTCGGCCTGGCAGGAAAAGACCCTCCCCCAGACCCGGTTGTTATCGTCCTCATGATAAAAATCGAAATGGCTGCGAAGGGTGGCCTTGCGCACACCCAACTCTTCGGCCAGTTCGCGTTTGGCGGCAAGCTCGTAGGATTCTCCAGCCAGAACCACGCCGCCGGTGGCGACATCAAGGTAGCCGGGATAGAGATCCTTGCTCATGGTTCGCCTTTGGACAAAGATTTCTCTCTGCCGGTTGAAAACCAGGATGTAGCAGGCCCGGTGGATGAGACCGCCCTCCCGCATCACTCGCCGGGAAACCTGCGCCACCTCCTGGTTTTGTTCGTCCACGATCAGGACTATTTCATCGGCGGGATTCATTTTTACAGGGCTCCATTCTGCGCTTTGAAAAAAGCTCAATCTCTTATACCATAGTAACTGTCCAGCTCAAGGCCGGAAACGAACAAAAACAACCCAAACCGTAACTATCCAGCAGTGCCGTAGCTGCTAGGCAGAAGCCGGCGAAGTGTGCTGGTGCCCATAAGCAGGTTGATATAGCTGAGTTGAGCAGCTTGTCTGCTTAAACGAAACTTATACCCTCTGGGTGCAACAACGCAGATGCTGTGCTGCTGGATAGTTACATACCATAAAAACAGGGCCGGAATAGGGGAAGAAGAATCTTTTCCCCTGCCGAAACGGGTCATAATTCCAAGATCGGGTTGGACATGGAAAAAAAATTCCAGTTTTCACTCAGTTATCTTTTCATCGCCCTGGCCATCTTCATCCTCCTCCAGAACTGGCTTTCACCCCAGGTCAACAATGTTTCCTACAGTCAGTTTAAGGCGCATGTGGCGGAAAAAAAGATCAATTCCGTGGTCATCTCCTCCACCCTGCTTAAAGGCTATGAAAAGATTGAGAGCGACAAGAAGGAGCCGATGTTTCCCAAGGCCCTTTATGTGACCCCGCGCATCGACGACAAGAACCTGGTGGAGTTTCTGGAAAAATACGGGGTGGACATCATCGCCGCCAATGAGAACACCTTTCTCCGCACCCTGCTCTCCTGGATTCTGCCCACCCTCTTTTTTGTCGGGATCTGGATGTTCATGATGAAACGCATGGGCCAAGGGGCGGGAGGCATGATGACCCTGGGCAAGTCCAAGGCCAAGATCATCGCCCAGACCGATCTCGGCGTCAATTTCGAGTCGGTGGCGGGTCAGGAGGAGGCCAAGGTGGAGCTGGCCGAGGTGATCGAGTTCCTGAAAACCCCGGAAAAATTCACCCGTCTGGGCGCCAAGATCCCCAAGGGCATCCTTCTGGTCGGCCCGCCGGGCACGGGCAAGACCTTGCTGGCCAAGGCGGTGGCCGGGGAGTCCGGGGTGCCGTTTTTCTCGATCAGCGGCTCTGATTTCATCGAGATGTTTGTGGGCCTCGGCGCGGCCAGGGTGCGCGATCTTTTTGAGCAGGCCAACGCCAAGGCGCCCTGCATCGTCTTCATCGACGAGCTGGATTCCCTGGGCAAGGCCAGGGGTAGCGGCATGATGGGCGGCCACGACGAGCGGGAGCAGACCCTCAACCAGCTGCTTGCCGAGATGGACGGCTTTGAGGTGAATAAGGGGGTGGTGATCCTCGCCGCCACCAACCGGCCCGAGATTCTTGACCCGGCCCTGCTGCGGCCGGGCCGCTTCGACCGGCACATCCTGGTTGACCGGCCCGACCTTAAGGAACGGGTGGCCATCCTCAAGGTGCATGTCAAGGGGATCACCCTAGCCCCGGAGGTCGATCTGGAGATCATCGCCCGCCGCACTCCCGGCTTTACCGGGGCTGACCTGGCCAACCTGGCCAACGAGGCGACCCTGCTCGCGGTGCGCAAGGGCAAGGATGTGGTGGAGGCCACGGAGTTTGAAGAGGCCATCGACCGGATCGTGGCCGGGTTGGAGAAGAAAAACCGGGTGCTTAACGAAAACGAAAAGCGTACCGTGGCCTACCATGAGACCGGGCACGCCCTGGTGGCCACCTTTCGCAAGACCGCGGAAAAGGTGCACAAGATCAGCATCGTCCCCAGAGGCATCGGCGCCCTGGGCTATACCATGCAGCTGCCTACGGAGGATCGCTTTCTGATGTCCAAGACCGAGCTGCTCGAGAAGATCGACGTGCTGCTGGGGGGCCGGGCTGCGGAAAAGATCATCTTTAACGAGATCACCACTGGTGCCCAGAATGATCTGCAACGGGCCACGGATATCGCCCGCAGTATGGTGGCCATGTACGGGATGAACGAAAAACTCGGCCAGGCCACCTACCTGCAACCGGCCAACCAGTTTTTGCAGCAGGGCTTGTTTCAGCAGAAGGAATTCAGCGACCAGACCGCCCTGCTCATTGACGAGGAAGTGCGCAAGATTCTTGAGGAACGCATGGTGCTGGCGGAAAAAACCCTAGTCGAACAGCGCCCTCTTCTGGAAAAAATCGCCAAGGTGCTGCTGGAGAAAGAGGCCCTGGATGACGAGGAGTTCAAGGCGTTGTTGGGGTGAAGGGCGTGATCAGCCTATTCATTATCCTGCCATTCTGGTCAGCACCTTCTTAACCACATTGCCGTCGGCGCTCTTGCCGAAATGCTTCATGATCTGGCCTATGGCCTGCATAGGGCTTTTGAATTGGGAGAGGTCGACATTTTCCTTGACCCAGGCGATGATCTCTTCTTCCCCTGCCATCTTGGGCAGGTATGACTCCAGGATCTCCAGATATTCGGAGCTGGTTTCCTTTTTGTATTCCAGGGTCTGCCTTTCTGATTTGCACAATCCCATAATCAGGCTGATGATATCATCGTCAGTGATCTCCTCGTCGCGCTTGGCCCGGGTGCTTTTTTTGCCGCTTTCCAGGGTGATGGGCATAGTGATCTTGGTGGGAAATTCGCTGAGAATGATGCGCAGAGCGCCCCTGACCGCCTCGTTTTTACTTAGCATGGCGGCCTTGAGGTCGCTTTTCAGTTTGACCAGCAGGGTTATGCCTGAGGCCGCATTCCAGCCGGATGATGTTTGGGGGTTCATGATTTTTCCTTTTATCTGGCTTCAATTTCGGCGATGCGGGTGCCGATGATGGTCAGGCAGGCGGTGGCCCTGGCTATGCCTTGCTCGTTGTCTTTCTGTTCATAGTACATCTGGCTGAGTTCAAGCGATTCCTGGGCAAGCCGCAGGTTTTTGAGCTGGGCCCTGACCGGGTCTGCTTGCCAAAGAGCAATAGCCTCTCGCGCCTGGTTTTCATTGTTGATATTCATGGTACTTTGCATCGTACAACTTTTTGTTGTTTGCGGAAATTGTAAAAAAGTGTTGGCTCGGTGGTTGGTGGCCAGAGGCGGGAAAAAAGACCAAAGAGAGGAGCACGGCATGCCGTGCTCCTACATGGAATTACACCATGTAAAAACTTTCTTTTTCCGCCCCGCACTTGGGGCAGACCCAGTCGTCCGGCAGATCGGCAAAGGTGGTGCCGGCTTCGATGCCGTGTTCATAATCACCTTCTTCCGGGTCGTAGACATAACCGCACGGGCATTCATACTTGTCCATCATGGATCTCCTTTTATTGTCTTTGGCTATTTATTTTGAACAGAGGTTACTTGGTATCTCGTCGTTTTAGTCAATAACCCTGGAGGGCCAGCAAAATATCCATGGCCACCGCGGCAATGGAGAGGACAAAGATGAACAGGTAGTTGATATTCTCCTTGGATTTGATAATGGAGGAGAGCACATAGGCGATGAGGGCGCGATCTTCGTGAGTGATCTCGCCCTGGCCCTGAATTTTTTCCAGCAGCCGGTTGGTGTGAATGGTTTTTTTTCTTTTTTCGGAGATATGGTAGCGGTAGGCGAAAAATAAGATATAGCCGATGACCCCTAAATACCAGACCGGCCGCATCAGGGAAGGGCGGAAGGTGTTGATGATGGTCAGCAACCGAAAGGCCACGGCAGAGAGTAGACCAATCACCAGAAAGAGGTAGATGACAACAGGAGGAACAGTTTTTGGTATGCTGGTCATGGTTGGATATTCCGGCTCACATGCAGGGAGGTTGACAAGATGGGTGCAATCCTCAATGATATATGCTAAATTTTTTGACTTTTCGGCACTGTTTCCGCTTTTATGCCGGTGCCTTTTTCAGTATAGAGTATTGTCGATTGCGGCATAAAAACGAAGGAAAAAATATGGCCACTCCAAAAATTATTTATACCGAAGTTGATGAAGCGCCCGCTCTCGCAACCTGGTCCCTGCTCCCGATTCTCCAAGCTTACACTAAGGGCTCGGGCATAGCCGTCGAAACCATGAATATTTCCCTGGCCGGCAGGATTATCGCCAGCTTTCCGGAAGTTCTGAACGAGAGCCAGCGCCTCCCGGATGATCTCACCGAACTGGGCAGGCTCGTTAAGTTGCCGGAGACCAATATCATCAAGCAGCCCAATATCAGCGCCTCCATTCCGCAATTGCAGGGGGCAATCAAGGAGTTGCAAGAGAAGGGCTACGCTATCCCGGATTATCCCGAGACCCCAACAACTGAGGCT
>MGTC01000061.1 GCA_001799255.1 Deltaproteobacteria bacterium RIFOXYD12_FULL_55_16
AAGCTCTGGGTTGAACACCCGTTCGCAGGAGCTATAGAAGTTGTTGCAGTCGATCAAGGCAAAGATGGTTGGCATGAAACAGGCCTACAGGGAGTGGACCACGAAGGCGACCACACCCCAAATCTCGCAAGTGTTTCCTTCGGTCATATGGATGTCGGGATAGTCGGGGCTCTCGGCCTTCAGGCAGATGTTCTCACCATTTTTGACCAGCCGTTTCACGGTCAACTCATTGTTGACCACCGCGATCACCACCTTGCCGCTGGCCGGCTCAAGGGATCGATCCACCACCAGGATGTCGTTGTGGTGGATGCCGGCTCCGATCATGGAATCGCCTGCCACCCGGACAAAAAATGTGGCGGCGGGGTTGGCCACCATGAGTTCATTGAGGTCTAGTCTGCCTTCGATGTAGTCATCTGCTGGGCTTGGGAATCCTGCGGAGACGCTGCAAGCAAAGAGTGGGCGTTTCAGTTCGCCCTTGCGGTTGAAGATGTAGACTGCCGAGATGGTTGGTGTCGGGGAGGGGATCATGGGGCCAGTATACAGGATAAGGTTGGGCGTGTCATCGTGGGGAATATAGTCACAGTCTACTCAGTACGATCCTTTCAACCTCACCAATATTAGGACTTTGCTGGAAAAAATCTTTGGAGGAGGCGTGTCGGGCCATATTTTCCCACCGTTAAGCGCGTCAATTCGTTTGGATTATACCGGACACTACGGTACATTATCGTACTCTTGCAGTAAATGTTTCATCCAAGAAAAAACGGGCCAGCAGATGATCACATCCTTCCATGCAAAATACTTTGCCCATGAACTCACCCGGCGGCATGGCCCCAACGGCATAGGGCGTCTCTCACAATCCCTGTTCGACGCCAGCGTTGACCTCAACCCGCACCAGATTGAAGCCGCCTTATTCGCCATGCGATCTCCGTTGTCAAAAGGTGTCTTGCTTGCCGATGAAGTGGGCCTGGGCAAAACTATTGAGGCCGGGATTGTCCTCTGTCAGTACTGGTCAGAACGTAGGCGACGACTGCTGGTGATTTGCCCCGCCTCCTTGCGCAAGCAATGGGCGCTGGAGCTGGAAGAAAAATTCAACCTGCCTGCGTTGGTTCTGGATGCCAAAACCTGGCGCGACACGCTCAATAAGGGGCAAGCTCCCCTTGGCCAGAAAGCCATCGTTATCCTGTCCTATCATTACGCTAATCGGATTCGTGAAGAACTGAAAGCCATTGCCTGGGATTTGGTGGTTATCGACGAAGCCCACAAACTCCGCAACGCCTATCGGGAAAGCAATAAAATCGGCCAAGGTCTGCGCTGGGCGACCGAGGATTGCCGCAAGCTGCTGCTGACCGCGACCCCGCTGCAAAACTCATTGCTGGAGTTGTATGGTCTTTCCACCCTGATCGACGAGCACCTTTTTGGCGACGTGAACGCCTTCCGCAGCCAGTATGTCACGGCGGGAGGCGATTTGGATGGCCTGCGCCAACGGTTATCAGGATTTTGTCGGCGCACCTTGCGCAAGCAAGTCACGGAATATATCCGCTACACCGAACGGCACGCCATCACCCGCCCATTTCGCCCCACCGATGACGAGCACCAGCTCTATGAGGCGGTGGGCGCGTTTTTGCAGCGCGAAAACAGCTACGCCATTCCTCACAGCCAGCGGCATCTCACCGAACTGATCCTGCGCAAACTGCTCGCCTCATCCTCCCTTGCCGTTGCCGGCACCCTGGAAACCATGAGAAAGCGGCTGGAAGATTTGCGGGATGAAAAGCTTCGGGATGATCCCGTCTTTGCCGAGCAACTGATCACCGAGGAAGACATCGAGGAAGACCTGCTCGATGAAATACTGGAGCTTGATCCGCCAGAAGAAGAAAGCAACTTGCCTCCAACCACCATCGACCGGAAGCAGTTAAAAGAAGAAATCGAACTGCTCACGCGGCTGGTCAATTGGGCGCGCAGCATCGGCACTGATACTAAAACCCGCAGTCTGTTGAGTGCCTTGGAAATCGGTTTTCAGCAAACGGCTACGACCGGCGCCCAGCGCAAGGCCCTTATCTTCACGGAATCACGCCGCACCCAAGGCTACCTAAAAGACTATCTGGAAGCCAACGGCTATGCGGGCCAAGTGGTGCAATTCAGCGGCACCAATAACAGCCCGGAAGCTACGGCCATTTATCAAAATTGGCTCATTGCCAACCAGGGCACGGGCCGGATCGCCGGTTCCAGAGATATTGATATTCGCACCGCGCTGATTGAGCATTTCCGCGACCAGGCCAGCATTATGATCGCCACCGAAGCTGCGGCCGAAGGCGTCAATATCCAATTCTGTTCCCTGGTCATCAACTACGATCTGCCCTGGAACCCGCAGCGGGTCGAGCAACGGATTGGCCGCTGTCACCGTTATGGGCAACTTCATGACGTGGTAGTGATCAACTTCCTCAATGAACGAAACGTTGCCGACCGTCGCGTGCTGGAACTGCTGACCGAAAAATTCAACCTGTTCAGTGGTGTTTTTGGCGCCTCCGATGATGTGCTGGGAAGCATCGAATCAGGTGTGGATTTTGAAAAGCGCATACTCTCCATTTATCAGGAATGCCGGACTCCGGCGGAGATCGATACCGCTTTCAAAGCACTGCAAGCGGAAATGGACGAACGCATCCAGGCCCGGATGAATGACACCCGCAAAATGCTGCTCGAAAACTTTGACGAAGACGTGCATGAGCGACTACGTGTCCAGTTGCACGATGCAAAAGTCCAGCTTGACCGCTTCAGTAAACGCTTCTGGTCCGTTACCCATTTTATGCTGAAGGACCGGGCGCAATTTGACGATGCTGCTCTGGCTTTTGATCTTACCAACCCTCCTGCGCAAAATATTGCCGCGGGTCGCTATCACCTGATTTCCAAGGCGACACCCAGCGCCAATAAGCCGCACACCACGGAAACAGCCGAGGAATTACGGGCAGGATACGGCACATTTCTTTATCGCCTTTCGCATCCGCTCGGCGAATTGGTCATCGACCAAGCAAAATCGCTGGACACGCCACCGACCCGCATCGTTTTTAATGTCAGCCAGCACCCCACCCGCTTGCACCTAATCGAAGCACTACGCGGCAAACACGGGTATCTTGCCCTCACCGCTCTGGCCATTGAAAGCTATGAGCGTGAAGAGCACCTGCTTTTTTCCGCCATTGATGGTCAGGGGCAACCTCTGGACCAAGAAACCTGTGAGAAGCTGTTTAACTGTCTCGCCGAAAATGCCGGCTCGGCCGACATCCCCGAGGCAATAACCCAAAGACTCACCGCAGAAGCACAGCGACACAGCAAAGCCACCATCAGTCAGTCTTTGGAGACGAACAACCAGCACTTCAACGAGGCGCGGGAAAAACTGGAAAAGTGGGCGGATGATTTGGTGCTGGCAGCCGAAAAGGCCCTGAAAGATACCAAGGAGCAAATTAAGATTTTGCAACGCCAAGCCAGACTCGCCACCAATCTTGACGAACAGCATGAAATCCAGCAAAAGATCCAAAAGCTGGAAAAACAGCAACGCCGCCAGCGGCAAGAGATTTTCCAGGTTGAAGACAGCATCATTGAAAAGCGCGATGGCTTGATAGAATCGCTGGAGCGCCGCCTCACTCAAAAAACCGAATCCGCCCGACTGTTCACCATTGAATGGTTAGTCGTTTAATGAATGGCCAATGATTATTGCCCATTATCCATTGGAGATTGGAAACTATGCCATCTGTCCAACAACTTCGTAGCCGCCTTCTGAAGAAGCTCTCCGAGCTGTTCCAGCTCGATCAGCCGGATCTCGATTTCGGCTTTTACCGCATCATGCATGCCAAGGCGCAAGAAGTGCAAGACTTCATCGGTACCGATCTGCTGAAAATCGTGGCGGATGCCTTCGGCGATGTTGATGAAGCCCGCAAGGCCGAACTGCAAGGTGCCTATAAAAAGGCCATGCAAACGGCTAAGGACTTCGGCGCCCCCAATCCAGAGGAAACCGAACCGGTTAAAAAAGCCAAGGCCGCCCTGGATGCCGTCAAGGATACCACCAGCGCCGAGGCGGATATCTATGACCATCTGTATCGCTTTTTTGAGCGCTATTACGACGATGGGGACTTCATTTCCCGCCGCTATTACACCCGCGAGACGTCCGGCAAGGCAGCGCCCTTTGCCGTGCCTTATAACGGCGAGGAAGTGAAGCTGCACTGGGCTAACGCTGACCAGTACTACATCAAGTCGGCCGAATATTTCTCCAACTTCACCTTCGATTTACGGCAGGCAAAGGAAGTCCAGACAGCCAAGGACAGTCTGCCGACGACAGGCACGGAATTACCCCTCAAGGTCCATTTCCGGGTTATTGAGGCCAGCGAGGGCGAGCATGGCAATGTGAAGGCAACAGACGCCGCCAAACGATTTTTCATACTCCATGCCGATAAACCGGTGAATATGACCGATGCCGGTGAGTTGGTCGTCAATTTTGAGTACCGGCCCGACCTGGAAAAATCAGGGCAGGAAAACACCTGGCGGGACAAGCGCAACGCTGAAGCGACCGAGACCATACTGGCGCGTCTTCAGGCTTTGGCCGCAGCAGGTGGAGAACCAGAAAAACAGGTCGCGGAGTATATGCGATTGCTGAAGGTTCCCGCACCCACCGACAGCGACAAGAAGCGCCCCGTGCTGGCCAAGTACGTGAACCAATACACTGGCCGTAATACCATGGATTATTTCATCCACAAAGACTTGGGCGGGTTCCTGCGCCGGGAGCTGGACTTCTATATCAAAAACGAGATTATGCGTCTGGATGATATTGAAAATGCTGACGCCCCCGCAGTGGAAAGCTATCTGGCAAAGATTAAGGTGCTACGCAAAATTTCAGGGAAGCTGATTGACTTTCTCGCCCAACTTGAGGATTTCCAGAAAAAGCTTTGGCTCAAGAAAAAGTTCATCGTTGAAACCAATTACTGCATCACCTTGGATCGGGTTCCCGAAGGGATCTATCCCGAAGTGGCAGCCAACGAGGCGCAGTGTGAAGAGTGGATCAAGCTGTTTGCCATCGACGAGATCCAGGCCGATCTGCACACTCCTGCCTTCTCACGGCCTCTTACCGTCGAGTTCCTCAAGGCCAACAACAAGCTGGTACTGGATACCCGCTTCTTTAATGACAGCTTTAAGGCATGGCTGGTGGCGTCGATTGAGAACTTCGATGAAGCTTGCGATGGTCTGCTGATTCACTCGGAGAATTTCCAGGCATTGAACCTTTTGCAGGAACGGTATCGGGAGCAGGTAAAGTGTGTGTATATCGATCCGCCGTATAACACCGGTGGGGACGATTTTATTTACAAAGATGCTTATCAAGAAAGTAGCTGGTTAAGCTTAATGCATGATAGGTTGGGCATTTCCAGAAATCTTCTTCGAAGTGAAGGAACCTTCAATATGAGCATTGACATAAAAGAAATAGACAAAGGGATTTATTTACTAGATTCATTTTTGGGCATGGAGAACAGGAAGTCAAATATCACAATTAAAAGAGGGTCTCTTGCTGGTGCCAAAGTCATAAACCCAGGCCCGATAAATATCAGTGAGAATTTACTGGTGTATTCGGTTGATATTGGGAAATGGGCTCCTGAGAGGGCGTATCGCGAGAAAGAATATGACACAAGATATGGAACATTTATTAAAAATGTAAGCGATAATTGTAGGTTGTGGGTATTTTCTACAGTTCTCGACGAATTTGCAAAGAAGCATAACACGGATAAAGGGAAATTGAGGAAACTACTTGGGGTGGCGTATTCCGCCAAACTTCAGGAGTTCGTAATAGAGAATAGTGAAAATGTCGTGCAGCTTGCCGGATTAGATGAAAAAGCAATTAGCAAGAATGCATTAGAGCTCAAAAAGGAATCAAAACAAAAATCATCTGATGTATTCCATCTGGGTAGAGGAGATCTTAATGATTACTATTTTAAAAATGGCCAGGTAATCCTTTTCTACAAGCATAGGCTATTGAAACTTGGAGAGAAGCTTGTACCGGCTGAGCCCATTTCAGATATTTGGGACGATGTTCTGCCTAATGACCTTCATAATGAGGGCGGTGTCCAATTAAGAAAAGGAAAGAAACCAGAAAAATTTTTGCATCGTGTTGTAGAAGTAGGAAGTCAAGAACAGGAAATTGTTCTCGATTTTTTTGCTGGTTCCGCCACCTGTGGCGCTGTTTCCCAGAAGGTTAACAGGAAATGGATTAACATAGAACACAATCGATATTTTGATGACATCACTTTAAGAAGGATGAAGGCAACCATTTACGGAGACAAGTCGGGTATCACAAAAGTAGTTAATTGGAAAGGGGGAGGTTTATTCAAATACATTCGCCTAGAATCTTACGAAGACACGCTCAACAACCTGCGCCTCGACCATAACCCCCAGCGCAAAAAAGCAGTGGCAGCCAATCCTGCGCTCAAGGAAGACTACATGCTCCGCTATCTGCTCGATGTAGAGACCAGGGGCAGTCAGTCGTTGCTCAACATCGACGCCTTCGCCGATCCGACCGCCTATACCCTTAAAGTCAAAAAGCCGGGAACGGACGAGCATGCCACCCGTGCGGTCGATTTGATCGAAACCTTCAACTATCTAATCGGCCTGCGCGTGGTTCACTACGCCGCGCCGCAGGAGTTCACCGCCAAATTCAAACGGATTGAAGACCCCGAAGTCCCGAAAGATCAACAAACCAAACTCGTCCTCGACGGCAAACTGCAAGAACTTCGCGACTTCGCGTCTTCGCGTGAGGAAAAAACCTGGCGGTTCCGCAAGGTCGAGGGCTGGGTGCCCAAGGACCAGGCTAATCCTAACAACGGCCAGCGGGAAAAGGTCCTGATCGTCTGGCGCAAGCTCACCGGCGACATCGAGCAGGACAATCTGATGCTGGATGAATGGTTCCAATCGATCCGCATCAGCACCCGCGATTTCGAGTTTGACACCATCTACGTCAACGGCAGCAACAATCTGCCCAATCTGAAACTGGATGAAGAAAACTGGAAGGTCCGCCTCATCGAAGAAGATTTCATGAAACGCATGTGGGACGTGGCGGGGGCATAGGAGGATATTATGGGACGACCACTGAGTTATTTGTCAATTAGCGGTTTCAAGTCTATCCGCTCCTTGAAAGACTTTGAACTCAATAAGCTCAATCTTCTGGTTGGCGCTAATGGAGTCGGCAAAAGTAATTTTGTTTCTTTTTTTCGCATGCTCCGCGCCATGTCCGAGGAAGGTCTGGCTAATTTCGTCACCGAAAATGGCGGCGCCGATGGCTTCTTCTATAGCGGTCCTAAGGAAACCCCGGAGATTGAGGCTCATCTGAAATTTGGGCAGAACGAGTACAGGTTTACCCTGGCGCCAACTGCTGCGGTGAAATTGATGGTGAAAAAGGAAGGCGCCCTTTACACCGGAGGGGGCGGGTGGAAGCAATATGCCAGTGGAGGTACAGAATCTCAACTCAAGCAGTGGGAAGGGAAAAGGTCTGAATGGGGGCCATACCCCGGCCCGGAGCATTATGTGTATGAATCGGTTTCAAGCTGGCTGGTCTATCATTTCCACGATACAAGCACGACTGCCGGCATGCGGCGGGATCATTCCGTGCGTAATTGGCGTGAACTGCACCCCGACGCCTCAAACATTGCCTCCTTCCTGCTACGCTTGAAAACCAGGAATCCTGAATGTTTCGAAAAGATACGGGAGACTGTCCAGATCATCGCTCCTTTTTTCGACGATTTTCTTTTGGAACCGGAAAAACAAGGAGCCAACGAGGTCGTACGGCTCGAGTGGCGCCAGAAGGGCTCTTCCTACCCGTTTCAGCCATGGCAGTTGTCCGATGGAACCATCCGTTTTATCTGTTTGGCAACCGCCCTGCTCCAACCTTCTCCTCCATCGACAATCGTTATCGACGAACCCGAACTGGGCCTTCATCCTTTCGCCCTGGATGTATTAGCAGGACTGATGAGAGACGCGGCTGAACGGACCCAGCTTATCGTTTCGACTCAATCCGCCACTCTGCTGAATCATTTCGACCCTGCTGAAGTTATCGTTGTTGATCGCGAGGCGGGTTCCTCCCGATTCCGCCGGCTGGATGCCGATTCCCTGGCGGAATGGCTGAAGGATTTTGCCTTGGGTGAACTCTGGCAAAAGAACGTATTCGATGGAGGCCCGGCTCATGAGTAGAGTATTGGTACTCGTCGAAGGGCCAACCGAACGCGCGATTGTTGACCGGGTGTTCGCCCCGGAATTGGGAAACAGGGGCGTTTACATCTATCCCCGCGTCGTCGGTAAACCAGGGCATAAAGGTGGCAACAGATTTGCCACCGTTCGGCGGGAGTTGAAGGCCCTGCTTGGTCAGGAATCCGGCAGCGTGGTGACCATGCTATTCGACTATTATGGCTTGCGGGACGATTGGCCTGGTCTGGCAAGTGCCAAGGGAAAAAGACCTGAGGAGATCCCCGCTATTGTCGAACCGGCAATCGCCGCCGCAGTAGCTGAGGAAATGGGGCCTGGTTTTAACCTGAATCGTTTTATCCCGTACGTGCAGCTTCACGAGATCGAAAGCTTGCTCTTCGCAGGCCCCGGCGAAATGGCCCGGATTTTTCAACGCTCCGAACTTGAAGGGGAATTTACAAGAATTGTCGAGCAGTGCGGCGGCTGCGAGATGATCAACGATGATCCTGAAACCGCGCCTTCCAAGCGCATCCTTGGACTGTTTCCCGAATACAAGAAAGGGAGCAGTGTCAATGCCCACGCGTACCGGATCGCCCAGCATATTGGCCTTGAAAGGATGCGGCAAAGCTGCCCTCATTTCAATGAATGGCTGTCCAAGCTTGAGCAGCTTGCGTGAATAATATGGCGAAACGAAAATCAAGCAGCACTAAAACGCATAAATTTCGCAACAAGCTGTTACTCAACCAGTGGCTGCTCAGCCTGTTCGGGATTGATCCGATCACTGAGCACAAAGTAAATGGCAAAGTGGTTCGTCCCTTTCACAAATTGGCCGAACCCATCCGTGATCCGCGCCTGGAAGGGTTAGACAAGGATAATCTGCATTACTTCTACCACCATCTCGGCGATAGCCCTTTGTTTAGCTATGCCGATCCTGCGACCGATTTTCCGGGCTTTCGCATCAACCGGGATATGCTTTTAACCTACGAGCAGAACATCGTCCGCCATACCCAGGTGATCAACGAAAAACGCCACCGGCCCATTGGGTGGAAATACTACCAATGGCTGACCCTGATCTTTGTTGAAATCTATCTGGACCGTTTCTTTGGCAATCGTGAAGGGATGCTCGCCGATCTCAACGCTTTCGTTGAGCGATTCAACCGCCACTGGGACGATTATGCCGATGTGCCACCTTACAACGAGGATGATCTGAACAAGCTCTGCATGCAGAACGCCACCGGCAGCGGCAAGACGCTGCTGATGCACGTCAACCTCCTGCAATACCGGCACTATGCCAAGAAACACGGTAAGGACAAGGAGCTTTCCCGCGTCATCCTGCTTACGCCCAACGAGCGGCTCTCGGAACAACACGTCACCGAGTTTCGGGAGAGCGATATTTCGGCAGGTAGCTACCTGCAATCACGAAGTTATAGCTTGTTCAATCGTGCCCAGGGCCTTGAGCACGTGGATGTGCTGGAGATTACCAAGCTGGCAGACCAGGAAGGGCCGAACACCATCGCCACGCGAAGCCTTGGGGATCAAAACCTGCTCCTGGTGGACGAAGGCCATCGCGGCATGAGCGGCAAAGAGGAAGGCGTCTGGTTCACCCGGCGGTCCGATCTCTGCGCCAAGGGGTTTACTTTCGAGTATTCGGCCACCTTCGAGCAGGCCGTTCAGGCATCAGGCAATGCCGATTTTGAGAACAGCTACGCCAAGACGGTCATTTTTGATTACTCCTACCGGTGGTTCTATGAGGACGGTTTCGGCAAGGATTACCAGATTCTTAATATGCCAAGTACATTCGCCCAGGTTCAGTTTGCATACCTGACGGCTTGCTTGTTGAAGTTCTACCAGCAACTGCGAATTTACGAAGAGAAGACGAAGGAATTTGAGTTATTCAATCTTGAAAAACCTTTATGGGTTTTTGTTGGCAGCACAGTGTCGAAGGCCAAAGGCGGCACCAATGATGAAAAAATCGTTGCTGCTGACGTAGCCCAGATCATCTGCTTTATAGCGGAGTTCCTTGAAAACCAGACCAACAGCCAATCAACGATAAATCTTTTATTGACCGGTGGTGGGCAAGGGCTCGGGCTTCTGGATCAGGATGGCAACGACATCTTTACCGGTGCCTTTACCTATCTGGCCCGGGCCATGAATGGCGGTGAAACCGTTGAAACTCTCTATCGGGATATTCTTACCAGGCTGTTCAACCATGCCGCAGGCGGCCATTTGTCGCTGGATCGAATAAAGGGCGAATCCGGTGAAGTGGCGTTGCGCGTAGGCACAAGCGAGATGCCCTTTGGTTTGATCAACGTCGGCGATGCAAAAAGCCTCTGTGATCACGTGGCTGAGGTGGCGGAACAGAATGCTACCCGCCTGACTGTGGAAGACAGCGACTTCACCGAGGCCATGTTCGCCTCCGTAAAGGATTCCATATCACCCGTCAACTTGCTCATCGGCTCCAAGAAATTCGTCGAAGGCTGGGACTGCTGGCGCGTCAGCACCATGGGGCTGATGCATGTCGGACGTTCGGAAGGCTCACAGATCATCCAGTTGTTTGGCCGAGGCGTCCGCTTAAAAGGTTACGAATGGAGCCTGAAGCGCAGCGGTCATTCCCACGCTCCGGTTCGGCCTCCGTTTATCGAGGAGTTGGAAACCCTGAATGTGTTCGGCATCGAAGCCGACTTCATGGAGAAGTTCCGCGGGTTCCTCAATGAAGAAGGTCTCCCCGGCAATGAGCGTCGCAAGATCATTACGATCCCGCTGAATGTCACCTATGATTTCGGCAAGAAGCTCAAAATCCTCCGTCCTAAGCGGAAGGCCTCTGACGGCAAGGAATACGACTTCAAGAAGGATGCGGCGGTGCCAACAGTCGGGGATATCCCGGAATACATGATGCACAACACGGTTGTCGCCGACTGGTACCCGCGCATTCAGGCCATGCAGTCACGCGGTACATCCTTGGCGACCCAGAAGGATAAGGTGTCGATACGTGAACAGCATCTGGCTCTGCTGGACTACGACACGCTCTTTTTCGAGCTGGAGCGGTTCAAGCGCGAACGGAGCTGGTACAACTTCAACATCACCAAGGATGGCATCAAACGCCTGCTGGGGGACCCGAACTGGTACACCCTCTACCTGCCCGAAACCCGCCTGAACCCGGCAACCTTTGATGGCGTGCTTTTATTGCAGCAGGTGGCGTCCGAGCTTCTGAAGCGGTATTGCGATCACTATTACAACTATCGCAAGCGTGAATACATCGAGCCGCGCCTGGAGCTGCGCGACCTGACGCCGGATGATGACAACATCCCGCAGGAGGAGTTTTACCAGCTCATTGTGGATGGTGATGAGGAACAGGTCATCCAGGGAATCCAGCAGATCAAGAAGGATCTGGAACAGAAGAAGGATGATCTGCTGAAGGTTGGCGATCTGAACGCCTGCAATTTCGGCAAGCACCTGTTCCAGCCGCTCTTTCACATCCGGCGTGGTGGGAAAATCACCATCCTGCCTGTCGCCTTGGGCGAGAGCGAATATCAGTTTGTCACCGATCTCAAGACTTGGTGCGACGGCCACAAAGCCACTCTGGAAAAGGATGGAATGGAATTGTTCCTGCTCAGGAACATGAGCCGGGGCAAAGGCGTGGGATTCTTCGAGGCGGGGAACTTCCATCCAGATTTCATTCTGTGGATGCTCGTCGGTGGAAAACAGTATGTCACCTTCATCGAGCCACACGGCCTTTTGCACGAAGGCCCCGCCAGCGAGAAGGTTCTGTTCCACAAACAGATCAAGGATGTCGAGCAGCGCTTGAAGGACCCGACCGTGATCCTCAACAGTTTCATTCTTTCCTGGACGCGGTACCCGCAACTGAAATGGGACAACACACAGGACGAGCTCGAGGATATGCACCTGCTGTTCATGACCAATGATCGGGACAGATACATCGACAAGCTGTTTGCCAGGCTGAGGGGGATGGTTAAATGAGTAAAAAAGTATGGGGAACTCACGTTTATCGCATCGGGAACGAGGAGGACCTTGACGTCCAAGACCCCGATGAAAGCAAAAGCATCGAGCTCCAGAAAAAGCACATCGAGCCCTGGCTGGCAGCTGTTTTTCAGAGTGAGCACCTTGCCCTGCTACTCGGCAGCGGTTTCTCAAAGGCCGTTGCACATCAGGCCGGAACGAGCGCCGCTGACATGGCTTGTGACTATGATGGCTTCCCGCTGGACGACAAACTGAAGGATGCCGCCCAAAAAGCCGCTGAGGCCATGGGCCGTGGCGAGGCAAATATTGAGGATCAAATCCGCGCTGCCAATGCGTTGGCCCAAGGTTTGAAAATCCTGGGAGATGCCCGCCATGCCAAAATCACCAACGCGCTTGACGCTCTATTCAAAAAGTTTCTGAACGGGATCTCTAAAACAGAGCGGGACCTGAAATCAGCTATTGAAAAATGCGCAGCTCCTGAACCAGCGGATGTCGATGCTGGGGCCGGAGACGAAACGGAGGAAGAAACATCGGAAAAGCTCGATCCGCTTGTAATGCTCGTCTCGTTTCTGCTCAGCTTTTCTAGCCGAACAGCGACCAGGGAGCGCCTCCATATCTTCACGACCAATTACGACCGGTTGATCGAATATGGTGCGGATCTGGCGGGGCTTCATTTACTTGATCGCTTCGTCGGCTGCCTCGAACCGATTTTCAGGTCCTCACGTTTGGATATCGATATGCATTACAACCCGCCTGGCATACGTGGCGAGCCACGCTACTTGGAGGGCGTAGTTCGTCTAACCAAACTTCACGGGTCATTGGACTGGGTTTACCGAAACGGCTTTGTAAGAAAAGTTGGTTTGCCATTCGGGCCGCAGGATGACCATCCGGCGATTAACGAACAGCCAAACGATTCCGTGATGATTTATCCGAACTCGGCCAAGGACCGAGAGACCTCTGAATATCCCTACGTTGAACTTTTCCGAGATTATGCTGCTGCGGTCTGTCGACCGAACTCGGTACTTGTCGCCTATGGCTATGGCTTTGGTGACGAACACATCAACCGCACCATCGCCGACATGCTGACAATTCCATCGACACACATTGTCATCATTTCCTATGGCGATGAAGGCGGTCGAATCAGCTCTTTCTGTAAACAGGTCGGCAGGAAGGCGCAGATATCATTGTTGATCGGGCCGCACTTCGGGAACATGCCCACACTTGTCGAAAATTATCTGCCGAAGCCCGCAATAGACCGCATCACCATCCGGCAGACCGAATTGCTTCGAAATCGAGGCTGGGAACCAGCCTCCCACAAAAGCGGGGAGGAAGAGGCATGACCTCACCGATTTCCAAGATTTCATCCCTGACAATTGGGACGGTAGAGAGTGTTGCCCCAGATGAAATCAAGGTTTTGCTGGACGTTGATTCTCCAAGAAATACTGCCCTCAACACTGGCGTCCCGACTCCATTCCCGAGAATAAACAGTTTCGTTCTGCTGCCCAACGAATCCGGCGCTGTCGTCGGGATAGTCGTGTGGCTGGGGGTAGAAAGATCGGCCTATCCCAAACGACAAGGGCTCAAGGATTTCGGCCTGATCGACTTGCCATTTCCACTGCGCAAAATGACAGTCTGCCCGATTGGAACACTTCTTTCGGAAAAGAATAAATGGCGGCTTGAAAGAGGCGTTCAGAGCTTCCCATCAGTTGGCGATCCAGTAATTCTGCCAACAAGGGATCAAACCATTGCCATAGTTACCGGCCAAGGCAAGGATAGCCGCGTTCCGCTGGGGACCTGTCCTATCGCGCATGATGCGCCAATCGCGGTTGACCCTGACAAGCTATTTGGACGCCATCTTGCCGTGTTGGGAAACACTGGCAGCGGTAAGTCTTGTACCTTGGCGGCCTTGGTGCGATCTGCCGTTGAATCGGCGCAGAAATCCATCAAGATACCCGAGCGTCCGGAGGGTGACGAGGAAGCTCAAAATGGGCAAGACAATCCAAACGCACGCTTCATAATTCTTGATCCTAATGGCGAGTATTCGAAATGTTTCCAGGACTTGGGAGCGGGATGCCGGGTATTTCAGGTTCCACCAATTACTAACGCCGATGCTACTGAATTTACTTTGCCTGCGTGGATGTGGAACAGCTCAGAGTGGGCAGCGGTTGCTCAGGCGGCACCACGCGCTCAAAGGCCGTTGTTGCAGGAGGCATTACGAAATCTAAGGTCGAATAAGCAAATAACGCTTACCATAGAAAATCGACTGAGGGCTCGTTGCAAGTCGCTAAAGTCTTATCTGTTGCAGTTTGCTGGCACAGGCGCATCAGGTTTTCCTATCAATAACAATTGCGGACAGCAACTAAGCCGCTTTATAGAAGATATTTCGTCTTACTGCTCCACTCTCACCGGTGACATTAAAGCAAAAACAGATCGTGCAGCGGCAGCCATTACTCAAGTAGTCGATAGCAGGAAATGGACCAGCGGTGGAAGAACAGGCTTTAACGATTTTGGCGACAACGATTTAAATACAGTGGACCAATGGATTGAAAATATCTTCCAAGGATTTCCGCAAGGCGAAGATGGTGGAACGGTAAACGAAGATTCTCCACTGCCCTTTGATCCTCAGGTGTTGGCTGAGCATCTCGAGTCACTGGCAATGCAAGAAGGTGGATCGGCGTCCCAATTCATCTCGACTCTGACGATGCGAATCAAGGGGCTAATGTCAGATCCGAGAATGAATGGCGTCATCAACCCAGTTTCCGCAGTATCTCTGAAAGATTGGCTCGATCTTCATGTCGGCTCCGATGGTGGCGCAAACGGTCCTGTGGCCGTAATAGACCTGTCCCTTGTTCCTTATGAAATTCTCCATCTCGTTATCGCTGTTTCCTCACGGCTAATACTGGAGTCACTACAGCGTTACCGGAAACTCAACAACAAAAACTTACCCACCGTACTCGTCCTGGAAGAAGCACATACCTTCGTGGCAAAGAGGCTTCCTCATGGCGACGAAATCCCAAGTCCCGCAGATATGTGTCGAGGAATCTTTGAGCGAGTCGCGAGGGAGGGCCGCAAATTCGGATTGGGGCTTGTGTTGTCATCTCAGAGGCCTTCTGAACTATCAGAAACCGTACTGTCTCAATGCAACTCTTTCCTTCTCCACCGGATCACGAATGATCGAGATCAAGAGCTGATCTCCAGTTTGGTTCCTGATAATGCACGCGGACTGCTTCGGGAGCTGCCCAGTCTCCCTACACGCCATTGCATTCTGCTGGGCATCGCCTCAAAGGTCCCCACGCTCGTCGAGGTGAAACATCTGGAGGACGGTCAAAGACCGGAATCTGATGATCCGGATTTCTGGGATGTCTGGACCAACAAGAAACCTCGCCCAATTGATTGGGACAAAATCACCAGCGATTGGATCGGAGCGGAAGCTGATGACGATTCTGCGCAGGAAGGCGGGGATACCCAATGAATCAGAAATTTTCTCCGCTCAGATTGCTCCATACATCAGACTGGCACATTGGGCGCACTCTTTACGGCAGAAAACGCTACAAGGAGTTCGATTCTTTTCTGACCTGGCTGGCGGAAACGATTCAGCAGAATGAAATTGATGCCCTGCTGGTGGCGGGTGACATCTTTGACACCAGTGCCCCAAGCAATCGCGCCCAGGAGCTCTATTACCGTTTTCTGTGCCGGGTGGCCGCTTCATCCTGTCGACATGTTGTTGTCGTCGGAGGCAACCACGATTCGCCGTCCTTTCTCGATGCTCCCAAGGAGCTGCTCAAAGCCCTTGATGTCCACGTGGTCGGCAGTAGCAATGAAGCCCTGGAAGACGAAGTGCTGGTGCTTCGGAATGAGCAGGCTGCTCCGGAACTGATTGTCTGCGCCGTGCCTTATCTCCGTGACAGAGATATCCGCGTGGCGGAAGCTGGTGAGAGTGTCGAGGACAAGGAGCGAAAGCTAATTGACGGAATCCGCAATCATTATGTCGCCGTCGCTGCCCTAGCCGAACAGAAGCGAGAGGAACTCGGGTCAGATATTCCCATCGTTGCCTTGGGACATCTTTTCACCGCTGGCGGACAAACCGTCGACGGCGATGGCGTGCGCGAACTCTATGTTGGCTCTCTGGCTCATGTGACGGCCGGAATTTTCCCTGCGGGCTTTGATTACCTGGCGCTTGGACACCTCCACGTCCCGCAGAAGGTGAACGACCTTGAGACCATCAGGTACAGCGGCTCTCCTCTGCCCATGGGGTTCGGAGAGGCAAAACAGCAGAAGCGCGTTTGCCAGGTTGAGTTCCACAGCACGGCTGCATCCGTACAGCTGATCGACGTGCCGGTGTTTCAAAAACTCGAGCGGGTCAAGGGAGACTGGAACGGCATCTCAAGCCGAATCCTCGAATTGTCGGTAACCGGCTCCCAAGGCTGGCTCGAAGTCATTTACGAAGGTGACGAAGTCATTGGCGACCTGCGCGATCGTCTGGAGGCTGCCATTTCCGGGACACAAATGGAAATCCTCCGGATAAAGAACAACCGCATCATCGATCGCGTGCTGGGACAAATCCATGCAGAGGAAACACTCGACGACCTGAACGTGAACGAAGTGTTCGAACGATGCCTCGCCGTTCATGACGTGCCTGAAGACCAGCGGCCGGAACTGCTCCGCGCCTACCAGGAAACGCTCTCGTCTTTCAATGAAGACGACAGGCAAGCGGAATAGAGAGGCTGTCGATGAGAATACTGCAGGTACGCTTCAAGAACCTGAACTCACTGGTCGGCGAATGGCAAATCGACCTGACGCACCCGGCCTTCGCGTCTGACGGCATCTTCGCCATCACCGGCCCCACCGGTGCGGGGAAAACCACGATCCTCGATGCTATTTGCCTCGCCCTTTACGGACGGACGCCTCGCCTGAATAAGGTCACCAAAAGCGGAAACGAAATCATGTCCCGCCAGACCGGCGAATGCTTTGCCGAGGTGGCCTTCGAAACCCAGACTGGGCGTTACCGGTGTCACTGGAGCCAACATCGAGCACGCAAGAAGCCGGATGGCGAACTACAGGCCCCGAAGCACGAAATTGCCAATGCCGATTCCGGTGAAATTTACGAATCCAAGATCAGAGGTGTCGCTGACCAGATCGAGTCCGCTACCGGTATGGATTTTGACCGTTTTACCCGTTCCATGTTGCTGGCCCAGGGCGGCTTCGCAGCATTCCTCCAAGCGACGCCAGATGATCGGGCTCCAATCCTAGAGCAGATAACGGGCACAGAGATCTACAGCCATATATCCATCCGTGTCCATGAGCGCCAGCGCGAAGAGCGGGATAAACTGAACCTCCTCCAGGCTGAAACGGCAGGAATCGTGATTCTTGAGCCGGAGCAGGAAAAAGAGATTGGGCAGGCACTCGAGATAAAGCAGAAGGAGGAGGCAGACCTTGCCGCCAAGTCCGCTGACACAGGGAAGGCCATTGTATGGCTCACCACCATCGATGGTCTGAAGAAGGACATCGTCAATCTGGCCGACGAGGCAAGCAAGCTGCAAAGCGATATCGATGAGTTCAAGCCGGATCGTGAAAAGCTCAACCAGGCTTTGAGCGCAGCCTCTCTGGATGGCGCATATGCAACGCTTACAGCTATCCGAAAACAGCAGGTGGATGACAGCGAAGCTTTGAAAGCTGAGGGAGAGGCTGTTCCTGGCTTGGAATCCTCCGCCAAGGAACGGGCCGAGGCACTGAAATCGGCTGAACTACAAACCGTTCGCGTCAAGGAGCAGCTGAAAGCGGCCGCGCCTACATTGCAGAAGGTTCGCTCCCTCGATCAGAAAATGGCCGATCAGAAAAAGGCTATCACGGAAGGAGATGAAGGCTGTAAGAAGGATGCGGCAAAGATTGATGCAGAAAAAAAAGCCCAGCTCGAAGAACAGGGGAAACGCGGCAAGGCTCATGAGACGCTGGAACTTGTTGACGGCTACATCAAGGAGCATGCACGGGATGAATGGCTGATTAGCGGTCTTGCTGGTGTTGAAGAACAGTTCGGCGGCCTGCTCTCCAGGCAAAATGAAATCCTTCAAAAAGAGACCGATCAAGAAAAGGCCGCGAATGCTTTTGAAAAGACGTCAAAGTCACTCGATGACCGCTTGACGCAATCCGGCATTCGGAAGCAGGGGCTGGAGGACGCATCAAAACAGCTTCAGCAGGGCAAAGAGGCATTGAGCCACCTGTTGGGGGACCGCTCGTTGCGGGAATACCGCACCGAGAAGGAAACCCTGCTGCGTGAAATGGCCTTCCTGACGAAAATAGCGGAGCTTGAAGATCTCCGGGCAAAACTGGAAGACGACAGGCCTTGTCCACTCTGTGGCGCGACCGAGCACCCCTTCGCGGAAGGGAATGTTCCCGTCCCCGATGAAACCGAACAGAAGATCGACGCTCTGACCAAGCTGATCAGCAAAGCTGAGGGTCAGGAAGCCGCCATCCAGAAACTCGAAGAAGCAGAACGCTTGGCCCGTAACAACCTGGCGGAGGCTGAAAAGCAGGAGTCAGCAGCGGCGAATGACAAGAAGGCTGCCGAGAAAGCCCTTGCCGATGTGAACGAGGACCTGGAAAAACTCCGGGCTGATTTTACCGAACGTAAGCAGGCCGTATCGAGAAAACTCCTGCCGCTTGGTCTTGCGGACATCCCCGAAACGGACATTTCATCACTGCTCGAGACCCTCAGAGCGCGGCTGAAGGCATGGCAGGCCCAGGTCAAGAAAAAGGCGGACATCGAGAAACAGATTGCCGATCTCGGCAGCGATGTGAAGCGTCTGGATGCGGTTATCGAAACCCAAAGCACCGCCCTGGCCGAAAAGCGGGATCGTCTGGATGCCTTGAAAAAGGAACTCGCCACCGGAAGTGATGAACGTAATGCACTGTACGACGACAAGAATCCCGACGATGAGGAGCTCCGTTTGAACAAGGCGATTTCTGATGCCGAAGGTGCCGAAAAGCAGGCCAGAGAACGACACAATGAGCTCCAACAAAAATGGAATACCGCGAAGGCCCATGTCGAATCTCTGAATAAACGCATCGACCAACGAGAGCCGGAAATGAGAGGGCTGGAAATTTTTTTCTCCGCAGCGCTCGCGCCCATTGGCTTTTCAAATGAAGAACAGTTCCTGGCGGCCATACTGCCCTCTGAACGTAGGACAGAGCTGACGGCTACGGCCAAGGATCTGGATGAGTGTCAAACAGATCTGAAAGCCAGACAGAAGGATCGGGAAACGCGCCTGACCACGGAACTTGCTCGGAAGGTTACCGACAAGTCGCTGGAAGAGCTCGAACCCCAATTCAAAGAGTACGAGAAATCCCTGAAAGAGCTTCGTGACATCATTGCCGGTTTCAAGCACAAACTGAGTGAAAATGCCGCCGCCAAAGAGCGGATAAAGAAGAAACAAGCGGCTATCGAGGCCCAAAAAACAGAGTGCCGCAGGTGGGAAAACCTGCACGAATTGATCGGCTCCGCAGACGGTAAGAAATACCGCAATTTTGCCCAGGGGCTGACCTTCGAAATGATGATTGGTCACGCCAACCGACAACTGCAGAAAATGACCGACCGCTACTTGCTGATCCGTGACGATGCTCAGCCTCTGGAACTCAACGTGGTTGACAACTACCAGGCTGGGGAGATTCGGTCCACGAAGAATCTTTCCGGCGGCGAGAGCTTTATCGTCAGCCTGTCCCTGGCTCTGGGTTTATCACATATGGCCAGCAAGAATGTTCGGGTGGATTCGCTGTTCCTGGATGAAGGCTTCGGCACACTGGACGAGGAAGCCCTCGACACCGCCTTGGAAACCCTCGCGGGCCTGCAGCAGGACGGCAAGCTGATCGGCGTCATTTCACACGTGCCTGCCTTGAAGGAGCGGATCAGCGCGCAAATCCAGGTAACGCCTCAAACCGGAGGCAGGAGCCAGATATCCGGGCCTGGATGCGGCAAGTTGAACGCTGCAGTACGGGCCATAGAAGCAGGTTACATTGAGAATGCCTGACAATTTCAAAACTGCAAAATCTGCTCTCGCCAAGCTCCATCAAGACATGGAGGCCATCAACCGGCTGTCCAACCCGTCCTACCTGAGCGTGATCGAGCAGATGGAACGTACGCTGGAACCCATCCGTCGTCAGCAGTTGGAAATCAGTCGCGCCCTCGAACTGTCTGGAGCAGCGGCCCGGACACAGGAGATCGTCATTGCTAATCAACACTGGCAGGAGTTGATAAAGCAGCCCACCGCAACAAGCTGTATTGCCGAAAGTCTTGCGGCTGCACATCAGTCATGGCTTGAGCGTATCAAGCCCATACAGCACGATTTCTCGCACCTTTCACAGCTTCAAGCATCCGCCAAGCTGGCCCTGTGTGACACATCCCTGCGGCTTGCCGCCACGGAACGGCTCATGGCAGGCATCGATTTCGAGGCGATAAGGAGTCGTTTCCAAATCGAGAAACCGGTCATCTCGGGGCTGGAAAGCTCGATAGCCCACGTGGCCACCTCGTATGGGAGTTTGGCAGAGGCACTGCGTGAGATATCCGACATCACTCGTCTGCCTGCCTTCGTTTTGCCTGGGGCAACCCGTGAAATATACACCACGAGCTTCGCGCTCGAGACCCTTCGCCCTTTGGATGAACGGAATGAGGATGAGGCAGAAACGAAAATTCAGCTTGTCGCCGAAGCTGAGCTGGAAACATCAGGCTGCATCGCTCTTCTGCAGCATGTCGATCCAGGGCTCGCTCGGCCGTATATCGGCGCTCGGGATGCCCTGCATGGTAACAATGCCGACCGGGCAAGGCACATACTGAGCTCGCTCAGGGAGCTGTGGAATCATCTGCTCAGACGATTGGCTCCCGACGATTCCGTTGCCGCATGGATACCGGGGATTGCCAATCAGAAGGACCTATTACATGAGGGCAAACCAACCCGCCGAGCCAGGGTACTGTATATTTGTCGCGAGCTGAACAGCGATCCTCTGACCGACTTTCTGATGCACGATACCCGGGCGCTGGTGAAGCTGATCGAGCTTTTCAACCGGGTCCATGAGTTGGAGACAGAGCTGACCGATGAACAGCTCAGGGCTATTGTCCTCAAGACCGATTCGTGGCTGATGTACATATTGCAAATCTCGGCGGGAAATTTCCGTAGATAATGATCATGTAAACAGGAGGAGACCATGCCAAACAAACCAGGATCACATCATGTTGTGCCCAACGCCGATGGCGGATGGGACGTCAAGAAAGACGGCGCGATTCGTAGCAGCGGCCATTTTGACAAGAAGCAGGAAGCCGTCGATGCCGGACGTAAGATCAGCCAGAATCAAGGCACCGAATTCTTCATCCACGGCAAGGACGGGAAGATCCAGAACAAGGACAGCCACGGAAACGATGCGTACCCTCCCAAGGGATGATCTCTTAAGGGTTCCTTGAAAAATAGGGCGTGAGTTTTCTCGCTATTTCTCAATTTAACTTGTTGTATTTACGTAAATATAGTATATTTATGGCTCTTCATCAAGAGGTCGTCAACTTCAAGCAAGGACACCCATAATGATACAGCCCGGATTTTTCGACTTTGAGAATCGTTTGCACAAAATTGACAGCAATGGTGATCCTCTCTCCAGGATATCTGCCACTGTTGACTGGGAGATGTTCAGGCCGGAGCTTGAAAAAGCCAGGAACAAGGCCAAGAAGTCCAACGCTGGGGCCAAGCCTTACGACGCCGTCTTGATGTTCAAGGTGCTGATTCTGCAGTCCCTTTATAATCTCTCGGACGAGGCGCTGGAGTTTCAGATACTTGACCGCCATTCCTTTTGCCGCTTTCTCGGATTGCATCTGTGCAGCAAAGTGCCGGATGCAACGACGGTCTGGCGATTCAGGGAAGACCTGATAGCGGCGAAGGTTGTTGACACACTTTTCGAGAAATTTGACAATCATCTTCGGGCAAATGGTTTCGAGGCGCGGAAAGGTCAGATCATTGATGCCAGCATTGTGAATGTACCCAAGCAACGCAACAGCCGGGAGGAAAACGAACAGATCAAGGCCGGTGAAATCCCCGCTGACTGGCGCGAAAACAAGAAGCGCCAAAAAGATACGGATGCCCGATGGACGAAGAAAAACGGTAAGAGCTTTTTCGGCTACAAGAATCATGTTGTCGTAGATGTGAAGCATAAGCTTATCCGCGGGTTCGTGGTGACTGATGCCGCAGTTCATGACAGCAACGTATTTGAGCAGTTGCTCGATGAAGCCAACACCAGTCGTGACGTATGGGCTGACTCGGCCTATCGGTCGGAGGAGAAGTTGAACTATCTTGCGGAAGAAGGCTGGCGGGAACACGTACAGCGCAAGGGTTGTCGCAATCGCAAGCTGACTAAATGGGAGCAACGCGGGAATCGAACCAGGGCGAAAACTCGTTCTCGCATTGAGCATATCTTTGGGGTTCAAATGCAAAGAGCCGGCAACCTCATACTGCGCACTATCGGCAGCGTCCGGGCCAGGGCAAAGATCGGTCTTAGAAATTTGGCGTATAACCTCGACAGATTCGGAATGCTCACCGCGATATAGGGCGGTTTTGCGATTTGAAGGAGCGCCAACGGCCTTCCGGAAGTGATATCCGGGGCAGAGATTGTAAGTTTCTGAGAATGAATTCATAGCAAAAAAACTATTTACTCCGCCTTGGGGGTGAATAAACGATTATTCAAGGTGCCCTTAAAATTGTTCATAATATGGTCTTAAAAGAGAAACATAAATGGACCTTCGCCCCACGTTTTCGGCGCCAAGCCTTTGGCTGGCGTTCTCAGCCGGCGATTCAGAGGGTTGAGGAAGCGGTGGCCGAAATCAAGGCGGTGGCCAGGCAGAATCCTGTTTTGGGGGCGGAAGGGGCGGTGCTGTTTTTGGGAAAAGTCTCTTCGGCCCTGGAGCAGGTGGACAGCTCCTCCGGGGCCATCGGCTCGGCGGTAAATTATGCCATCGCGACACTGGTACCGATTATCGCCAAAGCCCCGGTCGATGAGGCGACTCGCAGCGGCTGGCTCGATCGGCTGTGGAAGGCGGTGGAAGAGGACGACATCCCCTACATCGAAATGCTGCCCGAGTATTGGGGCCAGTTATGCCACACTCCGGAATTGGCCTCGCGTTGGGCCGATGAGCTGATTCACCCCGTCCGCTACACCTGGTCACAGGATAAGAAAGCAGGAGGCGGCTACTTCAAGGGCACTTCTGCTTGTATGAGCGCCCTTTGTACCGCAGGCCGCTATTCTGAGGTTCTTTCCCTTCTCGAGCTCGCCCCATACAAGTTCTGGCATTACCGGCAATGGGGCGTCAAGGCTCTGATCGCCATGGGCAAGCGGGCCGAGGCCCTGCGCTACGCAGAGGAGTCGCGGGGGATCAATGAGCCGGTGGCCGCGATTGCCACGGCCTGCGAAGAGATTCTGCTCGATAGCGGCCTGGGCGAAGAGGCCTATCAACGCTACGCCATTGAGGCCAACCAGAAGACCACCTACCTGGCGACCTTCCGTGCCATTGCCAAGAAGTACCCGCACAAGACGGCAAGCGAGATTCTTACGGACCTGGTGGTAAGTACCCCTGGGCAAGAAGGGAAATGGTTTGCCGCGGCCAAGTCGGTCGGGTTATATACTGAGGCCGTCGAACTGGCCAACCGGACACCGTGCGATCCGAAAACCCTCATCAGGGCGGCGCGGGACATGAAAGGCAAGGAGCCGCTCTTTGCCGTCGAGGCAGGCGTTGCCGCGCTGCGCTGGCTGATTGCCGGCTATGGCTACGAAATCACGAGCCTCGATGTGCGGGAT
>MGTC01000062.1 GCA_001799255.1 Deltaproteobacteria bacterium RIFOXYD12_FULL_55_16
AGGCCGTCGCCGAGGGGTCACGCCTCAGATAAAGAAAGAGTTGAAGAGGCGGAGCGCCATTGAGCCGGTGATCGGCCACATGAAGACGGATGGGAAACTGGGCCGGAACCACAGCTGCTCTGACACAAGGGTTCCACCATACTCCGAGTGCGTAGACAAGTATTGACGACTGACCCAATCCTGTTTAGTGTCGCTAGCAAGTAACAGCTTTATTGTGAAATTGTGATGCTACGGCTATCGCTCAACAGATTATAGCTTTATTGGATCATTGATAAGGCAAAAACAAGACGACCCCACGCACACCGGTGCAAAGCCAATTGCCACCACCGACCCGTGCGGGGAACTCAGCACCCTTCTTTCTGTTTCCTATTATAAACACTTCAGGCAGGATGCACCTTGTCCTCAATCCAAAAACATTCACGGTAAAATAAATGGATAAAATACTGGACTATATTGCCAAGAACAGGGAACGGGTTGTCGGAGAACTGTTGGAACTCATTTCAATCCCTTCTATCAGTTCTGATCCCGCCTTTAGTGATGCGGTCTTCCTGGCGGCCGAAATGGTGCGTGAGCGATTGGGGTCTGCTGGCCTTGACAGTGCAGTGCTGATCAAGACGACTGGTCATCCCCTGGTTTACGCCGAAAAAATGGTGGACTCCAGCAGGCCCACGGTCCTGATCTACGGACACTACGATGTCCAGCCCCCCGATCCTTTGGAACTATGGGAAACCCCCCCCTTCGAGCCGATCATTCGGGAGGGCATGATCTATGGTCGCGGCGCATCCGATGACAAAGGGCAGATGTACGCCCACATCAAGGCGGCCGAATACCTACTGGCTAGTGGAGAGCTCCATTGTAACCTGAAGTTTCTTATCGAGGGGGAGGAAGAGTCGGGCTCCGTCTCCCTACCAGACTTCATTGAAACTCATAGGGAGATGTTGTTTGCCGACCTAGCCCTGATCTCCGACACCGCAATGCTGCCGGACAATATCCCGGCCATCACAGTCGGACTTCGCGGCCTGGCTGCATTTGAGGTGACCGTCAGAGGTCCTAATCGCGACCTCCACTCAGGCATCTTCGGGGGGGCAGTTAGCAATCCGGCCGTAGTTCTGTGCCAAATGATAGCGGCTTTACATGACAAAGACCATTTAATAACGGTGCCGGGCCTATACGATAGCGTGGTCGAACTTTCTGTGGACGAAAGGGCAGAATTAGGCAAAGTGGCTATGACAGCGGACTGGTACCTAAAGGAGGTAGGGGTGTCAGATGTTGTCTGCGAGACCGGCTACACACCGTTCGAGTGCACGACCATCCGGCCGTCGCTGGATGTGAATGGCATCAACAGCGGCTACTGCGGAGAGGGGCTTAAGACCGTGCTACCGGCCGTGGCCTCGGCCAAGCTATCGATTCGTTTGGTTCCGAATCAGAAGTCGGAGTTAGTGAGCGATCAACTGGCTGTATGGCTCAAGCAACTGGCTCCGGCTGGGGTGGAGGTGACGGTAAGTAAGCTTTACGGAGGTGAACCTGTCCATGTCCCGGTTGATCTCCCAGCTTACCAGGCGGCAAGTCAGGCCATGTCCGAGGTCTTCGGACGAGAACCCCAGCCTATCCGAGGTGGCGCGAGTATCCCGGTGGTGGCCCTTTTGGAGCGCCAGCTAGGGCTGAAAACCATTCTCCTCGGTTTTGGGCAAGATAGTGACGCTATCCACTCGCCAAACGAGCACTTCGGGGTTGAAAACTTCTTGAAAGGGATCATGACCTCAATCCGCTTCCTCCAAAAAATAATGGCCTCGTAAAAAATCCATTATCGCAGCCCTGGTGAACGCCTGCCTGAGCCAAGACCTATCCGCACGGAGGTCTCTTTCGCTGCGGGGTTATCCCCCTCAATAATTCTCCCGTTTTCTATCAAGATCACACAGTCCGCAAAGTCTTTGAGCGCATCTCTTTGTTCAGCAACCAAAAAGGTAATGCCATGTTGCTCTTTGAGCACTTGGATTGTTTTTAAGACCAGCCGACATAACGATGGCTGGAGACCAGCCATTGGCTCATCCAGCAAGAAAATATATCCATTACCGTTACTCTGCCTGAAACCAGGAAATACACCGCACATAAGCAAGGCTCGACCCAGTGCAAGTATTTGCTGCTGGCCACCACTGAGCTCAGTTGCGTTACGCGATAGTAGCTTCTTTTTGTCACAAGCTGCAGAGAAAGCTGAGGCAAAAAGATTTTCCAGGAACCAGTTGACAGCATCCTGATCATTACACTGATCTCTCTTGCGTTTGCGTACCGATAGTGCAAATTCCAAATTCTCTTTTACTGTCATGGACTCAAAAAGCTTGTTTTCTTGACGGAGGAATATCACGCCGGCTTCAGCAATAGCATGCGTCGGCATAGACAGATTTCGCTTGTAATCTACGAGAGTTTTTGTGCCACCATTAACGCATAAGTTGATTATTGCATCCAAACTCAAAATTTCTGGGCTGTTCATAATAGACTTGAGCAAGGTAGATTTCCCAGCACCGTTGGCACCTATCAGTGCAGTGATGGCGCCTCGGGGAACAATAATTTCAATATCCCGTAAGATTGGCGCGCCACTTGAGTAGCACACAGACTTAATGCTTACCTCAAGTGCAGGCGGCGTATTCACTGTCGCAACATGAGGCCTTGACTCAATGAGCGTTTCGCCCAGATATGACTGTCTTACTACCTCACGAGACATAACGTCATCATAGTTCCCAACGATGTCACCTATTTTGTCCTTGCCAACCTGGCCCTCATCCATGAACAGGACGACATCTGCGAGCTCTTGGAGCAGTCTGTAGTTGTGTTCAATCATAATTATTATTCTTTCTTTGGATAACTGCTTGATTTTAGCTGACAATTGCAGCTGCTCCTCTTCATCAAGGCCAGCTGTTGGTTCATCAAGAAGAACTATGGGCCGATTTGTGGCAAACGCCTTGGCAACCTCAATAATCCTCCTTTTGGCAAACGACAGTTCAGCTACAGATCGTTCAAGATCCTCCACAGGAAAATCAAATGAATCTATCAGGAAGTTTTTTGCTTTATCCTTTAGCATAATACGTTTTGCTCTACCGCTTATTGAAATTGTGTCCACCAATTCGCGCATTGCATCACAAGGTCCCGTAATCGGCTTTAGCGCAAGATAGACATTTTTCCATGCAGGTAAATCTTCAAGAGTTGAGCAAGTTTGGAATGTTGAAGCAATGTATCTGGCATTGCGAAATGCAAGTTTTCTGACGGTATGCGGCTGGAAAAATCGGGCCAACCGAGTTGCCAGGCTATTTATATCGGAACTCATTTCCTGATAGATGCTAACCTTATCAAGGGTGATCGTACCACCATCGGGAATGACGAACCCACGAATGCAATTGAAAAGTGTCGTTTTCCCGGCACCATTCAAACCGATGATCCCATAGATTTGGTTTCTCTTGAAGGTGAACGTGAATCCAGCATTGTTCGAGCCATTCACTCCAAGAGCGCGAATACCCCCGTAAGTTTTCTTCAGCGAGACAATTCTGAGTTCATTGAAGTTCTGTGTCGCCCTGTCGCTTTGTGGCGATTCTGCTTTCGACTTGTTAACACTCCAAAAGAGTGATGAATCTGCCCGTAGTTCCCACGATTCTGAAAATATACCCCGGGGTCTGATCACTGCAATCGCTGTCATCCCAGCACCTACAACGAGCATGCGGTATTCTTGAACTTCTCTGGACCACTCAGGCAGTAAAGCCAAGATGAATGCGCCAAGAAAAACCCCGGCCAGATTGCCGTTCGTGCCTGATCCGAGGATGACCATGCAGAGCACAAAAATAGATTCGAAGAATGTAAAGCTTTCTGGGGCCACGAAAGTCTGCCATGCGGCGAAGAATGTCCCTCCTATTCCTGCGAACACAGCCCCAACGATACAAGCTGAACTACGAATCGTTAGTGTGTTGTAACCAGTGCTGAGGAGCCAATTTTCATTCTGCCGTACCGCAGCCCAAGCTGCGCCAAGCCGGGAAAGTAGTGTTTTATGGATCACAAAGAGAAGGCTGATTAACAACGCAAGAGCGAAGTAGTAGAATTGCCGTGGAGTTTCAATACTGATAAAAAATCGCGGCCTTGTTATACCCATAATTCCCTGAGGTCCATTTGTAAGGGCATCAGAATTTCGAATGAAAAGACGAATGATCTCTCCAAAAGCGAGAGTGAGCAGAGCGAAGTAGTCACTTCGACTCTGGAGCGAAATAAAAGAAAGTACTAAACCTGAAAAGAACGAAATTAATATAGTAATTGGGATAACAGCCCAGAATGATAATCCATACCAAGTGTTCAGTATCGCATATATGTAGGCTCCTATCGCAAAAAAAGCGATATAACCCAGATCCAAAAGCCCGCATGAAATGATGGCATTCAAACCAAGGGCAAGCATCGTATACACCATTGCTTGAACCGCTATGTAGAGCCAGTATTGATTGTTTAGAACAAGGGGAACCAATAGGCCCATTACTAACAAAAGCAGGAGGCAACGTTGTGACGAGAAATAGCTAAACATATGCGGAGGTAATTTATTTGCCAAGGCAGCCATCTTCCTTCTGGACATCTATTTCTGCACTCCTCTATCAAGAATCCCTCTTGGTCGGAAGAGAAGGACAAAAATCAGGACTGAAAACACGAGTACATCCTTGTATGCTGCGGAAATGTAACCTGCGCCGAAGGTTTCGATGAGTCCAATCATAATACCGCCGACAACTCCGCCTGGTACATCGCCTATGCCTCCAAGTATGGCTGCAGAAAACGCCTTTATCCCCGGAGTAAACCCCATATTGTAACGTGCAACTCCGTAATACATGCCAATCGATAGACCAGCAAAGCCTGCAAGCACACCACTTAGAGCAAATGTCATCACGATGACCTGTCTAGAATTAGTGCCATACTCAGTTGCCAGATCTCTGTTGTCACGCACAGCACGGATCTTACACCCCAAGTTTGTTTGGTAAACTATGTATGAAACTGCCGTCACAAGGGCTAATGAGCCCACCATGATCAGAATATGAACCCCCGTTAGTCGCGCACCAGCAAATTCTACCACTGACGTCCTGACAACAACTGGGAAGATGATATTCCCGGAGTCTACGAAATTTAGCACTAAATTCTGAGCAAAGATCGATACACCGAGCGAGGAGATCAGTGCCAGTAAGATCGGCGTATCCCTGTGTCGTGTCAAAGGGCGGAACGCAATCAATTCTGTTAGAAGTGAGAACAACAGGCTGGCGGCCGTGCTGGCCCCCAGAGCTATGGAAAATATTAGCCAACCAGGATCAGTTGGTAAGCCGATATATGCGGCATATCTGACCGCCCATATTGCGGCAAATACTCCGAACATCATGGCCTCACCGATGGCGAAATTGATGGCCCGCAATACACCGAAAATCAGGGTGTAGCTCAGGGCAAGAAGTCCATAAATACATCCCAGAGTTACCCCGTTTAGGAGTTGCTGTGCGAATTGGTTCATTTCTTACTTATCAAGTGTTGCCGTTTTTGTGTTCATAAGCACAAATTTTCCCTTTTCCACACGATAGAAAAAGGGGATCTTATTCAGAGTATCTCCTTTCTCATCAAACCGTGTTGTGCCAATAACTCCGGTGTGGCTAAAACCTGGCAAATGCATTTGCTGTACAACCTTGGATCGCTCTGTTGAGCCAGCCTCTTTAATCGCCTGTGCAATGATCATTACGGAATCATAGGAAAGAGGCGCATAGACTTTTACTTCTTCTTTAAAGCTTCGGCGAAACGCTTCGAAGAAAGCCTTTGTCTTCTCGTCTTTCGACTCAAGTGGGGCGATATGCGTCACGATGCTTCCCTCTATCGCATCGCCGCCGATTTCAATGAGTTTCTGAGAATACATACCGTCCCCACTTAAAAATGGAACGGAAATACCAAGCTCTCTTGCTTGTTTTAATAATAAGGCTCCCTCGGGGTACATCCCGCCGAAGTAAATGAAGTCAATTTCCTTTCCTTTCAAAGTGGTCAAGACTGCCATGAAGTCTGTTTCTCCCTCGGTGATTGATGCGCGTCCAACAATCGTACCGTTCAATTCCTTGGCAGCCTTTTCAAACTCGTCTGATATACCTGCACCATAGGCACTTTTATCGTCAATGATATAAAATCGTTTTTTCACCAGCGTATTAATAGCAAAGTATGCCGCAGCGGGACCTTGATCAGAATTGCGAATGCATACTCGAAAAACGTTTCTGTAACCCTGCTGAGTAAGTTTGTCGCTGGTTGATACCGGAGTAATCATTGCCAGTCCATTGTCGTTGTACACTTTCGATGCAGGAATGGAACAACCGCTGTTTAAATGGCCAACCACTGCCACCACGCTCTGGTCTGCCGACAATCGATGGGCAACACTGGTAGCCTCTTTTGGATCTGCTTTGTCGTCAAGTGCAAGCAGTTCGACAGTGCGCCCAAGGATGCCGCCGTTTCGATTAATTTCCTCCACGGCAAGTTGAGCTCCGCGCATTTGGTCTATACCTGTTTCGGCTTGGTTCCCTGACAATGGTGATGCGTGTCCAATCCGTATTGGTACAGCCTTGTGGTCACAACCCACGAGCATAACCATAAGCAGTAGTGCGGGAATACATTTACCGAAACAATTCCACGACCTGTTCATGTTAGTACCTCCTTGATCTGTTTGATTAGGTTTTTCCTCTCCCACTGTGAGCTTATTTCTGAAATGTGTTAGTGCAGTATTTCAGGAGGAAGCAAGCCAGCTAGACCCTTTTATGTCGTACTGGCAGTATATTATCAGCCAAACATCTTCCAATCCTTCAATAATGCATCAAACAGATACTCTACTTCAGTTCGAGTATTCCAGTTGTCCGAGCATGAAATACGGACAAAGCCCCCAGTTGGTACTCTTCGCTGAAGCTGAGGTGGTATGGAAGGCCAATGCTCGGCGACATGAATTCCATCTTTGTCGAGCAATCTTTTTCTAATTCCTCTCTGTTTCTCGCTCAGAGGAAGAGTGACAATTGAGGTAGCAATGGATTCTGGGAGTATGTACTTCAATACGGTCCTGAACGTTCCATTTTCTCGAATCATAGTTCTGAGTTCGCTTGCCAATGTAAAGCTCTCTTGAGTTAGAACACCTGAAAGAAAACCATCAATTGCCGCCGGAAGTGCTGCACACGAACCGGGAAGTGGCCCGTATTTTGAACAAAGAGTGGCTTCAATATCGAAGGAACGGTCAAACGCCATCGGATGTGTAGCATGTTTAACCATTAGGAGTGTGGTTGCCTCGTCACGACAGTGAATTGCACCGGTGAAATTTGGCCCCTGGATCCACTTGTGGAAATCAAAAAGATAGAAATCCGGCTCGAATTTTTGAATATTCACACGTACATTGCCAACGGCTTGGGCTCCGTCCACAATGATCTTGATGTCAGGAAAATGCTCTCGAATAGCTGGGATAAGAGTTTCCACAGGTAGCTTCCGTCCATCGCAATATGCTACATGTGACAGGAAAAACGCTTTGATCGGGCGCTCTGCATGGCGTATTTCTTGAATAACTATTTGCGCCATCTCATCTTCGTTTGTTCCTTCGCTGATTTTGGCCACGCAAAGATTGAAGGTTGGATAGAGTTGTCGGTATGTTGCCGATATTTCCATGTCCGTCGTTGCGATGGCGTCACCAGGCGCCAGAAACCTCTGGGAATCAAACAGAAGCACATTGAACACTCGCATCATGCCTTCCATCGTGCCTTGAGTCAAAACTACTCTGCTTGCCGTTTTTGCATTGATAAGTTTGGCAATTGATTGTCTTGCCTCGGCCATAAACTTCCACATCAATTCCCAGTTGTAATATGGGCGACTTGTGAAAGATGCCTGCACAGAAAGCCCTTCTTCCTCAGCAGAATAAAACCTCTCAGCTTGAGCAACGTTCAAATCACTACCCCAATCAAAATAAGCTGTCATTAAATTTCCCTTTTCTGTGATATCGCGGCACACATCGCTTCATGTATCTCAATTGATGTTGCAGGTTTTCTGACATATCCGTCCACTGTTCCATCCGTCAGAGCAGCCTTAATAGTCCTCCCAATCTCTGTCGTCTCTGATGAATCGATCACAGTTAATAAAACAATCGCTACAACCCCTTTATTTCTCCATATGGCACCTTTTGTTCTAGCAAGTTCAACCCCTCTCTTCTGATCAATTTTTTCCATATCGTACATATCCAAGAGTATGATATCTGGTTTCATCTTCTCAATGCAGTCGTTTATTTCTTTTTCGTCAAACCCGCAACACCAGACAGATTTGATAGAAGCGGCACTCTTCAGCCTTTCAGCCAAGCGCCTTGCCATAACCTGATTGTCGTCAATTATCATCACTGACTGCATTTCTTTCATCTGGAACCTCCATTTGTGTGAACACAATACTGATAAGTGACCCCCCACTGGGCTTGCTTTTAATCTGTAACTCACCCCAATTCTTCGCCGCTAGTTGCATAACCAATTGAAGCCCCATCCCTGCGCCAGCACGACCTATGGCTGTAAAGTTTGCCCCAGATCCAGATCCAGCCCAGATTCTTTCGATTTGGATCTCGTCCATTCCACATCCGTTATCCCTAACTTCAAGAGTAATCTCATCTCCGGTTTGTCTGGCGTTAATCGCAATGAGTCGCGGGGGATTAGACGCCTTAATGGCGTTGTCAATGAGGTTTTCAATAATTCCTCTCAAGTGTTCAGGCACAATGTATAATGAAAGGTTTTTGTCGGTTTCGGTGCTTATTATGTCGTCATCCTGGTTCAGCCTGTATTTGTAGCTGTTGACCACAGAGTCAAGGAGGGGACGTACCTCCACACTTTTCTTACCTGCGGACGAAAGCCACAGAGTCGATAAAGTTTGGTCTGGGGTAACACACGACCTCAGGCGTGCATCGCATACGCGGATTAGTCCGAGCGCACGGCATTTTTCTGGCAGATCGGTAATAGTTTCCGCGATATATGTTAATTCTGACAGCGGAGTGAGAATGTGATGAAGCCGCATTTGTTGAAGATGCTCTGCAAGTATCTGAGCTCTTTCAAGAAGCAGCCTGTAAAGACGACGGACTATGCGATGCGCGAGACGTCTGCTGTCTTCGTCAGGCAATGTCTCAATTTCAGCCTCAATCCGGTCAAAGTATGTATCAAAATTAGCTTCAGTGAGTTGATCGCTGATTACATCACTGATGACTTGAGCCAAAAAGGAGGTTACCTTTTTCAGTGCTTCAACCTGAGATCGACAAACAAGCTTGATCCGCGGCCCTGAAACTTCTGCTTTTATTTGACGATAATCAACGTTTAGATTACGGCAAGATCTCCAGAACTCTCTTGACAATTCAGAGTTATCCTCTGTGAGGAATTCCCCTACAGAGATTGCACCGACCGGCGTGTCGGCAACCATTATTGGGACCATGAAACATGTAAAGTTAGCCCAACATCTGTAATCATGAGGCTTTCCTGTTTCCAAAACGGACTGCACAGCAGGAACATCATCTTGCTGACATTTTTCGAGGATAAATTTATTCTCGCAAAGCCAATCACAGACTTTATGGGGTTTATGGCGATCCGTGATATGATTGCCGTTAACGTCCCATAACTGAAACGAGCATCCGGTCAGAGCACAGACATCTTCGCAGACAGTGTTTGCGAATTGGCGAAATTGCTTCAGGTTCATCCGTGAACGAACGCATTGAGCTATCCTTTCAGCCCTTGAAAAAACTCTCATGGTCTTCCTCTTCTTGGTTTACCCATTCTGTATCGATTCGAGGTGCCCAGATTTGCGCCTGCCTTGCATTCTCTACTGCAACAACAAAATCGCCGTCAGTGATTTCTTTTTTCTGGCCACTGAAGGCCAAGGCAAATGCGAGTTTGACATATTTTTCCAGCAAGTGAATATTGGCGCAGCCGAAACGTACTCTGGCTAGTTTCATGATTGCATTGGGTGCAAATTCAATCGTCACACCATGGTCACGGTTGCACCTGTCAAGAAAAGAGCGTGCAAGCGTTTCAATGTCTTTTGCCCCCCTTTCATCTAGAGGTGGCAATACAATTGACAGGTGAACGATTCTGTCTAAGAAGTCTCGCCGTACACGAGGCCTTCCTCCTGGAGATAACGGCTGAATCAACTCATGCAGGGACTCGTTCGTGGCAAAAATAAGTCGCGCATTAGACCTTCTAGGATATGTATCACCGTATCGAGTAAACACGCCGGTCTGCAGAAAATGGAGTAGCTTTTCTTGTGTAGAAGGGCTAGTACTGCCGATTTCGTCTAAGAATACAGTGCCGTTGTCGTATGCCTCAAACACACCAATTTGATCTTGTTTGGCATCAGTATATGCCCCCTCTTTGCAACCGAAGAATACGACTTCAAGAACGTCCGAACTGTAGGATGAACATGGAATGGCCCAAAAAAGACCTTGAGGCCTACCGGATTGGCGGTGAATCTCGCTGGCTAACGCAGTCTTCCCCGTCCCACGTTCACCGAGGAGGAATACATGGAAGTTTGTCCGAGCGAATTTTTTCACTTTTTCTTCCACTGGCAACATCTTATCGGACTGAGTCCATACAAATTGACGAAGCATCAGGTTCCCTGGGATTTTCAGGTAGAGACGAGCATAGTCAGGAAGCATCTGAGTGATCTGGATGGCAGTAACGACGTCCTTACTGGAGAGATCCCAAAGGGCGATTACAGCACCTATAGATTGAGATACACCCCCAGGTACAGCGGCTGGTCGGATGGGGGCTCCTGCCCCGCTCCCATACATTCGGCCAAGTGATTTGTATTCAGTTGCCGCAAGTTGGTTAAATGTCACCCAAGGGCTCTCTTGTGTTAAAATGCAAATTTGTTCAGCCATGCGGACCAAGTCATGACCTGCGTTACTGTTACGTGGGTTGCGCATACCTCCAGCTACTAAAAGCTGTGAGTTCTCAGAAAAAGCCCCGGTTGTTGGGTCAACAAGCACGATTGCTATGACTTTGCACCCCAGCAAGGATTGCATTGTCTCAAAGGTCGCCTTTTTGAACTCATCATACGTCGAGGCACCTTGAACAAGTTCTACGACGTGCAACCAAGGCTGGAGCTTGTCGTCCTCATAATTAAGGGGGGCAGACTTCTGCTCAGGGATTTGTCTGTTTTTCACTCCGGTGTATCCACTTTTACTTGTCATAAATCCCCTCCCCTATAGCCTTCATTGATCCCATGTTCATAAGTTACTAGTCAGCTCGAAAAATTTTAGGGTTTCTTGGGCTCACTCATGACTCCTTGGTGAGATTTTGCAACAACAGCTTTACCAAGATTCGTGAGCGAAAGTGCTGTCGAGTATATTGCCAGACACTCATGCAGCCTTAGTTTGTCGAGCATTTTCCGGAGCATTGTTTCGCTGAGATTTTTTCGCGTTACATACCGTTCAAACAGGTCATGACTGAGCACGGACTCGTTCGCCTCAGCGAAAATATGCAAAACCGTGAGTTCCTCAAATGACAACTGGGAAAGCACCTTAGCAGCTTGTGACGCGAGGTGTTCAACTCCATTTCGCTCATCCAGTTTGTTGTTTTTGTCCTTCGCAACCAGTACCTCTGTTGACAGGTCCGAACGCTGAGACATGCTTTTCAACATTTTTTCAAACTCTGTTGATCGGTTCAGCTCAATAACAACTTCCCGAAGATCCTGGATTTCAGATCTGATCCCAGCGAGTAAGCCTTGTTGCGTTAGCGTATTGCCAGATTCGATTTTCTCAACAGAAGAGCGAAAAATTTCGCTGAGGTGTTCAGCATTCCTTTGCTCTGAGGTGACTAATTCTTGAATACGTTCTCGTGCCTGGCGAATGTCAGTTGAAAGTCGCGAAAAAACGATGGTGGCAAGTATGGCAATGATTCCTAAAATTAGAGAAAATATGTCACTAAAAGTGGCAGAAATTTTCCCCTGCAAAACCAGAAAGCCCAGTCCCGCAATGAAAATCAGGACAATAGTAGTTGATGCTACGGTAACTGATAAAAATAACACGCATAAGTTCCGTTCAGACAACTTTTCAAGGAGGCGTTTCTCGTCAGACATTTTCTTCTCCTTTTGGCCGAGGGAAAAGTAACGGTCATACTTCGAATCAACGTTAATTTGTTATCGATGAAGAAAGCAAATTCCTTGCCGTTATACTGAATCTTGTCGAATAATTTAATCAATATGCACTCTTTTCTGTGCCAGGCGAAACTCTAGTCTATGCTTTAAATGCTAAAGACAGTTAACAGAACGGGGTAACGGGGCGAAAGCGCCGGTGAAAGCCGGCAAAGAAAAGAAGTAACTAAAATTTCACGCGGAAAAGGATAGCGACCAGCCATGGCTAGTGTCATGCATCGTCCAACCGCAATGATGGCGGCGAAGCATTGCCAGGTTGCGTGCAGGCCGAGCGATTGAGCTCCCAAATCACCTCAAACTGGTTGCCTACCTTGAGACATCGTAGTGAAGCCAATAACTGATATTTTCGTTGGTCATGTGGCCAAATTTTCAGAGTATTACTGTGCAAATGCTCAGATTGAAAACGTCATCGTTGTCCTCCCCGAAATATTTCCAGAAATTTATAGCGCCAGGCACCATAGAGCATCGTAGGCCCCATATTCCTTTTACTTTAATTATAGGGTCGGTGGGTACCTATCAGCCCATGGCCGCCCGCCTTCCCAATATCACCACTCGGGGCACCGATTCAAATATGTAAAACTTCTCTTCCGCTCCCTGCGGTGCCGGTGCCTTTTCCTATCGACACCTCCACTGAAATTCCGCTGGTTACAGGTCAGCCACCACAATCACGGCTGTATCCCTTGCTGTGCCTGTGCCTACAGACCATCACTCTATAAATTTACCCTATAAGTAAAAGCGAGGCGAGGCTTTACACCGACAGGGTAGTGGTATAGCATATGGTGGTATAGCATAAGATAGTTAGACCATACTGATGTTGGAGGCAGATCACTCGTTAACCGGGCAGCGGGTTGCAAGAGTGCTTGATCGTATTGCCCTGACGCATGACCTGCCGGAGGTGATAACGGTGGACAATGGCCCGGAGTTTATCAGCAAGGCTCTTGATCTTTGGGGATTTGAAAACAACGTCAAGTTCAGGTTCATCCAGCCGGGAAAACCGACACAGAATGCGTACATCGAGAGCTTTAACGGCAAATTCCGGGACGAATGCCTCAATGAACATGTATTCGTCAGCCTGGATGGCGCCCGGAAAACAATAGAAGCCTGGCGTCAAGATTACAATACAAACCGACCACACAGCTCATTGGGTAAAATGACGCCGGAAGAATTTTCAGCAGCTTTTAAACAGGCAGAAAAAACCGAAATCGCTAATCGCAGGGTGGAACAATCAAAGGGGTAAGGTCATATCCTGTGTTAATTGATCACCACGACGATCACAATCAACACAGGAGAATACGCCATGACCAAGTCTACCCCAACAGCTCTTTTACAACAAGGAGACAATGTCGTTGACCCGCTCACGAAAATGTTGCGCCGTGGAGCTCGAAAGCTGATCGCCCAGGCCGTGGATGCCGAGTTGCGAGTCTTTCCACTTTGCAGCTCGAAGACGGGCGCAAAGCCGTGGTTCGTAACGGTTATCTTCCCACCCGTGTGGTGCAGACCGGCATTGGCGATGTGGAAATTAAGGTGCCCAAGGTGCGTGATCGCAGTGGCCGGGGAAACAGATTCAACAGCGCTTTGCTGCCGCCCTACCTAAAGCGGGCGCGCAGTGTGGAAGAGTTGCTGCCCTGGCTGTATCTCAAGGGGATTTTCACTGGAGACTACCAGGAGGCGCTTGCCGCCTTGCTCGGAGATCAGGCCAAAGGGTTATCGGCCAATACCATTTCACGCCTCAAGTCCGGTTGGCTGAATGAACACACCACTTGGCGCCGTCGAAATCTCTCCGGCGCACGCTATGTCTATTGGTGGGTGGACGGCATCTATAGCAACGTGCGCATGGATGACCGGTTTTGCCTGCTGGTAATCGATAGGGTCACCGAGCAGGGATGCAAAGAACTCGTGGCTGTCGAAGATGGTTATCGGGAGTCAAGCGACAGCGGGTATGAGTTGCTCAGTGACTTGCGTAGCCGTGGCCTTGAGATAGGCCCCGAGTTGGCGACAGGAGACGGAGCACTGGGTTTTTGGAAGGCGCTGACCAAAGTCTATCCGAAAACCCGTCACCAGCGCTGCTGGGTGCATAAGACCGGCAATGTACTGAACAAGCTTCCCAAGGCTGTCCAGCCCAAGGCCAAAGCCGCCCTGCACGACATCTGGATGGCAGAAACCAGAGAGAATGCTCACCGAGCCTTCGACGGCATGCTTGATCGTTTCAAGAGCAAATACCCAAAGGCCATGGAATGTCTGGCTAAAGATCGGGATGAACTGCTGGTCTTCTATGATTTTCCGGCAGAGCATTGGGTGCATATACGAACTACTAACCCGATTGAGTCGGCTTTTTCCATAGTCAGGTTGCGCACCAAAAGAACACGCGGCTGCGGTTCCCGGGATACGACCCTGGCAATGGTTTACAAATTGTTGCAAAGCGCGCAAAAACGCTGGAAGCGAATCAAGGGATTCCGCCTGTTGGCCGAGATCGTCACAGGCGTAAAATTCAGAAACGGAGAAAGAGTGTCTGGTCAATCAGACAGGAAGGCCGCCTGATGAAGCCATACACCAGATTTGACTATAACTCTTCTACAGGAGAGTCTTTTGCTTAATTCCACTCCCCCCCATTTAAGTGGGGGGAGAGTGGGCCGGGGAGATAAGGCAAACGGCGGACAAGCTCAGCAGGTGGGTGAAATCTTCTACAGGCCGCAGCGTGTTTTTGAAACGGAGAAGTCTGTATGAACCCAAAGGTTGGATATATGGTTGGATAAAAGAAAAGGGGTTACAGGAAATATCCTGTAACCCCTTGATTTTATTGGTGCGCCCGGAGGGATTCGAACCCCCGACTCCCGGCTTCGAAGGCCGATGCTCTATCCAGCTGAGCTACAGGCGCATAGTAAGCGATCACAGGGTACGACATCTGCTTTGTTATCGGCCTGTTCGCATACTATTTGTATGGCTCTCAGACCTCTGCCTCGCATCTGCCGCACCCTGTGATCGCTTACAGTTAGGACACACAAACACTATGTTTACAAAAAAGCCAGCTTACCAGCCCGCGATATTGCGCGGATTGGAAAGCACCTGCCAGGCCCGTTCCGTAATCTCGTCTATCTCAGCCAGGGTCACGGAAAGCGGCAGCCAGAGATAGATGACATTGCCAAGGGGCCGCAGCAAGAGCCCCAGCTCAAGTCCGGCCAGATAGATCGGCCAACCAACCCGTTCGTGAAAATCGTAAGGGGCCTTGGTTTCTTTATCCTTCACCAGCTCCATGGCGCTGATCATCCCGAGCTGGCGCAGATCTCCGACCCAGGGCAGGTCGGCAAAACGGCGCATCCGCGCCTGGAGATGGCTGATCTTGGCTGGCAACCCGGCCAGAGTCTGCTCTTCGTTAAAGACCTGCAACGAGCCAAGGGCGGCGGCGGCAGCCAAGGGGTTGCCGCTGAAGGTGTGCCCGTGGAAAAAGGTTTTTCCCGCAGCATAATCAGCATAAAAGGCCTGAAAAACCTCCTCGCTGGTCAACGTTACGGCCATAGGCAACATACCAGCAGTCAGCCCCTTTGACAAACAAAGAAAATCAGGGGCAACCCCGGCCTGCTCCAGAGCAAACATGGTGCCGGTTCGGCCAAAGCCGGTGGCTACCTCGTCAAAAATCAGATGCACCCCGTATTCCCTGGTCAAGGCGGCCAGCTTTTGCAGATGCCTGGCAGGATAGACGATCATGCCCCCTGCGGCCTGAATCAGCGGCTCGATGATCAGGGCGGCAATCTGCCCCCCCTGCCCGGCCAGAAGTTCCGCCAGCGTTTGCAGGCACTGGCAATCGCAGGCCTCCTGTTCCAGGCCGACCGGGCAGCGGTAACAGTAAGGGGATGGCAGCCGGTGGGAGGGGAAAAGCAGCCGGGCGAAGGGGCCATGAAATTCCGGCACCCCGCCCAGGCTCATGGCGCCGATGGTGTCGCCATGGTAGCCGCGCTCTATCCCCACCAGCTGGCAGCGGTCAGGCTGGCCAACCTGCCGCCAGTACTGAAGCGACATCTTGATCGCGATCTCGCAGGCCGTGGAGCCATTGTCAGAATAAAACACCCGGCTAAGATTGGCCGGCGCAAGGCGCACCAGTTGTTCCGCCAGGAGAATCGCCCCCTCATGGCTGGTGCCAGCCAGCAGCACCTGATCGAGCCGGGTCAGCTGAGCGCGGATTTTCTCGGTTATGGTCGGATGGCTATGCCCATGGACAATGCACCACCAGGAAGAGATGGTGTCAAAATAGCGCTTCCCCTGCTGGTCAAACAGCAAAATGCCTTCAGCCCTGTCGATCAGGAGCAGGTCGCGCTGGGCATAATCCTGCATCTGGGTGTAGGGATGCCAGAGAAAGCGTCTGTCTTTTTCCTGAAGGGTAGCCACGGAATTTATACGCCGCTGACAATCCGGTGGATTGCCGGGTACTGGCGGTGCTGCTGGGCATAGTCAAGGCCATAGCCGACTAAAAAGCCCTCCGCGATCACAAACCCGGCATAATCCACCGCCACCTCGACCTCACGCCTTTCCTGCTTGTCGATCAGGGCGCAGATCCGCACGGAGGCAGCCTTTCGGTCAGCCAGAAGTTCCTGGAGGCAGGCAAGGGTTCTGCCGGTGTCGACAATATCCTCCACCAGCAGGATATCCTTGCCAGCCAGAGCAAGCTCGGTATCCTTGACCAGGCGGATGGCCCCGGAGGAACAGGTGCCGGAGCCGTAGCTCGCCACCCGGATAAAGTCTATCTCCATGGGCAGCTCAATCTCACGAACCAGATCAGCCAGAAAAATGAAGGCCCCGTTTAGAATGCCGATCATCACCAGCTGGCGCCCCGCATAATCACGGGTAATGGCCTGAGCAATCTCCTTGACCCTGCTGGCGATAGCGTCTCTGGAGACAACCTCTTCTTTGGTAATCATTTTTCCCTCTCTTTCTGCTTGGGCAAGAAGCCTTATCCATAAATAATCATTGACCTTGAGCCTGGCCCGCATCTATAAAATACTGAAGAGCCTCAGCGTCTGTCAAAATAAAAAGGAGCCCTGCCATGAAACGCTATGAATGTTCGGTCTGTGGTTACATCTACGATCCGGCGGATGGAGACCCGGATTCAGGCGTCGCCCCAGGCACCCCTTTTGAGGAGCTGCCGGACAACTGGACCTGTCCCGTCTGCGGCGCCAGCAAGGATCAGTTCTCCCCCCTCGACTGAAACAGGCCGCTATTTCCCGAGACAAAAATCTGCAAAAATTATATCCAGCACATCGTCCGTGGTTGTTTCCCCGATGATCTCCCCAAGAAAAGACAGGGCTGCCTGGAGATCAATGGCCAGGAGATCCGGCGCCAGATCTGCGGCCAGCCCCGCGCCAACCTGTTGCACTGCGGCAAGGGTGCGTTGCAGGGCTGCGGCATGCCGCACATTCGGCGCAGCCAGCCCCGGCTCCTGCAGGCCCTGGCCGCCGGTAGCCGCCTCGTACACCGCCTCTTCCAGGTGGTGGATGCCCGCGCCGCTTGTGGCGGAAATGGCGACCACCGGCACTCCGGGGAAGGCCTCCTGATACAGGCCGAGGTTCAGATCCGGGGCCCGGTCGATCTTGTTGACCACCACCACGACCTTCTTGCACTCTGCCACCGCAAACAGGGCGCGGTCTTCGGCTTGCAGGCCTTCCGCCCCATCCATCACCAGCAGTACCAGATCCGCCTCCTCCAGCTTCTGCCTGGCGCGGCGGATGCCGATTTCCTCCACCGCTTCGACGGTTTCCCGGATGCCCGCCGTATCGATAATCCGCACCGGCACCCCCTTGATATCCAGACACTCCTCAATGGTGTCCCTGGTTGTTCCGGGAAGCTCCGTGACAATGGCCCGCTCTTCCCGGAGAAGGCAGTTGAGCAGGCTGGACTTACCGACATTGGGCCTGCCGAGGATAACCACGGAGACCCCTTCCCTGATTATTTTCCCCCCCTCCGCTCTGGCCAGCAACCGGAGCAGAGGCTCCTGCGCCTCCCGCGTCAGTCTGGCCGTGAGCGCCTGGGCATCGAGGATCTCCAGCTCTTCATCGGGGAAATCGATGGCCACCTCCATGACAGCCCGCACCGCCAGCAGCGCGTCGCGAATTCCCCAAATCTCCTCATGCAGCCCACCCCGGAGCTGATTCACCGCGAGGCTGGCGCCTTCCTTGGTCTTGGCGCCCAGCAATTCGGCAACCGCCTCCGCCTGGGTCAGATCGATCCGGCCATTAAGAAAGGCCCGCTTGGTGAATTCCCCCGGTTCAGCCAGCCGGGTGCCCGGAAAGGTGACGATCAGGGCAAGGATTTCCTGCAGCAGCAGGTAGCTGCCGTGGCCGTGGATTTCCACCACCTCTTCCCTGGTGTAGGTCTGCGGCGCCCGCATGTAAACGGCGAGAACCTCGTCAATGACCTGCCTGGTTTCAGGATGGATAATGGCGCCGAAATAGAGCTTGTGACTGACAAACCTGGAGGGGGGATTTTTTGCCCGGAAAAACTGCTGGAGGATAGCGTAGGACTGGGGGCCGCTTACCCGGATAATGCCGATGCCGCCAACGCCGGGCGGCGTAGCGATGGCGGCAATGGTCGCCTCGTGGAATTCCGAGAAATCACGCATGCCACAGGGATCCTTAGCTTATGAAATCCGGCGGCAAAAAATTTGCTCTCGCCTCATTCTTTCTTTTTTCTGGGCGAACGCCGCCGCCCTTTCCCTGGCAGATAGATGAGTACTTTTTTAAACAGGCCTTCGCCAACGCTGCGGCTTCTGATCCCGGTGTCGTCCTGCAGGGCCATGTGCACCATGCGTCTTTCTGCGGGATTGATGGCGGGAATGGTTCTGGACTTGCCGGTTTCCTTGACTTCCTGAGCCAGATGCAGGGCGCGCGCCTGAAGCTCCGCCAGCCGGTTTTCCCGAAAGCCCCCGGCGTCAAGGGCGAAAAGAACCTTCTGGGGGAATTTTCTTATAATCATCTTGCGCAGCACATACTGCAAACCATCAAGGGTCTGTCCCTCCGGCCCAACAAGGATATCGACAAACTCCCCGGTGATCCTGGCCTGCACCTTGTTGTTTTGATCCTGCTCCATGCTGACTTCAGACGGGCAGCCCATGAGCTCCAGAATCCTGGCGACATCCGCGCGGATCATCTCCATCTCTTCAAGGGTGACAGGATCTCCCGCCACCTCCTCCGGCTCCTCGCGCTCGCCAGAGTGTTCAACCCTGACCTTTGGCTCCGCCGGTTTCCGTTCCGCAGCAGGGCGTTCTGTTCTTACCTTGGGCGGGTTCACCTTTTTTTCCAAAGCAGGGCGCGGTTGCCCATGCCCACCGCTTTTTTTGAGAGAGACCTGAATCGCCGCCTTTTTTCGCCCCAGGCCGAAAATGCCGGTGGAGCCGGTAGAGATTATACGGATCTCAAGCTCTTCCCTGGCCACATTAAGAGCGGCGCAGGCATTGCCGATCGCCTCTTCAACATCTGTTCCCTTATATTCCATCCTGGCAGACATTTTGTGCTTCCTCCATCTCAAGGCATTGTGATTGTCTCTTCTCCTGGCAACTATGACCAGGGCTGCCCTTTTCCGCTTACGCGCGCTGATCCCGGTTAACGAGATATTGCTGGCCAATGGACAGCAGGTTGTTTACAAACCAGTACAAAACCAGCCCTGAAGCAAAATTCAGGAACATGAAGGTGAAGATCACCGGCATGAACATCATGACCTTCTGCTGGGTGGGATCCCCAGTGGCCGGGGTCATTTTCTGCTGGAGAAACATGGTTGCCCCCATCAGCAGGGTCAGCACTGGAATCCCGCCGAGAAAGGGGAGGGCAAAACCGACAAACAACCGGTCCGGCGCGGACAGATCCGTAATCCAGAGAAAGAAAGGCGCGTGCCGCAGCTCGATGGTCTGAAGCAGCACCTTGTACAAGGCAAAAAATACCGGGATCTGGATGATCATGGGCAGACAGCCGCCCACCGGATTTACCTTGTAGGTCTGGTACAGCTTGATCATTTCCTGTTGCTGCAACTGCTTGTCATCCTTGTATTTCTCGCGCACCTTGGCCATCTTGGGTTGCAGCTTCTGCATGGTCTTCATGGATTGCATACCCTTCTGGGAGATTGGCCAGAAGAGAAGCTTGATGAGTACTGTTACCAGAATGATGGCCAGCCCGTAGTTGCCTACATAGCGATGAAGAAAATTGAGCAGATAAAGGGTCGGCTTGGCCATTACGTCAAACCAGCCAAAGTTGATGCTGCGTTCCAGTTCGTGCCCGGCAGCCTTGAGCGCTCCCATGGTTTTGGGGCCAAAGTAAACCGAGTAAGCGTACTTCTGCCGCTGGCCAGGCTCAATGACCTCATTGGCCCCGGCCAGCACTGTACTCACCCTGTTTTCATCCTGCAGGGAAAAATGGGCCGTGTGCTGTTCGCCGGTCTGCGGAACAATACCGCAGAAAAAATAATTATCTTCATAGGCAGCCCAGCCGATCTTGCCGGTAAAACTTCTGACCCCCTTTTTCAGATCACCTGCCTTGATCTCCTCCAGCACGCCGTTATGCAAGATGGCAGGGCCGACAGAGACCATCCCGTTTTCTTTGGAAAATGGCCGGTTGTCAAGGGTCAGATACGGGGCGCCCTGCAGGGGGGTGGCCGTGGCATTAATCACCTCAATGGTCAGCTCCAGCAGATACTGCTGGTCAAGAAAGCGCATGGTGCGGATAATTTCAAGACCCGAAGGCAACCTGCCCCGCAGGGTCAGAATCGTGTCGCCTTGCTCATTCTTGAGCGGAGCAGCCTCATACACCAGCGGCGGGATGCTGCCCGGTTCAACCCCCCAGGAAAAATTCAGGGGCAAACTGTCGCCGGCCTTTGGCAGAAGAAGCTCTTTATTGCCGGAATCCTTGGCCAGGGCCTCCCGATAATCCTTTAATTGAAAACTCTTCACCATGCCGCCTGATTCGGTTACCACCGCCGAGTACAGGCTGGTGGTCAGCGGAATCTCGCGTCCCTGCCGGACGGTTGCGCCGACAGGCTGAGCCGCCAGCAGGCTTGCCGCAGCAACAGGAGCCTGGGTTGCGACGTTTTCTTTCTCAGTTTTGCCATTTTCGGGGGAGGTGGCGACAATGGTTTCCGTGACCGGAGATGGAGAGGGAACAAAAAAATACTGATAGCCAAGCAAAATGGCCAGCGAAAGAAAAATGGCCAGGAAAATCCTCTGTGTTTCCATGAAATCGATCCTTATCAGGCTCTATTAATGTTGGGCAGGCCTGAAGCACCCAGAGAACGCCGTCTGCTGTCGCCTTAAGAAGGTCTGTCCACCGGATCAAGTCCGCCGGGATGAAAGGGATGGCAGCGGAGAAGACGGCGGGCGGCGAGATATAACCCGCGCCCACACCCGTGCAGGGCAAGAGCCTCAATGGCATACTGTGAACAGGTGGGGGAAAAACGGCAGCTTGGCGCAAAAAAAGGGGAGATATACCTCTGGTAACAGCGTATCAGGGCAATGAAAATTCTTTTCACGGCAATCCTTATGCCTTGCGCCGGGCAAGAAGCGCGGCAACCGCTGCCGCTACCTCCCCGGGGGAATCCGGGATAAAACCAGGCCGCACGGCAAAGACCACATCAGAAAAAGGCTCAATAAACTTTTGATTATGGCGGAAAAATTCCCGGATAATCCTTTTAAGCCGGTTACGCTGAACCGCCTGCCTTACCCCGTGAATACTTATCCCCAGCCTGTTGCCCGCGGTGTGGTTTGGCAGGCAGATCAGACTGAAGTTCTTGCCGCGCACCCTTTTCCCCTGGTCGTAAACCAGGCGGTACTGCCAGGACTTGACCAGCAAACTGGTCTTGAGAAGGGCATTAGCTCGCATACGGTGCGATGAGTGCTTCTCTACCGGATTGAAAAATTAGACGGTCAGCCGTTTACGACCTTTGGCCCGACGACGGTTGATAACCGCCCGCCCGTTCTTTGTCTGCATTCTGGCCCTGAAACCATGGGTACGGTGCCTTTTGAGGTTGCTGGGTTGAAAAGTTCTCTTGCTCATGATCGTTTTCCTTTTACTCTTCTGTTACGGCCTTTGCTTGGGCCTTCCTTCAGTTTTTACGGTCTTGCCGCCGCTGGGGCTTGCCTTACCCACCCTTACGGAAACCATCCCGACAGGGCAAAAAAATCCTCACAGCAATAAAGCAGGCTATACTACTCAGAGCCAGGCGACATGTCAAACATTTTCCCGCGTCCTGAATCTGGCTGCCCGCCACCAGCCAGAAAATCAGAGCCAGAACCCTTTGTGAACCTTAAAAAACACGTCATGCTCGCGAAGGCGGGCAGCCAGTTCGTTAATTTTGCTGGGCTCCCGCCTTCGCAGAAGCGACAGAGATTTGATTTTTCACGGTTCCCATTTGCGCAAGAGGCACACCGGCTGATTAAAAAAAGCCTGGCTTTTGGGCCGGGATCTTGAGTACCTTGTTTTTTTATGCAGAGAGGGGGAGACATGCGACAGAAAGCTTCGGTTATCAATATCATCTGGTTGTCCATGGTCGTGTTGGCCACGGTGACCGCCGCCTATACCAACCGGATGGACGCCCTGACCAAGGCCTCGTTTGAGTCGGCCAAGGACGCAGTCGTCCTGGCCATCGGCCTGATCGGGCCCATGGCCCTCTGGCTGGGGATCATGAAGGTGGCTGAGACCGGAGGGCTGATGCGGATCGTGGCCCGGCGGGTGCGGCCCCTGATGGTGCGCCTCTTTCCCGACGTGCCTCCGGAGCATCCGGCCATGAGCGCCATGATCATGAACATGGCGGCCAATGCTCTGGGCCTGGGCAACGCGGCCACACCCATGGGGATCAAGGCCATGCAGGAGCTGGAGAAGCTCGCCCCGGAAAAAGGCACCGCCACCAACGCCATGTGTCTCTTTCTGGCGATCAACACCTCCAGCGTCACCCTGCTGCCCCTGGGGGTAATCACCATCCGGGCCGCCGCCGGCGCAACAAGCCCGGCCTCCATCTTTATCCCCTCGCTCATCGCCACAACCTGCTCCACCGTGGTCGCCATCGTGGCCGCCAAGATGCTGGCCGGAAGAAACATGGCGCCGGAACCGGTCGCAGGGCAGGCAAGCTATGAACCGGTGGTCGAGGCAGAGATCGGTGGCGAAGCGGAGCTTTTCCCGCCCAGCATCGCGGGAAAAAGGTTCATCTGGCTGCTGGTCGCCGCCTTTGTGGGAGGGGCAATATATCAGCTGGCCAACGCGCCTGAGCCGTGGGCCTTTTCCGCAGCCAGTCTCAACAGCCTGTCCAGCTGGCTGATCCCGGCCCTGATTTCCGGCCTGCTCATCTTTGGTTATCTGCGGGGGGTGAGGATCTACGAAACCCTGACCGACGGGGCCAAGGAGGGGTTCACCACCGCCATGCGGATCATTCCCTTCATGGTGGCCATCTTTGTCGCCATCGGCATGTTCCGGGCCAGCGGGGCCATGGATCTTCTGGTCGCCGTCCTCTCCCCCCTGACCTCGGCGGTGGGCATGCCGGCTGAGGCCCTGGCCATGGGCCTGCTCCGGCCCCTGTCTGGCAGCGGCTCCTTCGCCTTCATGAGCGAGATCATCCAGCAAGCGCCGGACAGCCTGCTTTCCGCCATGGTTTCAGTGATCCAGGGCTCCAGCGAAACCACCCTCTATGTGCTGGCCGTCTATTTTGGCGCCATCGGCATCCGGCGCACCAGGCACGCTCTGCCCGCCGCCCTCTGCGGCGAAACCGCCGGACTTATTGCTGCGGTAACGGTCTGTAATCTCTGGTTTTAGCCTTACCACCAGAAAAGAGGATACTTCCTGCTTTGCGGGATATTGTTCACCGCCAGAGCAATGCACAGCATGATCAACGCCCCGCTTGCCGCAGGGATCAGGGCGTAAAGATAGCCCAGATTGTGGATCTCGGCTCCGCCGATCACAGCAATGAGCGCGGTGGCGCCGCCGGGCGGATGCAGGGTTTTGCTGAGATGCATGACGGCTATGGCCGTGGCCACGGCAACAGCGGCGGCCAGCCACAGATCCGGGATCAACTGGTAGCTGGCCACCCCGATAATCCCGGAGAGAAAATGCCCTCCCAGCAGATTGCGCGGCTGGGCCAGCGGACTGCTGACAGCCCCGTAAATCAGGACGGCGGAAGCCCCGAAGGAACCAATCAGCATGAGCAGCCCGCTGCCGGAGAGAAGGCGGTAGTGAAACAGGGCCACGGCGGCGATGCCACAAAAGGCTCCAAGCCAGGACCAGAGGATCTCCGTCAGGCTGACTCGTGGAGGACTGGCCCCGCCGCCGCGCATTTTCTTGAAATAATCCCTGCTGTTCATAACTGACTCCCAAGGTTGAGGTTTGCAGAGGTGGTAATCAAGTGGTTTCCTAATTATTTTACCCGACTGGCAGCAGGAGTTCCTTGACCTGGGTCAAAAAACCGGCCCGTCTTGACTTTCAGCGGGGTTAAAGGTAAAGGAGCATGGTGTCGTAGCAACCCGGCACGAACCGAAAAGGAGAGAAAATCATGTTCAATATCTTGGTGCTGGCTACCCGCAACAAGGGAAAGCTCAAGGAGTTCAAGGAGCTGCTCAAGGATTTCCCGGTGGAGATCAGGAGCCTGGCCGATTTCGGCCCCATCCCCGAGGTGATTGAGGACGGCGCGACCTTTGACGACAATGCCTACAAAAAGGCGCTGTTCACCGCCAAGGTTCTGGGCCTGCCCGCCATTGCCGATGATTCCGGCCTGGCGGTCGAAGCCCTGGGTGGGGCGCCTGGCGTATATTCTGCCCGCTATGCCGGGGAAAAGGCCAGCGATACCGAGAATACCGCCAAGCTGCTCAAGGACATGGAAGGCATCGCCAACCGCAAGGCCACCTTTCATTGCCTCATCTCCATCGCGGTGCCCAGCGGCCCGGCCCTCACCTACGAGGGGACTTGCGAAGGCGAGCTGCTCACCGCGCCCAGGGGCGACGACGGCTTTGGCTATGATCCGGTGTTCTTCTCTCCAGAACTGGGCAAAACCTTTGCCGAATTGTCCATGGCGGAGAAAAACCAGGTCAGCCACCGGGGCCGGGCCATGGCTGAGATGGCCGCCGAGTTCGAACAGGTACTCAAGTGGCTCAGACAGCGGCTGAGCGAGGAAAAACCGGCCAAGCCTGACCACGAACAGTTTGCCCACAACGACTGGTCTGAAGGGATCATGGTGCGGGAGGTAAAGCTGAGTTGAGCAGCTCGCCGGATTTTATGCCCTTCAGGGTGCAAACGAAACTTATACCCTCTGGGTGCAAAGTAAGGCTTACCTTTCCCCCTGCTCCCTCAACCCACTCTATGCCAGACCCGGCCAGCTGCTTGAACAGCGGCCTGCCAAAGAGAAAACCCTCCATTGCCAGCGAAAGCCCAAACCTTTGGGCAACCTCGGCCCTGATGGCAAGATCGGCGCGCACCAGCGCGGTGAGCCGGGAAAGATCCCCGGTTCTTCCTGTGTCAGCAAGCAGTTCGGTGAGGTTGCCCGGACAGGCCTGCTCATGCCGGTTGATCTCGGCCAGGATCGGGTCGCGGGGATTAAGCAGGTCGAGGCGGCGCAGGGTGTTCTGGTAAATGGTGGCCAGGAGCGCCTCTGGCTGCCAGCACTGAAGAATCCTGCAGGTTGCGGGCCGGTGCGCATAGATGGTGCAGGCGTTTTCTTCTTCGGCAAAAAAGAGGCAGGTCCAGCCGCCTCCCTGCCCGCAGATCTTGAGCAGCTCCACCGGCACCGGCTCAAGCCTGCCGGTGGCCGGATTATAGCCCAGCTCCCCTTGCCGGATGGTGACCAGCTGATCGTGCCGGATATGGCCCTGGCGAACAAGGTTGAGATCTTCCCGGTTCAGGATCGGCCCGCCTTTCCGGCAGCAGGCCCCGCATTGTTTGCATTGTCTGCATTGTCTGGAGTTGGTCATGGTTTCAGGCATAAGAAGTCAGAGGGAATAAAGAGCAGGGGGTATAAGTTTCGTTTGAGCAGGCAAGCTGCTCAACTCAGCTATAGCCGAAATCTGCCGTTTTGTCAGCTCCTTTGGCCTCTCGCTTTTTCTCCGCCCCCCCGGCTTCAGGTTCTTCTTGACAGGTCGCCTCCGGCAAGGGTAGGACTCTGCTTTGTAAAAATTTGCCGGGCTGCCCCGGTTTCTTATGGTGTAAGGAGGTATTTTCCATGCTTGAGGCCTATCAAAAACATCTTGCCGAGCGGGCCGCCTTAGGTCTGCCTCCCCTTCCCCTTTCCGCCGGGCAGACCACCTCCTTGGTTGAGTTGCTGCAAAAACCGCCCGCTGGCACGGAAGCAATTCTGCTCGATCTTCTCAGCAACCAGGTGCCGCCAGGCGTGGATGAGGCTGCCAAGGTCAAGGCCGAATTTCTTGCCGGGATAGCCCAGGGCAAGCTCGCTTCGCCGTTCCTTGATAAGGCAGCGGCGGTGCATTTGTTGGGCACCATGCTGGGCGGCTATAACGTGCAGCCGCTCATCGGGCTGCTGGATGATGCAGCCTTGGCCACGGCGGCGGTGGCGGCTCTTTCGGATACCCTGCTGGTTTATGATGCCTTTCAGGAGGTGGTGAGCAAGGCCAAGACCAATCCTCACGCCCAGCAGGTGCTGGTCAACTGGGCCGAGGCGACCTGGTTTACCTCCCGGCCCCCCATGCCCGAAGAGCTTACCGTCACCGTGTTCAAGGTGGCGGGCGAGACCAATACCGATGATCTTTCTCCGGCCTCCGAGGCCTGGAGCCGCCCGGATATTCCCCTGCATGCCCAGTCCATGTTGAGCAACCGGCTGCCCGGCGCGCTGGCCGTAATCGAAGAGCTGAAGAAAAAGGGGCATCCTGTGGCCTATGTCGGCGACGTGGTGGGCACCGGCTCCTCCCGCAAGTCCGGGGTCAACTCCATGCTCTGGCATCTGGGCCGCGATATCCCCCAGGTGCCGGGCAAACGCACCGGCGGGGTGGTCATGGGCGCCACCATCGCGCCGATCTATTTCAACACTGCCGAAGATTCGGGGATGCTGCCCATCCAGTGCGAGGTGAGCGGTCTGGAGACCGGCGAGATCATCACCATCAACACCCAAACCGGCACGATCAGCCGGGCCGGGCAGATCGTGGCCAGCTTTACTCTCACTCCGGCCACCCTGCCCGACGAGGTTCAGGCCGGGGGCCGGGTTAACCTTATTATTGGCCGGGGCCTTACGGCCAAGGCCCGCGAGGCCTTGGGCCTGCCGCCTTCTCTCCTGTTCCGGGATCCGGAGGTGCCAGGAGAAACCGGCAAGGGCTACACCCTGGCCCAGAAGATGGTGGGCAAGGCCTGCAATCTGCCAGGGGTGCGCCCCGGCAGGTACTGCGAGCCGAAGATGACCTCGGTAGGCTCCCAGGACACCACCGGCCCCATGACCCGCGATGAGATCAAGGAGCTGGCCTGTCTGAAATTCTCGGCCCCTCTGGTCATGCAGTCTTTCTGCCATACCGCCGCCTACCCCAAACCGGTGGATGTCAAGACCCACCAGACCCTGCCCGGTTTTATCAGTGAGCGGGGCGGGATCAGCCTGCGCCCGGGCGACGGGGTGGTGCATTCCTGGCTCAACCGCATGATCCTCCCCGATACCGTAGGCACTGGGGGCGATTCCCACACCCGTTTTCCCCTTGGCATCTCCTTCCCGGCTGGCTCCGGCCTGGTGGCCTTTGCCGCAGCTACCGGCGCCATGCCCCTGGTCATGCCGGAATCGGTTCTGATCCGCTTTACGGGCCGGATGCAGCCCGGCATCACCCTGCGGGATCTGGTCAACGCCATCCCCTATGCGGCCATCCAGCAGGGCTTGCTCACCGTGGAGAAAAAGGGCAAGAAGAACCTCTTTGCCGGAACGGTGCTGGAGATCGAGGGGTTGCCAAATCTGGCGGTGGAACAGGCCTTCGAGCTGGCCGATGCCTCAGCGGAGCGCTCCGCCGCCGCCTGTACGGTGCGGCTCAACCAGGCGCCGGTGGTCGAGTTTCTGCGCTCCAACGTGACGCTTCTGAAAAATCTGCTGACCCGAGGCTATCAGGACGCGGCGGCCATCCGCAACCGGATCATCGCCATGGAGGCGTGGCTGGCCGCGCCCGCATTGCTGGAGCCGGACGCTGACGCCGAATACAAGGCGGTGCTTGAGATCAATCTTGACACCATCACCGAGCCGATCCTGGCCTGCCCCAACGACCCGGACGATGTAAGGCTGTTGTCTGAGGTGGCGGGCGCCGCCATCGACGAGGTCTTTGTCGGCTCCTGCATGACCAACATCGGCCATTTCCGGGCCCTGGCCAGAATTCTCGACCACGGCCCCCAGGCGGCAGTCCGCCTCTGGGTAGCGCCGCCCACCCGCATGGACGAAGAACAGCTTAAAGCAGAGGGGTTGTACAGCATCCTGGCCAAGGCCGGAGCGCGGACGGAGATTCCCGGTTGTTCGCTCTGCATGGGCAACCAGGCCCGAACCCGCGACCAGGCCGTGGTCTTTTCCACCTCCACCCGCAACTTCGACAACCGGATTGGCACCGGCACCAGGGTATATCTGGGCTCCGCCGAACTGGCCGCAGTCTGCGCCGTGCTGGGACGCATCCCCACCGTGACGGAATACAAGAGCATCCTGGCCGAGCGGGTGACTCCCAAGGCTGACGAGGTCTATCGCTACCTCAATTTTGACCGGATCGCGGGGTACGCGGAGAAAGGCTGGTAGGGGGGAAACTACTCGGGATTCAGGAGTCAGAATTCAGGATTCAGAATACTGCGTGAATACGTCTCCAGTAAGTAGAGCTCTGTCCTGGAAAGGTCTGGGTTGATCAATAAACCGCAAGCATAAACAGCTGGCCTTTTACCACTCCAACAAGTCTTGAAATGCTGTCGCTGTTTTTTTATGCTGGCTTCTGAATCCTGAATTCTGAATTCCTGAGCAGTTACAGAGTCAACCTCTGCTCCCCCAGGCATCCTTACGGTTCGGAGCTGGCGACGCAATCGCGGTCTTCCTCAAAGGGAACCGCGACACAGCGGTTCTTGCCCTCTTTCTTGGCTATGTACAGGGCCTTATCGGCGGTGCAAACCAGATTAAGATCCACCAGTTCGACAGACGGCTTTACCGCCGTCACCCCGAAACTCATGGTGACCAGACCACCGGTATCTGAACCGGCATGAGTAATGGCCAGATTTTCCACATCCCGGCGGATCGCCTCGGCGATAAAGGCGCCGCCTTCCAGATCGGTGCCAGGCAGGAGAATGACGAACTCCTCGCCGCCGAAACGGGCCGCCAGATCGGAAGCCCGCATCAACGGGCTGTGCAGGGCCAAGGCGATCTTTTGCAGACACTCGTCGCCAACCAGATGGCCGTAGGTGTCATTGAACGACTTGAAGGCGTCAATATCGGCCATGATCAGGGCCAGGGAATGGTTGTTCCGCAGGGCGCGCCGCCATTCCGAAGCCAGCACCTCCTTGAACTGCCGCCGGTTGGCCAGTCCGGTAAGGGAGTCAGTACGGGAGAGTTCCTCCAGCTGCTGATTGACTTCCTCCATCTGGGACTTCAAAATCAGCAATTCTTCCACCTTCTGATCGAGTTCCGCCGTCTTTTTTTCCAGCAGCCTTTGCTGGCGGTTGATTTTTAGAAAAATTTCGACCTTGCTGCGCAAAATGACAGGATTGACCGGCTTGAACAGATAGTCGATGGCCCCGGCGTCGTAGCCCCGGAAGATATGCTCGTCATCCTTGCTGATCGCGGTGACAAAGATGATTGGCAGATGCCGGGTCTGTTTTATCCCCCGCATCAAGGCGGCGGTCTCGAAGCCGTCCATATCCGGCATCTGCACATCAAGAAGCACCAGGGCAAACTCATGCTTCAGCATCAAGGCCAGGGCCTCGTGGCCGGAAGCGGCAGTGACCAGCTCGGCGTTTACCTCTTCCAGCAGGCCCTTCATCACCAGCAGGTTGGCGGGCTGGTCGTCTACAATCAGGATTTTGGGAGTGCCAGGCATGGTTACTCCTTGTACTCAGAGGGTATAAGTTTCGTTTGCACCCTGAAGGGCATAAAATCCGGCGAGCTGCTCAACTCAGCTTGATAAAGATTGGCTAAAAATGGGCCAATGGCGGCCAGGGGCAGCACAAAATCAACCTCCGCCGCCTGGAGCGCGGCCTTGGGCATGGTATCCACCTCGGCGGTGGCCGGATCCTGGACCACGGCCAGGCCGCCCCGCTTTTTGATCGCAACCAGACCACGACTGCCATCATCATTGGCCCCGGTCAGCACAATGCCGATCAGCCCGGCACCGTACACATCCGCAGCGCTTTCAAACAGCACGTCGATGGAAGGCCGGGCGAAGCGCACCCGGCTTTCCAGAGTCAGGGAAAAGGTTCGATCGTCCTCCAGCAGCAGGTGATAATTGGCCGGGGCCAGGTAAACCGTGCCCGGCGCCGCAGCCTCCTTTTCTTCCGCCTCCTTGACCTGCACCGCGCAGCGCTGGGCCAGATACTGGGCAAAAAAATCATCACTCTCCGCCCCCCGATGCTGAACCACTACCACCGGCACCGGGAACTTTTCTGGCAGATGGGGCAGAATGGTGCGCAGGGCGTTCATCCCGCCGGCCGAGACCCCGATTACCACGGCTTCGTAGGGAGCCCGCTTCACTTGCCCGGTCATTGCAGATCCCTTTTGTAGATCTTTTCGGTCGAAAACAGCGTTTCAAAGTGCTCTCCCATGGCCGAGGGCCGCAGGGACTCCTTGGAGCCAAGCCAGAGAAAGCCGCCGGGGCACAGACTTTCATAAAATGTCTGAAAAATTCGCTCCTGAAGTTCCCGGTTGAAATAGATCAGGACATTGCGGCAGACCACCAGTTGCACCTCGCTGAAGACGCTGTCGGTGACCAGATTATGATCGGCAAAAACGATTCTGGTTTTCAGCCAGTTTTTGAGGATCACCGCATCGTTGTCCGCCGTGTAGTAGTCGGAAAATGATTCCCTGCCCCCGCTTTTCTGGTAATTGGCGGTAAACTGCCGCACCTGATCCAGGGAGTAAATGCCCTCCTTGGCTTTTTTAAGGGCTATTTGGTTGAAATCGGTGGCGTAAATCTGGCACCGTCCCAGCAGGCCTTCCTCGTGCAGGAGAATGGCCATGGAATAGACCTCCTCACCGGTGGCGCAGCCCGCGTGCCAGATCTTGACAAAGGGCCAGGTCTTGAGTCGGGAAACCACCTCGGTTCTGATCTGCAGATAGATGTCCGGATCGCGGAACATCTCGGTAACGTTAATCGACAGATCCCGCAGCAGCAATTCAAAAAAACTCCGGTCGTGAAGAACCCGATGCAGCATGGCCCCCATATCCGGCAGCGCGGAAGAATTCAGCCGGTGGCGCAGACGGCGGCGCAGATGGGCCAGGGAATAGTCGCGGAAATCATAGCCGTAGCGTTTGAACATCCCTTCCAGCAGCAAGGTGATCTCCAGGTTTTCAACTTCCTTGTCGTCATCGGTCGTGTTTGTCATTGGCTAACTATACCATACTAAAGACGGAAAATAGGCTGAAACCCCCAAACTGTAACTGTTCAGCAGTGCCGCAGATGCTAGGAAGAGGTCTGCGAAGTGTGCTATTGCACATGAGCAGGCCGATGACAAAGCAGATGTGGTGCTGCTGGACAGTTACTTCATTTGTAAAGCCAGACCCGCAGCAGAGAGACAAGTTTTTCCGCATCAATCGGCTTGGCCAGGTAATCGCTGGCTCCGGCCTGCAGGCATTTGTCCCGGTCGCCCCGCATGGCCTTGGCGGTGAGGGCGATGATCGGCAGGCTATGCAGCCGGGGATCGCTTCTGATCCGGCGCGTCGCTTCGTAGCCGTCCATTTCCGGCATCATGATATCCATCAGCACCAGGTCGATCTCGGGGTGAGAGGCAAGTTTTTCCAGAGACTCCAGGCCATTTTTGGCCACCACGATGGCCAGGCCCTGTTCCTCCAGAACACTGGAGAGGGCGAAGACGTTGCGCATATCATCATCCACCACCAGGATGGTTCGGCCATGGAAGGATGATTCCCGATCGTGAAGGGTATTCAGAATCGCCTGTTGCTCCTTGGGCAGGTTTTTCTCCACCCGGTGGAGAAAGAGGGTGGTTTCATCAAGGAGCCGCTCTGGAGATCGGGCGCCCTTGATAATGATGGAGTCGGCGTACTGCTGGAGCCGCTCTTCCTCATCATGATCGAGTTCCTTGCCCGTGTAAATAACCACCGGAATCCGGGCGATTTCCGGATTTTCCTTGATTCTGGCCAAGAGGTCAAAACCGGACATATCCCCCAGGCCCAGATCCAGGATGATGCAGTCAAAATGTTCGGCCAGCAGCAGCCGGTAAGCGTCCTCGCCGGTGGCCGCCTCCTGGGCGATGACGTCGCCGTTGCCAATCAGAGCCTTGATCGCCTGACGCTGAACCAGATCGTCTTCCACGATCAGCAGCTTTTTTACCGGCCTTTCCACCAGTTTTTCGATTCGGCCAAAAACCTGGTCAAGTTTTTCCACGCTGACCGGCTTGGTCAGGTAGCCGATCGCGCCCAGTTGCATGATATCGGCGGACTGGTCGCTGGCCGAAATGAACTGAACCGGGATATGGCGGGTTTCCGGGTTGTTCTTGAGCCGCTCCAGCACCTCCCGGCCATTAATGCCGGGCAGGCCCATGTCAAGCAGCACCGCGCTGGGCCGGTAATAGTCAGCCAGATGGAGGCCGGTTTCTCCGTCTTCGGCAACCAGGCCCTTGTAGCCCTTTTCTCTGGCCAGATTAAGCAGCAGGGAAGCAAAGACTGGATCATCCTCGATAATGAGCAGGCTCTTATTGTCGCGCTTAAGCAGGCGGCGGTCATCGCGAACCAGATGACCGGGGGCCTCATCCGGTGGCGGCCCGTCCTGCTCCGGCCTGGCAGCCGGGGCAGGCTGTTCCTTAACCTTGTCCGATGCTACCCGCCGAATTTTTTTCGGGGCCAGGGGAACAGACACGGCGGTGCCTCCCACCCTGGCCCCCTTGAAGCGCTCCGGCAGCCAGAGGGTAAAGGCGCTGCCCATGCCTTCCTCGCTTTCCACGGTCAGGACGCCGCCCAGGAACCGGGCCAGTTCGCGGGAGATGGAAAGCCCCAGGCCGGTGCCGCCGAATTTGCGGCTGGTAGTTCCGTCCGCCTGCTTGAAGGCCTCGAAAACAATCTCCAGCTTGTCGGCGGGAATGCCGATCCCGCTGTCGCTTACCCGGAAAAAAATGGTCTCTTCCGGATTGGCGGCCGCCAATTCCGGAGGCATGGCCTCGGCGGCGGGCCGCCCGACGGTGAAATCAACCGCGCCCTGCTCGGTAAACTTGAAGGCGTTGGAAAGCAGATTTTTCAACACCTGGCGCAGGCGGGCCTCATCGGTGAAAATCATCGCCGGGGCGTTCTCCTCCCGCACCAGGGCCAGGCCGATCTTTTTCTCTTCAGCCAGGTGCCGGAAAGGCGCAAGCAACGAAGCAAGCATGTTGTCCAGGGGAATTTCTTCCGGATTGATCTCCATCCGGCCCGCCTCGATCTTGGAGAGATCCAGCACCTCGTTAATCAGGTTAAGCAGATCGGAACCGGAATGGTGGATGGTGGAGGCGAACTCAATCTGTCTGGGCAGCAGGTTGGTCTCCTTGTTGGCGGCCAGCAACTGGGAGAGGATGAGGATGCTGTTCAAGGGGGTGCGGAGTTCGTGGCTCATGTTGGCCAGAAATTCCGACTTGTAACGGCCAGAGACCTCCAGAGCCAGGGCCTTCTCTTCCAGCTCCCGCCGCACTCTGACCAGGCCCCGGTTAGCGGTCTCGATCTCCTCATTTTTGGCGAACAGCGCCTTGGAGCGTTCTTCCAGTTCTTCGTTGGAGACCCGCAATTCCTCCTGCTGGGTCTGCAATTGCTCCTCTGAAGCAGAAAGGGTGCGGGCCTGCTCCTGTAACTCCTCGTTGGTCTGCTGCAACTCCTCCTGCTGAACCTGAAGTCTTTCTGATTGTTCCTGGGTGGTTTCCAGGAGCCGGGCCAGTTCCAGGCGGGCTGCGGTGGTATGAATCGCCACCCCGATATTCTCCATCACCAGGTCAAGCAGTTGCTCCTCTCTGGGGGTGAAGGGCCGGTGCCGACCCAGTTCAATCACGGCCAGGAGCTGGTTTTCAAAATAAACCGGGGCGACCACCACCCCGGCGGCGGCAGTCTCTCCCAGGCCGGAGGAGATTTTCAGGTAGCCGGGTGGCAGATCGTTGATCACCAGGGCCTTGCCCTGATGCAGCGCCCGACCGATTATGCCATGGTCATGGCCGATCAGCGGACGGGCCGTCACCGCTTCGTCCGCTCCGTAAGCCTTGAGCAGTCGCAGGGCGTTATGGCTTTCAGCCAGATAAAAGGCCGCAGCCTGGGCGTCAATCACCTCGACCAGCACCTCCAGGATATTGTGGGCCAGGGTGAGCAGGTCATGCTGGCCGTGGAGCCGGTCGCTCACTGCGGCCGCACCCTCGGCCAGCCAGCGGTCTACCTCCTGTTTGCCGCCCAGATCGCGAAGGGTGGCGGCCATCCGGTTCAAGGCGTGACTCAATCGGTCATCCTCGGAGCGGGGCGGGATGATGATTTCATAGTTGCCCTGGGAAACAGCCTCGGCCATCTCCACGACCTTCATTTCGTCGCGGATATCCACGATGTATTCCACCGCTCCGATGATTCGGCCATCATCATCCTTGAGCGGGGCGGCGGTATAGCGAAAATTGGTTTCGCCCTTAGGGGTGACGATGATGTTTTCGCCGGTGAGCACCTTGTTCTGGATCATGGCCCGGGCCACCATGCACCTGTTGGAATTGCAATCTCTGGTGCGGAGCAGCTCGTGGCATTTCTTGCCGATGCACTGGCCTACGGCCAGGCGGGCGGCCCGCGCCCCGGCCTGGTTGATGAAGCGAAGGATGAGATCGCAATCCACCACCAGGATCGGGGTGGGAATAGCGTGAAGATAACGAACCAGCTCAGCGGCCTGAAGATTGGCCTGACGCAGGTCATTGTTCAGGGTTTGCTGCCAGGCCGCCTGTTGCGCGGCCTCCACCCGGAGCCTCTGGAGCAGCCTGCGGACTATCAGCATCGTTGCCCCAGAGGCGGCCAGAGCGGTACCCGGCCAGATCAGCCAGGGCGAGCCGACCGCTGCCGAGGCCGCCAGTCCAGCCAGGAGCAGGGTAATTGCCATTGAGGCAAAGATCGCCAGCAACAGCCGGCGTTCCAGAGAAATATCCATGGGTGACCTCTTTGTTGATAGGCGGACAATTCCGTCAACCCGCGAAACACGGCCCGGGTCAAGCCTCGTAAAACCATCTCACAGGTCTGACAGATTGTCAATCTCTTGCTGGTTTTGTCACCGGGCAGGCTGCAGAGGCAGGCCTGCCGCTTTCCAGGCGCTGATCCCGCCTGCCAGATTGTAGATTTCCCCATAGTCCTTGCCGGAAAAATACCGGCCCACCGCAAAGCTGCGCCCGCCAACGGCGCAGATCAGCAACAGAGGCTTGCCAGCGGGCAGGGTCATCCTGCCCTTGGTCAGTTCGGTGAAGGGGATGAGCTGCGAGCCGGAGATGGAACCCTCGCGCAGCTCTTCCGGCGAGCGAACATCCACCAGCGCCAGATCCTTGCGGGCCTCGATGAGGGCTTTCGCCTCCTGGGGCGACAGGGAACGAAAGATCGGCGACTTCTGACCGGTGACAGGCAAGGCCTGGCTGTTTTTCGCCATGTTTTCAGCGCCGAAGACCATTGAGGCACACAACGGCAGCAAGAAGAGACAGACCTGGAGATACTTTTTCATCTAAAACCTCGTTTGTTTTTTATGGATTCACTTCCCGATACCAATCTGCTCCAAGGCGGCGAGAACAAACTGGATCTCGGCTTCGGTGTTGAAAAAACCCGGAGAAAGACGCAGCGCCCCCTGGGGAAAGGTGCCCACGCTGCGATGGGCTGCGGGCGCGCAGTGCAGTCCGGCCCTGGCCATGACCCCGTACTGGCGGTCGAGAAGAAAGGCGAGGTCGGCGGTACTTCTGCCTGCCATGGTCAGAGAAACAACCGCGCCTCGCTCGGCGCCAGCCGGGGGGCCATGCACGGTGAGGCCCGGGATCTGGCTTGCGCCCTCCAGGAGCAGGCGGGTGAGGTGTTCTTCCTTGAGCCTGATTGTTTCCCTGCCTGTCCGCCGGATAAACTCCAGGCCCGCGGCCAGGCCGCCAATCCCCAGGGTGTTGGGCGTTCCCGACTCATAACAGTCCGGCATGAGCTGCGGCTGTTCCTCCTGTTCCGAATTGCTGCCCGTACCGCCCATCTTGAGCGGCGGAAGCTTGAGCCCTGGCCGGAGAAGAAAACCGCCGGTGCCAGTGGGGCCAAACAGCCCCTTATGACCGGTAAAGGCAAGAAAATCGATCTCAGCAGCCTCCATCTCCAGAGGAAAAACCCCGGCGGACTGAGCCGCGTCCACCATCAGCAGCGCCCCGCCCTTGCGTTTGCCGATGGCGGCAAGATCGGCCAGGCTCCCGGTAACATTGGAGAGATGATTGATAATGATGAGCCGGGTCTTGCTGTTTAGCCGTTTAGGAATATCGTCCGGGTCGATGGCGCCGGTGGCGGAGGTGGGCAGAATCGCAAGACTAATCCCCCTGGTTTTTTCCAGATAGCGCAGAGGACGCATCACCGAGTTGTGTTCCATGCCCGTGGTCAGCACCTGGTCGCCGGGAGCGAGCAGTCCGAAAAGGCCCACATTGAGCGCCTCGGTGACATTACTGGTAAACACCACCCGGCTTGAATCCGGACAGCCGAAAAAATCGGCGGTCAGCTCGCGGGCTGCAAAGATCACCCGGCTGGCGGCCAGGGAAAAGCGATGCGCCGAGCGGCCAGGGCTTAAGGAGATTTCCTTGACCAGTCGGCAGATGGCCTCTACCACCTCCGGGGGCTTGGGAAAGGAGGTGGCGGCGTTGTCAAGATAGATGGGGGGGGACTTGGGCATATTCAGGGGCCGTTATGAAATAACCATTGTCTTTGAGGCAATCGCTGCCAATCATCGGCAGCAGTGCCGATGATTTGTGTCACGATCCTGTTAACTTTTTTTTGCGAGGGCCTTGTCTTTGAACCTCTTGCAAAATAACCAATCGGGATATATACAAAACAATACTAGGAAATGTCATGAAATTAAATTGTTTGATTAATTATTGTTCCTGCCTGGAAGGGTTACCCCCATCTTTCAGGGTGCGGATTGAAAAACGCGCCGGGGTCACGATATTTTACAAAGGAGTTCAGAAATGATCCGGACAGGAAACTGGAAGATGGAGCCAGCCGAGGTTTTTGCCCAGAGCCCGGTGGTGCCGGTCATGGTGATCAAGGATCTTGAGCGGGCGGTGCCCCTGGCCCGCGCTTTGGTGGCAGGCGGCATCAGGGTGCTGGAGATTACCCTGCGGACCCCGGTGGCGGTTGCGGCTATCCGGGAGATTGCCCGGGCGGTGCCGGAGGCGGTGGTGGGGGCCGGAACGGTGACTACGGCCGAGGATCTTGCCGCCGTGAGTGAGGCCGGGGCGGTTTTTGCCATCAGCCCAGGGCTGACCCCGGAGCTGCTGGATGCCGCCAATCAGGGGGAGATTGCCCTGATCCCTGGCATTGCCACGATCTCCGAGCTGATGACCGGCCTGCGCCGGGGCTACAGCCATTTCAAGTTTTTCCCGGCGGAGGCAGCCGGCGGCATCCCGATGCTCAAGGCCATTGCCGGGCCGTTTCCCAAGGTGATCTTCTGCCCGACTGGCGGGATTGGCTTAGGAAATTACCGCGACTATCTGGCCTTGGGCAATGTGGCCTGTGTGGGTGGTTCCTGGGTGGCGCCGCCCGAGGCGGTGGCCCAAGGGGATTGGGCTCGCATCACCCAGTTGGCCCGGGAGGCGGTTGCAGGAGCTACAGACTCAACGCCACCTCGCCATTGCTGAGCGATTCCCGTAATTCCATCACCTCCGCGCTCTCCAGATAATCATCAAAATCCATCCGCTTGTCGATGATCCCGCCGGGCAGGATCTCGATGATCCGGTTGGCGGTGGAGGCCACCATCTGGTGATCGTGGGAGGCGAGGAGGATCACCTCCGGATAGGCGATCAGCCCGTTGTTCAAGGCGGTGATCGATTCCAGATCCAGATG
>MGTC01000063.1 GCA_001799255.1 Deltaproteobacteria bacterium RIFOXYD12_FULL_55_16
AAACGCTAACCGAGATCTTCCGGCTGAAACACGCCAAGGTGAGCGATGAGGAGCTTGACCGGGCCAAACGCAACCTGGAGAGCGACTTCATCTTCAATCTGGAGCGGGCCGAAGGCCAGGCCAGGGTTCTGGGTTCTTTCGAGCTCCTGACCGGAGATCCACGCGAAGAGAAATATCTGGAGCGGGTGCGGGCGGTGAGCAAGGAGGATATCCAGCGGGTTGCCGCCTTCTACCTTCGGGGTGAGCATCTCACCGTGGGCGCCATTGCCCCGCCAGAGGCCGGTCTGACCCTGACTCTGGAGCAACTGGCCCAGATCATCACCCAGGCTGAGGCCGCAGCCAGGCTGGGCCAGCCATCCTCCCAGGTGAGCGACGCTTACCTGCCCGGAGTCCACCGCTTTCAGCTGAAAAACGGTATCCGGCTCCTGGTAAGGGAAAATCATGAAATACCCACCGTTTCCATCCGGGCCGTGCTGCCAGGCGGACTCCACAGCGAGACCGCAACCAGCAACGGCGCCTTTGCCTTTATCAGCGAACTCCTGCCCAAGGGCACCCAACAGCTGAGCGCAGAGGAGCTGGCCAGAAAAGTGGCCAACATGGCCGGCTCTCTCGGCGGCTTCAACGGCAAGAACACCTTCGGCCTCAAGGGCGACTTTTTATCCCGCTTCACCAGCGAGGGTCTGACCCTGATTCGGGACGTACTCCTCACCCCGGCCTTCTCCCCGGCGGAGACCGAGAAGATCCGACCGGAACTGCTTTCCCATCTGAAGGATCAGGCCGACTCCCTGCCCAGCCTGGCCTTCAGGGAATTCAACAAACGGCTGTTCATGGGACATCCCTATGGCCTCAACTCCCTGGGCAACGAGAGCGTCATCAGCAACTTCACCGTGACCGAACTTAAACGTCTGTACGAACAGCACGCCCGGCCAGAGGCCCTGGTTCTCGCCGTGGCAGGCGACGTTGACGCGGAAAAGGTCAGGGACTCGGTGGAAGAGCTTTTTGGCGCCTGGCAGAAGCCTCCGGCAAAAGAAGCGCCGGCAGGGGAAAGCGCCCTGCCCCCCGATGTGCCAGCTGGCCCGGATGTGGTCAACCTCTCCCGGGACAAGCAGCAGGTGCATATCATCATCGGCTTTGTCGGCGCCACCTTAAACAGTGAAGACCGCTACAGCCTTGAGGTGCTGGACACCGCCCTTTCCGGCCAGAGCGGCCGCCTGTTCACCGAACTGCGCGACAAGCAGAGCCTGGCCTACAGCCTGTCTTCTTTTTCCCTTTTCGGGCTGGACACCGGTTCTTTCGGCATCTATCTCGGCACCAGTCCAGACAAAAGAGACGAGGCCATCAAGTCTGTCTGGCAGCAGCTTTACCGGGTAATGGAAGAGCCACTCAGCGAGGAGGAACTGACCAAGGCCAAAAACGTGCTAATCAGCAATTACGCGCTGAGCCTGCAAACCCGAGGCAATCAGGCCATGGAAATGGCCTTGAACGAAACCTACGGCCTGGGGCAGGATTTCGGCAACCGTTACGTCCAGGCCATTGAACAGGTCGATGCCGCAACCGTGCTGGCCATAGCCCGTAAATACATCCGGCCCGGCAACTATGTGCAGATCACGGTGGGGGCCGACACCATTATTCCTGCAAAAAAGATCGGTGAATAAAATGCTGCAGCCCATGATCGCCCCTTCCATCCTCTCTGCGGATTTTACCCGGCTGGGAGAAGAAATAACCGCCGTGGCCCAGGCCGGGGCGGAGGTGATTCACATCGACGTAATGGACGGCCATTTTGTGCCCAATATCACCATTGGCCCGCTGGTGGTCAAGGCAGTGCGCCGGATCACCGACCTGCCGCTCGATGTCCATCTGATGATCGAAAACGCTGATGCCTATCTGGAAGACTTTGCCAAGGCCGGGGCGGACTGGATCACGGTGCATGTGGAAACCGGCTATCACCTGCACCGGACCATCCACCGCATCAAGGAGCTGGGGAAAAAAGCAGGGGCGGTACTCAACCCGGCCACCCCGCTGACAAGTTTGGAGGAGATTTTGCCCGATCTGGATCTGGTCATGCTGATGACCGTCAACCCCGGCTTCGGCGGGCAGTCGTTCATCGAAAGCTCCCTGGCCAAGATCAGGCAACTCAAAAAAATGATCGACGAGCGTGGCCTGACCGTAGGCATCGAGGTGGACGGCGGAGTGAGCCCGAAAACCATCGGGGCCATTGCCGCAGCCGGGGCCAACATCTTCGTGGCCGGTTCTGCGGTGTTCGGTCAAAGTGATTACGCCAAGGTTATCGCCGAGCTGAAAGCCGCCTGCTGAGGGCCCCCTTATTCAGCAATCCCCCACAGGGCTGTTTGCCGCTTGGAAACAAGGGTAATGCCGATCTCTTTGCTCGCTCTCTGACCGCCGGGATCAGTGGCGGTTACCCGGATGACAATCCTGTTTTTCTGCTCCCCGCGAAAAGAAGAAGGGGCCACAAAGGAAACCGCCGACCCTTCCTTGTGGAGCTTCGTCAAAGGCACCGGCGGGCCGGCCACTTGCTCCCAGCTGTATTGCAGGCCGCCAGGAGAATCATCTCTGGTAAGTCCGGCATCAAGCACCACGCTTTCCCCCACCTTGTACGAATCCGCCATCGGCCTCAGCGCCAGCACGGGCGGTTTGTCGTTGCCCTTGACCGTGATAAGCAGCTTCCCGGCCTTGGAAAAGACACCGGCGGACTTAAATCGGTAGCGCACCATCTCCTGGCCGTCAAAATACCTGTCCGGTTCATAGAGATGCCGGGCGCGATCCAACGGACGCAAGGCGCCCCGCAGAGGCGGGCCGCCGAGAATTTCCACCGACACCTTGCCAGCAAAGGGCTGCGGGTTGGCCGCAGCCCAGATCCTTTTCCAGTCAATGGTAAGCGGAGCGGTACTCATAGTTGTTAGCCGCACATTCTTCGCCGCCACCACCGTTCGCTCTGGCGGCACATCTTTCGGCTCTTCCACAGCCACCGGCTTGACTTCCTCCGGGCCCATGATCCCGACCTTGGCAGGGGGGCTGGCCAGATGCCCGTCGGAAACCAGAAATTCAAAGCTGTCTTCCCCTGGGAAATCCTTGTTAGGCAGATAGGTGATCTTGGGCAGCTCTCCAGAGAGCCTGCCAAACTTGGGAGGGGTCACAACTTCAAACTTCAGGGGATCGTTGTTTTCATCGGCCCCGGAAAGCTCGATAGCCAGAGATTCGTTAGCCTGGGACATGCGCCAGCGGGATTCGTTGGCCACTGGCGGCGCATTGGGGGGAGCAACGGGCGAAGCAGTCGGCGGCGCCGCAGCTTCCCCGACGGCGGCGTGCTGCTCAGGGGCTGGTGGCGGCAGGGGCGCCAGCCCCTTGCTTTTCATGTACCAATACCCACCTCCTCCCATCAGCAGCAACAACACGAGAGCTAACGCCGCCAGGGCCAGCGCTTTCTTCTTCCCGCTTGCAGACGGAGGAACAATGGGAGGATCATCTTTCCCGCCCAAAACAGAGGGCTTTTCCCTGCTGACACCCTTAGCGGTCTCCGCACGAAAATCAGGCGCCTCGGTCGAAGAAAGCGCCGCAAAAAGATCTTCTTCGTCCCCCCCTCCCGAAGACGCTCTGCCTCCAGTCTTTGTTTCATCGGGGATATCCGGCAGGTCGCCAAAATCAAATTCATCGTCATCATCAAACCTGCTATTATCCGGCAAACCAGCATTTTCTTCTCCAGAGACGCTGGTTTCCGCTTGAGCGCTTCCTCCCTGGGCCACCTCGGCAAGCCCCCCCGTTATCACGCCATCTGTCTCCTCATCTCTGAGATCGACGGACATGACCGGTTCACCTGCCTCCTTCTCTGCTCCTCCGGCAAAAAGATCATCTAAATCTGACTGGCCCAGATCAAAATCATCCCCAGCCGCAACCGCCGACTCTTCCTCGCCGCCAAGCAGGGAATCGATATCGGACTGATCCAGTTCGGTAAAACCGTCACCTGCTCCTCCCGCCACAGAAAAGTCCGCAGCAACACCACCTTCCAGGAGGGCATCAATGTCGGCCTGCTCAAACTCACCGGCACCGTCACTGTCAGAAGAAGGGCCACTGGCAACTACTTCTTCCTTCTGGCCGCCAGGCTTGTCTTCCGCCAGATCATCCAGCCAGTCGTCTATTTCAAGGTCTGTTTTTTCTTCCGCCATAACCTCACCCGATACTCCACGGCCCGCACAATCAATTACTGCCTGTAAACATAGCTATGAAGCGCCCGATAAATGGGTTCCGACATCTCGACATTCACCACATGAGAACGTTGCTCGCCTCGGGTATTGGCCGCGATAATATGAATCCGCAAATACCCGCCCATTTCCTGAAGAACCCCGGAAACCCGCTGCTCATGCGCGTCTGCCGCCACAGGCCGCCACACGGCCAGCGACTCATTACCAATCAGCGCAGCCATCTGCTCGGCCAGGGTCGCGCCAAGCAGGGAAACCCGCCCCCTGGTGGCAAATTCATCAAGAACGATAAAAGGCTCGATGGTTACCGGCTCGACGGCAAAAAAACCGTGCAACTGCTCCAGGGCGTCACTGCCAACCATGGCCACCAGACTGGCAAGCGACGAGTAATTGCCCTGGCTGGCCACGCCCTCAACGGCCGCACCTGCACCCTCCGCCTCTTTTTCTGTAGCCCAGGCCCCGTTTGTCCAAAGGACACAGAGCAGAACAAGTAGCACGACCTGCGACGGAAAAACCATTCTTTTCACGATGGCAGATAGCCTCATAACAGCCCTCCTCTTACCGGCCAACACCCTTCACGGCAATTTTATAAGGCGCCTCCGTCGGCTGGAACAGACCAAGCAGTTCCCGGGTGAGCGGCAGCGAATAACGCCAGGAGGTCTTGACCGCCCCATCATTGAGGCACACCAGACGGCCCTGGACGATCAAGGTCTTGCGGGTATTGGCGAAGGTACTCACCACGACATAGTCGAGTTCAGGGGTTTTATTCGCCAGTTCACCGCTGTTCCGGGAGAGGATGAATTCTCCGGTTTGGGGCAGGATCGTGATATCCTTGCCCAGGCGAAGCTCTGCCACCTTGAGCCCGCGATCAGCCAGATCGGTAAGCAGATATTCACCCACAACCCGGCCAAATTCGGTATCCCGCTTAAAATCGGAAAGAGGCACGGCGTTGACCACCGCAATCCTGGCGGCAAGATTCTTTTCCCCCTCTCTCTGCATCTCATAAAACACCTTTCCTGCCACTTCCTTGGCCATTTCCGCCAGAAGAACATCCGTGCCCACAGCCTTTGCACTGGTCGGCATATACTGATAGACATTATATCTGATCGGCACCCGGCGCACTTCCACCGGAGGCGGAACGCCCTTGCCTTCTTCCTGCTGGGCAGCTGTGGCGCATGTCGTGCCAGCCAGCAGAACCAGCCCCAGGCAATAGAGTGCTGCTCTTTTTCCCTTTTTCATCCTGTCCTCCCTGAACTATTGCGCTCTCTTTTCGTAAACACCAGGCACTTAGACTGGAAACCATCGTGAAATTTTCTTCGTATTCTCTGGGCCCTTCGTGATGTATTTTCTCACATCATAACTCCAATTTTTTCAGATAGAGCGGCTCAGGTTTTGCCTCCCGAACAGAAGCAGTATCCGCCAGCAGTTGCTCTGCCAGTTGATTTCTCGGGATGATAACCGTAGCCGAGGAAAGGAGCCTGGCGCTTTGATTGTCGATAATTCTGGCGTTGATGACAATGCTGTCTTTGCTGGGGGTATAGGTGCCGGTGAGCATGGCCCCGGCAGTCACCGTCTGGCTGATCTCCGCCGGATTTCGGGAAAGACCGAACTCCCCACGCTTTTCCTGGAGCATGACCGCCTGACTTTTCCTAATCTCCAGCACCTCGTAATGCCGCTGCTGCATCTCGTTCATCAACTGCTCCGCCACATAACGGCCCAGAGACGAGGTGCGGGACAGTTTTTTAAGCTCGACAAAGGTGCAGACCAGAATGCCCTTACCCAGATCACCGTTCTCTGGATCAGCGTCCGCCAGATGGCGAAACAACTCGTTGGCCAAGCCCTGAATCTCGCTGCGCAAGGCAGCTGCTTCACTAACCGGGAGCGCCTGAGGCTCCGCCTGAGCAACAGCCTCCACCTGAGCTTTCTGGAAATTATTCTGGCTGAAAGGCCAGAAGGCTGCGGCCTGGGCCGGAAAAACAAGCAGAGCCAGCACCGCTATTTTCGAGAGGAACAAAAGGGTCGGCCAACCAAAACATCGTTTTCTTGATAATTGCATATCTCGCCGTTCTCCTTTATCATCTAAGCCTGAAAAGAGTTTCCTGCCTGTCCTTATCATCGGTTGCCTGACAGTTTGCCTTTAACAAAAAAGAGACGGCCTCGCAAAAAGATAAAAAAAACCAGAGGTAAATCAACCATCCCGTGATTTCTTCCTGCCATTCGCTCAAAAAGACACGACCATGACCGACAGAGAAAGCTTGCTGGCGGAAGAGCTGCTTATCATCCGCCATTCCGGAGAGATCCCGGAAATCGCCTTCCACGGCGCCCTGTATTATCTCTGCGAAGACCCAGCTGGGCCGCGCCTCACCTTGCAGCAAAAGGAACTGGCTCTCCTGCGCCAGCAGGTGGTGACTCGCTACCGGGAGATCCTGCTCCGGGATCTTCGCCCGGAAAACCGGGACGCTCGTGTCTACCGGGGCCTGAAGCGCTGCCTCTGCAACTGGGAGCGGCTGGGCAAGTTCTGCGCCCGGCAGAATCTGGAAATCGAGGTCGCGCTGCGCCTGGAGATTGCCGAGTCCTTGCGCTGCTTTCTGCGTCAGGAGGCAGAGGATGTCCGGGCAGGGACAAGACAGTCCTGCCTCAACTGCGCCTGGGGGGAACTGGCCGCCTTTGCCAAAGAACTGGGGCTCCAACCGGAGTCCCTGCCGAAAGATATGAGGCTGCTGTTTCCTTAAAGGGCGCGGATTTTTTTGAGCAGGGAGGTGGTGGAATAGTTTTCCACCAGGGGAATGGAGAGTACCCGGCCACCTGCGGCCAGCACCTCCGGCGCGCCGACTATTCTGGCCACCGGCCAGTCGCCGCCCTTGACCAGCACCTCCGGCCTCAGGGTGGTAATCAGCCGGAAGGGCGTTTCTTCGCTAAAGATCAGCACATGATCCACGCAGCCCAAGGCGGCGATAATCCTGGCCCGGCTCTGCTCGTGGTTCACCGGCCTGTCATCCCCTTTACCCAGCGCCCGCACCGAGGCATCGCTGTTGACCCCGACCACCAGACAATCGCCTTCCCTGCGGGCCTGCTCCAGATAGGTAACATGCCCCTGATGCAGGATATCGAAACAGCCGTTGGTGAACACCACCTTCCGGCCCACCTCCCTGTACCTGGCAGTCAAGGCGGCCAGCTCTTCAAGTTCCATGATCTTGTTCTGATCAGCAAACCGGTACGGGGTTGGCCCCACCGTGTTGAAGCGCTGCCGCAGCTCCTGCCTTCTGCCCGGCTCGATCATGACCCAGGCGGACTCTTCTCCTGCCCCGGCCTCGGCCAGCACCGCGCCATCCGGGCCGATGATCAGGGAATGGCCGCCGAACTCGGTTTTTCCCGTTACTCCGCAGCGGTTACAGGCTACGACAAAAAGCTGATTTTCAATAGCCCGCGCCAACGCCAGGGTACGCCAATGCTCCCGCCGCATCGCAGGCCACTGGGCGCTCACTACCAGCAACCCCGCGCCCACCCCGGCCTGGGCCTTGGCCAGCTCGGGAAAACGGAGGTCATAGCAGACCAGCCCGGCCACCAGACCAAGCCCGGTTGCCACCGGCTGAGGGTTATCCCCGGCGGTGAAATGCTGATCCTCGGCCATGGGAGCAAAAAGCTGCTGCTTGCGGATCGATCCGGCCACCCCATCCGGCCCCACGATGTACAGGGTATTGTAGATGGCGCCTCCCACCTCGGTGAGCACCTCCTCGGGCAGGGAACCAGCCAGATAAATCCCGTACTGCCCGGCCAGCCGCTGCATTTCGTCCAGCACCTCCACGGTCTGCAGGGCAAAATGCTGAAGCCGCTCGTAGGCAAAGCCGCAGCTCCACAGTTCGGGCAGGACGATGATGCCGGGACCAGTAGGGGCCAGACGGGCCAGACCCGCCCGCACCGCAGCGAGATTCGCCTCCGGCTCGGCCAGCTGCACGTCAAACTGGAAAAACCCGGCCTGATAGCGGACAGGGGTGGGATCGATAATATTTTTCATAAGACAAGAATGACCCGCTCTGCTGTTTTTGTCAATACGAGGTTGACGGGTACCTGGATCCCGGGGAGGATATTTTTGCCCTTAAGCGAAACAAATGAAATCCTGACTACCTCCGGGTATCCTCGCAAGATGCCCATTGACGAACAAGCCGGTCGTGGTTTATGAGAATAGGCATGGGGCTGTAGCTCAGCTGGGAGAGCGACGCGTTCGCAATGCGTAGGCCAGGGGTTCGATCCCCCTCAGCTCCACCACAACGCAGGAAATGAATTCTGCCCGGTTTTTCTCAGAAAAAGGGCGGGGGAAATATGGGCAACGTTCCTGATTTCCTATTTTTTTGACATGGTGTACTTACAACTTGAATTCGCCAAGGTTTTTGTGTTGCAAACAGCGTAAAAACAAAGCGTCATCAGTAAGTTGTGGAATTTACTGGTGGAGTTGCTGGAGATTTTGTCATGCCACTGCGGTCCTGTGTCCATCCTTCCGGGCGGTTTGTCTATGGTGTTCATGCGCCCGCCTATCAGATCATCAACCTGCGGGAAAACGATTTCGTTGAGCCGCTCGGCGCTTTGCCAAACGGCAGTCCCTGTCTGAATCAGGCTAATTTCCCAGAAGGAGATCTGCAGGTTGACCAGGCAGAGACGATCTATGAAATCGCCAACCCGTTTCCTTTTCGAGGGGTTACTTATATCAGCAGCGGTTGGGCCGCCTCCAGGGCGTTGAATCCATCCTCCCTCAAGCTGCCGGCGCCGGAGGCGGTTTCCATGCGGCAGGCGCTGAAGGAGATTCTCCCTGCCGGAGAGATTCAGAATCTGACAAAAAGTTTCGCCCTGCTTCCCGAGGCTGTGCTGCTGACTCTGGCCGTCACTTCCACCGACCCGGAGGATCTGCTGATCCTGGCCGCCATGAGTTGCGACTTTATTTTCGGAAGTTCAGATGAGCCGATCGGTCTTCAGTATTCAGAGGACGATGATGGCTTGGCGCAGGCCAAGATCATCCGCCATGATCTGTTCGAGGCGGTGGCCAACAACGCCCATCTGCCAGAGGCCTATCGCAGGGTCATGGTTATGCGTCCCGGAGCGCAGGGGGGCAGCGAGATTGTGGGCGAGTATGGCAACGCAGGGCGGGGCAGTCATGTCTTCGAGTATCTGCGCCGCAACAGCTATATCCCCTGGGGGCATTACGCCGCCAACATGGCGGATGACGCCGTCCGTTACCGCATAACGGATCTTACCGCCGCCGACATGCAGGGGTTGCGACACCTTTACTATCAGCGTACCTTTCTCAATCTTGCCGCCCAATTGGGCCTGCCCCTGCCGCCAGGCCGGAAAACCATGAGCCAGGCAGCCCTCGAAGAACTGCGTCTGGCGGTGCTTCTGGCCCTGCGCCGAAAAGAGGCTCCGGGCCTGGCTTTCACCACTACCCTCTGGGGCTGGAATTATGGTTTTGACTTCTCGGCCTCCGGCTACCGGCTCCACGCCTCGCATCAGCAGATTCACCAGCAGTTCGCCATGCTGCCGCAGACTGTTTCCGCCTGGCATCATGGCGGTCAGGCCGCGATTGAGCCGCTCGCGAGTTATGCCTGCGGGGATCTCATTGCTGAGTTCTGTAAACGGTATCAGGAAGAGACCGGCGTCGATTTTTTTCACGCCTATCTTGAGGCGATCCGCAATAACCGGCGGATGGACGGGTTGAAAAACGAGAACACCAGTCTGGTCGTCTATGAGGACGATGCGGTAATGCTCTTCGTACCCAAGGCGCAGACCTCCCAGTGGGAATTGCAGATCATGCCTCTGGAGGCGGTGGGCAATATTCTGGAGGCGGACGCCGCCACCCGCGCCGCGCTGGATCGAGCCTTGCTCATTGCCCAGAAGATTCTTGCCCGGCTGGGCGCCCGGTTGGTGAGCAGTATCGAATATTCCCGCCGGATAACGGCTGAATCTAGCGGGCAGCGACTGCTTTATGCGCTTCTGCCCAAGCTCCCATATTCCATGGGCGCTTTCAGCGAGGCTCAGTTGCGTTGGGTCAACGGGCATTTTCCGGAGGATTTTGCCGCCGCCTGTCGGCTGCATCTGCCCATGGTGCTGGCTGGCCTGGAAAGAGAGCAACGCGGCGGGGCCTGATCCAAGTTGGTTCTTCTTTTTTGTGGACATAAAATGTTGCCCTGAAAAATCCGGTATGGTAGTTTACAAAGTCGAATGTTTTGTCGGGAAGATGTCCTGTGGTTGTTTTTTGGCGTTTTATTGCGGTGTTGCGCTGATTGTGCCGGAAAACCATATTTCATATATCCGGGCCGACCTGTAGGTTTGGTCTGAAAATTGTCTTAAATGAGGTGCTTCGTTGAAGAAGAAAATCCTGATAGCCAACCGAGGTGAAATTGCCCTGCGGATTATCCGGGCAGTGCAAGAGCTTGGGCATATTGCCGTGGCTATTTATGAAACGCCGGATAAGGACGCCCTACATATTCGCGCGGCGGATGAGGCCATCTGGATTGGGGATGGGCCACGCTGCGATTACCTGAATATTGACAAGGTCATCGGGGTCGCTAAAAAAGTGGCGGCTGACGCCATTCATCCGGGATACGGATTTCTGGCGGAAAACCCTGATTTTGCCAAGGCCTGCGAAAATAATGGCATAATTTTTATCGGCCCGCCCTCCGAGGTTATCCAGGCTCTGGGCGATAAGGTGACAGCCCGGCGAATCATGCAGGAGGCCGGAATCCCCATGGTGCCCGGCACGGACAATCTGACCGCCGGTGATGCCGGTCTCAGGGAAGCCCTTGATTTTGCCGACAAATATGGCTATCCGGTTATGCTGAAAGCCACCGCTGGCGGGGGCGGACGCGGCATCCGCCGGGTGGAGAACGAAAAACAGCTGCGGGCGGAACTGCCCATGGCCAGGGCGGAGGCAAAGTCTGCCTTTAATAACGACGCGGTCTTTCTTGAAAAAGCGGTGATCAATCCCAAGCATGTCGAGGTGCAGATCCTGGCCGACAAGGAAGGCAATACCGTGCATCTGGGCTCCCGGGACTGCTCGATCCAGCGCCGCAACCAGAAGCTGGTGGAGATCGCCCCCTCGCTGATCCAGGACAAGGCCCTGGTTGACCGGATCTGCGAGACTGCGGTAACAGCGGCCAAGGCCTCCCATTATGTGAATGCAGGCACCGTGGAGTTCCTCGTTGATCGGGACTGGAACTTTTATTTCATGGAGATCAATACCCGGGTGCAGGTCGAGCATACCGTTACCGAAATGGTCACCGGCATCGATATCGTCCGAACCCAGATCAAACTGGCTCTCGGCAAGAAGCTCGCCTTCTGTCAGCAGGATGTGCATATCCGGGGTTTTGCCGTGGAGATGCGGATCAATGCCGAGGATCCGCAGAACAACTTCATGCCGGAGGGCGGCAAAACCGTTTCCGTCTACCGTTCGCCGGGCGGCTATGGCGTGCGGCTGGACGGCTTCGTCTACCAGGGTTTCACCATCCCCAAGGTCTATGATTCGCTGCTGGTCAAGATGACGGTGTTCGGTTTTTCCTGGAACGAAACCGTGGATCGGCTGCGCCGCTGCCTTAACAACTTTGTCATCACCGGGCCGAAGACCACGATCCCCTATTATCTCAAGCTGGTTCAGGATCCGGATTTCAAGAAAGGCGATTTCGACACCTCCTTCATTGAGACCCATTCGCACCTGATCAATTACGATGATCAGGCCAGCGAAGGGAGCAAGCTTGCCCACCTGATCGCGGAAATTCACTACAAACGGGAAAATCCCTACGCTATTTAAGGGAAAAGGCGCAAGGCCCTTATCGCCTTTTCCTTGTGCCTTTATCATTCTTTAAAACACAGGAGTCGTCATGAATCGCATTGTGCAAGGGATGGGTATCGCCGAGGTGCTGAAGACAGTTCGAGGCGCAAACGGATACTATGTTACCAATACCGCCCGGGATTTATCGCAGTCGGATTACAAGAACAGGATTCTGCTGCATACGGATCTGCTGGCCGCGCCTTCCCGTGAGGAGGCGGGCTATTTCTCCCTGGAGATTACCGGCGGCGCTTCGGTGCATGTCGATATCCTCCGCAAGCAGGTGGATCCTTTTCTCAAGCTGGAACTGTTGCGGGAAAAGATGCCCCAGACCATGTTTCAAACCTTGTGTCGCGGCGTTAATCTTTTCGGATATCGGCCCTACCCGCAGAATGTCATCCGTTTTGTGGTGAAGGAATTCGCCAAGTACGTTGATGTCTGGCGGGTTTTCGACTTTTTGAACCATGTCCCCAACATGCAGGCGGTTTTTGAAGAGGTGCAGGCCGCCGGCAAGATTCTTGAGCCCAGCGTCTGTTTCTCCACCGGGCCTGAGCATACCAACGAATACTATGTGCAAAAGGTTGCCGACATTCTGGCGGTGACCGGTCAGGATATCGTCCTCTGTATCAAGAATCATGGCGGCCTTGGTTCGCCCAAGCGAATCGGCGACCTGGTCGATGCGATCCTGCAAAAATATCCCGGGATGGTCATCCATTATCATGGCCATAACACCGATGGCAACGATATCGGCCGGATTGTCGCTGCGGTCATGGCCGGAGCCAAGATCGTCGATGCCTCGGATCACGCTTTTACCGGCTATTACGGCCCGCCGCCCATCCTGACCGTGATCCAGACCCTCAAGGAGTATGGCCGCCAGGCTGTGGGCCTCAATGAGGCCGCAGTTATGGAGACCTCCGAGGTTCTCCGCCCCGAGCGCAAGTACTACGAATATTTCGAGTCCCAGTTCAAGGGCTTCGATCCCACGGTGCAGATTCACAAGCTGCCTGGCGGCGCCATGGGCAGCAGCTTCGAGCAGGCGGTCAAAGGCGGCTTCCTGGAGAAGATGCCCGAGATTCTCCACGAGGAGCTGCCCAAGGTACAGGTGGAACTGGGCAATTACTGGAGCGTGACTCCGGGCTCCCAGATTTTGTGGACTACGGCGGTGAGCAATGTCCAGGGTGGCGAACGTTATGGTAACTGTTCCGGCGACCTGAAGAACCTTTTGCTTGGCAAATACGGGCCGTTTCCTTTCTATCAGCCGCCGGACTGGATCTATGAAAAGGCCTTTGGCCCGGACTGGCGCACGGTGCTGGCCCAGGAAGGCGGCACGGATCTTATCGAGGATATTGATCTGGACAAGGAGCGCAAGACCCTGGCCGACAAGCTTGGCTACGCGCCCACCGAGCAGCAGTTGGTCACCTATCTCCAGCATCCCAATGACGCAGTGAATTTTTTCCGCTTCGAGGAGAAGTTTGGCAAGGTCTATGTGCTGCCGCCGAGCATTCTTTTCCGGCGGGGTGGTTTCAGGTTGGGAGAAACCCTTACCTTTAAAGACCATGCCGGCAAGGAGCACGTTATCGAGATGGGCCCCATGCAGGAGAGCGAGGATGGGGCCGAAACCAACGTCTACCTCAATATCGATCATCATCAGCGGCACTTTGTCTTTGAAAACGCGGTGGCCGAGGCTGGCGAGGCAAAGGCGATCAAGCTGAGCAAGAAGGAGATCGAGGATCTGGCCAAGGCCGGGGATGTCCGGACGCCTTTTACCGCCAATATCTGTGAGATCTCCGTCAAGGAAGGGCAGGAAGTCAAGGCCGGAGAGAAGCTGGTGGTTCTTGAGGCCATGAAGATGCAAACCCCGGTGAACAGCGAGGTGGACGGGGTGGTGGCCAGGATTGTCGCCAAGGTGGGTGACGCGGTGCAGGCAGGGGATGAACTGGTGAAGGTTACGCCAGTGGCATGATCACCAGACGCCGGTTGCTCAAGACGTTTTGTGTGCTGCCTCTTGTTGTCTGCCTGCCAGGCTTTGGCAAGGCCGCCAATATCGTTGAGTTTTCGAAATTGAAAGGCCTGTACGCCCAGCGTTTAAAGAAGATTCTCGCCGCTGGCGAATTGCCCTATATCGACATAGAGAGCTCATGCAACTCCACGAATCTGGATCTTGATTCTCTGGCAAAGAGCATGGATCGCCATAACATCGGGCTAATGGCGCTTTCTGCGGATATCGGCAAGGGCCAGTTCAAGAAGGGGGTGCGTTTTGACCGCTTGTCGGAACAGTTGCTTGCCAGTTATCCAGACCGCTTTATCCCTGTAGGTAATGGCGGGCAGCCTCCAGCCCTGACCGAGGCGGCCGACGAGTTTCTCGATGCTCAGGAAGCAGCCGCCAGAACGAAACAGATCATGCTCCTGGGCGAATTTGAATTTCGTCACTATCCTTCGCCCAGACAGGTAAAACGTAATGAGCTGGAGCGTGATGTCCATATCCCGCTTGATGGGCCAACCGGACATCGTGTCTTCAGCCTGAGCGAAAAAACAGGCATCCCGTTTCAGATTCATTATGAAGTGGAAGACGACCTGCTGGCGCCGCTTGAAAACATGTTGACCCAGTATCCGCAGGCCAAGGTGATCTGGTGCCACCTGGCCCAGATCCGCTATCTTGAACGTGCCTCCCGCTATACGCCCACCTATGTTGACACCTTGCTCAAGCGTTTTCCTAACCTGTATTTCGATACCGCCTTTGGCGATTCAGGTTCGATCTATCCTCTAAGCAACCAACGGCATGCGCGGGTATGGGCAAACGATGGCAGCCTCAAGGCTGAATGGCTCGACCTTATTGTCGCCTCTCCGCAGCGTTTCTTATCGGCCCTGGATCTGGGTGGAGACCGTCTTTACCGGATTTCCGAATACGACGAGAAGCACCGGGCATTCTTGCAGCAGTTACCGCCTGAAACTCGGCATCAGGTGGCATACCGCAGCGCCTGGTCATTATTGTTTGGCGAAGAGTTTCCCTAAAGTGGGTTGTAAGCCTTGATGAAGATCTCAGGCGCCAAAGGTTAGACGATTGAAACCTCCCTGGGCAAACCAGGGGCGGGTGGCCTCGATGCCGTCAAGTTCGAGAATCAACACCTCAAGGATAAGATAGACTCTGGTGTCTTTGCGCACGCAGGCGGTGAGGGTGTCGCCGTGGTGGCCCAGGGCGGCATGGAGATGGATGCGCGGCTCTGTTTCATCCCAGAAGATGCTGCCGCTGCCCAGGGTTTCCCGGGCGCCGTCTATCTGCGCCCAGACCGGTTCCGGCGGCATGACCGGCTCCCTGGGGCCAGTAACCACCCCGGCCTGGCGCAGGCCGCCCAAGACGTGAAACCAGGCGCAGCGAATATTTTCTTTGATGATGAGCTGGCGCAGGCCATCGAGAAAGTCGTCCCCTTCATCAAAACGTACGCTGAAGACCCGTTTGATCGAGCCGGTGCGGTATTCCATATGCGCCTTTTATGCCTCGCTGGAGGGGTGAATTGGAGTAAATCCACGAAACGTAACTATTCAGCAGTGCCGCAGATGCTAGGAAGAGGTCTGCGAAGTGTGCTATTGCACATGAGCAGGCCGATGACAAAGCAGATGTGGTGCTGCTGGATAGTTACGTCTCGCTAAACTGCTGCCGCTCCATGGCGGCGTGCAATTGCCGGAACATCTCCCGGCGATGCACCGGCTTGCGGGTGGCGGCATAGCGCAGGGCTGATTTTTTGAGGGCATTGTGATCCAGGGCCGGAAACCTGCGACAGGCCACAGCAATGGTCTCAGACTGCCAGCTTTCCGTGAGATGTTCCTGGTTGCGCTGGGCTTCCTCCCGCGCCAGGATCACTTCGCTGATAATGTCTTCCCGCAGCCGTTCCAGTTCGTGGAATTCTCCGGCCTGCTTCAGGTGTGAACCCTTGCGTTCGGTCAGGAAGGCCAAAACCGCATCGACCCCTTTCTCCCGCAGGATACTGGCGATGAATTTAATCTGCCTTTTGAGCGCCCCGCCTTTGAGGTCGCGGGAGTTGTGCAGTTCTGCCTTTAACAGCTCATCGGCGGGCAGTTTCTTGAGGTGCGCCGGGGAGAGGGCCATCAGCTCCTTGGCGATCTCTTCAATATTCTTGGCCTGCCGTTTTTTTTCGGAGCGGCTCACATAGATTTCCTGCGGGTCGTCATCTCTGCTGCTTGATTTTTTAGTTGCCATGTAACTTCCCGCTAAAGTAGTATCTCGCGTAACTGTCCAGCAGCACCACATCTGCTTTGTCATCGGCTTGCTCATGTGCAATAGCACACTTCGCAGGCCTCTGGAGTTTATGCCCCTCCGGGGTGCGCATCTGCGGCACTGCTGAACAGTTACACATTTGCACATCTTTTGCATTTGTCAATTGTCTTGGAACAGTAGCATTACCCGCAACTTATTTAAACAAAAAAGGGGTTCACCATGCATTCCCAATCCTTTACCGTTACCCAACCCACCCGGATTCGTTTCGGGGTGGATGCGATCAACGACCTTCCCGCCCTGGTAAAAGAGCTTGGCGGCAGCAAGGTTTTCCTGGTGGTCGATCCGGGCCTTGTCAAAGCAGGGCTGGTGGAGCGGATCACCGCGCCCTTGACAGAGGCCAAGATTGCCTTTGAGCTCTACGATCAGGTTGATCCAGAACCAGGGCTGAAACTGGCTGACAACGGCGCCAAGCTGGCCAAAAAAGCCAAGTGCGACTGTGTGGTCGGCGCGGGCGGCGGCTCGGCCATGGATGTGGCCAAGGCGGTCAGCATCCTGCTTACCAACGGCGGCAAGGCCGAGGATTATCTGGGCCTGGGCAAGATTAAAAAGCCAGGGGTGCCGAAGATCATGATCCCAACCAGCGCCGGAACCGGGGCCGAGGTCACCTTTACCGCCGTGTTTATCAATGAAAAGACCAAATCCAAGGGCGGGATGAACGGCGATCCCCTGTACCCGGAGGCCGCCATTCTCGATCCGGCCCTGACCGTCTCCTTGCCCCCGCATATTACCGCGACCACCGGGGTAGACGCCCTGACCCATGCCCTGGAGGCCTTTGTTTCCACCCAAGCCCATGCCATCTCCGACATGTATGCCCTGGAGGCCATTGACTTGATCAGCTCCAACCTGACCAAGGCCTATGCCCATGGCGGTAACCTGGAGGCCCGTTCTAATATGCTCCTGGGCAGTCTCCTCGCTGGCAAGGCCCTGGCCACGGCCGGGGTTGGCCTGGTACACGCCATGGCCTATCCCCTGGGCGGCATGTTCGGCATCCCGCACGGGCTGGCCAACGCGGTGCTGCTCCCCTATGTGATGGCCTACAACCTGATCGGCAATCCCGGCAGGTTCGCCCTCTTGGCCGAGGTGATGGGCGCCAAGGTTGATGGCCTGCCCGAGCGCGAGGCGGCCGAGGCCGGGGTAGAATATGTTTACCGGCTGAATCAGGATCTCGGCATCCCGGCAAGCCTTGCCGAGCTGAAGATTCCGGCCAAGAAGATCCCCGAGATGGCCAGAATCGCCCTAACCGTGACCAGGCCGGTGGAAAATAATCCCCGCCAGCCCACCCTGGAGGAGGTAATCAGGGTATATGAAACGGCCATGGAAGGATGGGGCTGAAAGATAGTGCATAGTGCTGAGTGCGGAGTGCAGAGTGCATAGTGCAGAGTGCATAGTGCAGAGTGCTGAGTGCTGAGTGCATAGTGCAGAGTGCTGAGTGCAGAGTGCTTAGTGAATATTCCACCTAACGGTCGGCGTGTCCACTCTGTCCACTACGTCCACACTGTCCACCATGTCCACACTGAAAAACTAAAAGGAGCAATATATGCCCGGTTTTGAGATATTTGGCGAAGAAGAAAAAAAAGAAATCCTGGAGGTGCTGGAGACCGGGGTGTTGTTTCGCTACGAGTTCCCCAACGAGCGCAAGGGGGTGTATAAGGTTCGCACCTTTGAGGAGAAGTTTGCCGCCTATTGCGGGGTGAGGCATGGTCAGGCCGTCACCTCCGGCACGGCGGCGCTGAAAGTTGCCATGGCCGCTCTGGGCATAGGGCCAGGAGACGAGGTCATCACCCAGGGCTTCACCTTTGTCGCCACCTGGGAGGCGATTTTGGATATTGGGGCTATCGCGGTTTTTGCCGAGGTGGATGAAACCCTTAATCTGGATCCGGCTGAGCTGGAAAAGAAGATCACGGCCAAAACCCGGCTGATTATCCCGGTGCACATGATGGGCGCCGCCGCCCGCATCGAGGAGATCAAGGTCATTGCCGACCGGCACGGGATCCCGGTTTTGGAAGATACGGCCCAGGCGGCCGGGGCCAGCTTGCACGGCAGGCGTCTCGGCTCCTTCGGCGTTTGCGGCACCTTCTCCTTTGACCCGGTCAAGACCATGACCACCGGCGAGGGCGGGATGATCGTCACCAATGATGAAAAACTTATGCGGGACATGAGCGAGTATCACGACCACGGCCATGACCATGCGGTCAACCCTGGAGGCAGGGGCGGCGAGGGCCGCAGCTTCATCGGATTCAACTATCGGATGATGGAGTTGCAGGGCGCTATCGGCCTGGCGCAACTGGCCAAGCTCGACGGCATTGTTGCGGCCCAGCAGGAGAACAAAAAGGCCATGAAAGCCTTGGTTGCCAAGCTGCCAGGGGTAAGCTTCCGGACTATTCTTGACGAGCAGGGCGACAATGCCTCCTTCCTTGCCTTTTTTCTGCCGGATAAAGAACAGGCCCAGACGGTGAAAAAGGCCCTGGCTGAAAACGGGGCCGGGGCCATCTCTTTTGCCGAAAACACCTGGCATTATTATCCCAAGTGGGAGCATCTGCTGGCCGGAGCCACCCTGGCCAGATCAGGCTGGCCGTTTGTGGAGCCGGGCGGGAAAAAACGGGTGGTGTACGATGCTCAGGTTCTGCCAAAGTCAGCGGCCATCATGGATCGGCTGCTTGTTTATCCGGTGCCCATCAAGCTTTCTGACGAGCGGCTGGGGCAGATCGCGGCTGCGGTTGACAAGGCGGTGGCCGCTCTGTCCTGAATTCTTTTTTTGTCTGTCGCAAAGCCTGCGCCAAAAAAAACGCCGCTAAGGCGACAAGGATATTTGCCATGAACAACCCTGAGAATAAACCTGGCTATTTTGGACAATGGGGCGGCGCCTACATCCCGGAAGTGCTGTATGAAACCTTCCGGGAACTGAAAGAGGTCTACGCCAAGGCCAAGACAGACCCGGCCTTCTGGCAGGAGTACCTCGCCCTCATGAGCTCCTACTCCTGCCGCCCCACCCCTCTCACCCATGCCGAAAATCTGAGCCGCCACTTCGGCGGGGCGCAGATCTTCATCAAACGCGAGGATCTCAATCACACCGGGGCGCATAAGGCCAACAATGTCATGGGCCAGGGCCTGCTGGTCAAGCGCATGGGCAAGACCCGGGTAATTGCCGAAACCGGGGCGGGCCAGCACGGGGTGGCCTGCGCCACCATGGCCGCCAAGTTCGGCTTTGCCTGCACCATCTACATGGGCGAGGAAGATGTCCAACGCCAGCGACCCAATGTCTTCTGGATGGAGAAGCTCGGCGCCACCGTAATCCCGGTCACCACCGGCAGCCGCACCCTCAAGGACGCCATCAACGAGGCCTTCCGCGACTGGGTTTCCAATATGGACACCACCCACTATGTGATGGGCACGGTCTGCGGGCCGCACCCCTTTCCGGAGATGGTGGCCTGGTTCCAGTCCATCATCGGCCAGGAGGCAAGGGTGCAGATCCTCGCCGCCCACGGCAGGCTCCCGGCCCGGGTGTATGCCTGCGTAGGCGGAGGCTCTAACGCCATGGGCATCTTCCAGGGTTTTCTGGCCGACCCCGAGGTGGAGCTGATTGGGGTGGAAGCAGGCGGCAAGGGGCTTGAAACCGGCCAGCACGCCGCCAGGCTCGCCAGCCAGGACGCCTCACCCGGCGTGGCCCAAGGGTACAAAACCATGTTTCTCCAAGACGCCGACGGCCAGATGCGCGACACCCATTCGGTGGCTGCGGGGCTGGATTATATCGGAGTCTCCCCCCTGCTCACCGACCTGTGGGAAAAGGGCCGGGTCCGTTTTGCCGCAGCCACCGACCAGGAGGTCATGGCCGCGCTCGATCTGACCATCAAAAAGGAAGGGATCATCCCGGCGCTTGAATCCACCCATGCCTTTGTTCAGGCCTTTAAGGAGGCAGGAGAGCTTAACTGCGAACAGGCCGTGATTATCAACCAGTCTGGACGAGGCGACAAGGACATCTTCACCATTGCCCATGCCTTTGATGATCCGTCCTGGAAGGATTTTATCCGGAAAAAGGGAGAAGAATATGCAGCTCGCTGACCAACTCCGGGAGGCCCGCACCCATAAAGATATCCTGCTCATGACCCATCTGGTCTTGGGCTATCCATCATTCGCGGTAAACCGCGAGGTGATCCGGCAGATGGTGGCCAACGGGGTGGATATGATCGAACTCCAGATCCCCTTTTCCGAACCCATGGCTGACGGCCCCATGATCATCAAGGCCAACCAGGAGGCCATTGCCAACGGGACCAAGGTTGCCGACTGTCTTGCCTTTGCTGAGGAAATGGCGGCAAAGTACAAGATCCCCTTTCTGTTCATGACCTACTACAATATCCCCTTCAAGTACGGCCTGCGGGATTTTCTCCATAAGGCCAGAGAGATCGGGATCAGGGGCTGCATCATTCCAGACCTGCCGCCGGAAGAGGGCGAAGAGTATCTTGGCCTGGCCAAAGAGTTTGCTCTTGCCCCCATCCAGATCTTTGCCCCCACCAGCACAGAAGAGCGGATGCGTACCCTGGCCGGGCATGGGGACGGTTTCATTTACTGCGTAGCCCGCCGAGGCGTCACCGGCAGCAAGACCGAGTTCGACGCCTCCTTCGACGCTTACCTGTCCCGCTGTCGCAAGGCCACAGACCTGCCGCTTGCCGTGGGTTTTGGGATCAGCAGCCGGGAAGATGTCCAGATCCTGACCGGCAAGGCCGACCTGGCGGTAATCGGCACCGCCACCATCAGGCTGGTGGAAGAGAAAGGCCCGGAGGCCGTGGGGCCCTTCATCGCCGGGCTAATACGCCACCCTCACAAATCTTGACAATTCATTAGATGTATGAGACTTCTTAAATACTTGAGGCTTGCTGTTTTTCTTCAGTTTGTTGGGGGAAAAATAAATTGGCCACTGGATTCACCCCGAATGGCACTGAATACGCCGTAAAAAATCCAAACAAGGAGATTTAATCATGAGCACCATGATTGCCGAAATATATGACGCACTAATGGCGGCAGGTGCACCAGAGGACAAAGCCAGAGCCGCAGCCAAGGCAATGAGTACGGAGTTGTAGAGTTGCGGAGTGATGTAAAGCTGCTCAAGTGGATGGTAGGCCTTAATATCGCCGTGTCCATGATCCCGGCACTTAAGGCCATTCTGGGATGACAAAGCCGCAGGCCAAGACAATTCTGGAGACTGCCCAGGAGGGGCATGAAACTGCCGATCTTGTCACTAAACAGTACCTGGCCACCTCTCTGGCAGAAACCAAGCTCGACATCATCAGGTGGGTGGCTGGCCTGCTGATCGCCCAGGCCGCGATTGTTGCCGCTCTGGTTAAGTTGCCGTAATAACAAACAGGTACCCCCCGGCTCTGCCAGGAGGCGAAATAGTTTCGTAAACTGTCCCCTGAACTCCCCCATGTTTAATTCCCGGAGGGGAAAAAGTCCTCGAATATCCACCAAAAGATAGATATATTTTAAAGAGTGGGAAGACTCTCACGAGGAAGTGTTTACTTTATAGAAATTATTAGGGAGAATGTCCCTAATTTCCTTCTGAAGACCTGGCCCGAGTCCGTCGGCATTTCCAAGTCTAATCTGACTCTGGAATTTCCTTAACAAAAACAAACGAGGTTGGCCATGTCCAACGCAGCCAGGATTATTCAAGAGGTGGAGTCGCTCCCTGTGGAAGACCGGATTTTGGTAGTGGATTCCTTGCTTCGGACGCTGAATACACCTGATCCGGAAATAGACCGGAAATGGGCCGCTCTGGCGGAACGCCGCTTGCAGGATTTGCGGAGTGGTCTGGTCAAGTCGGTTGACGGGGAAGAAGTCTTTACCAGGATACGGGAAAGATTCGCATTATGAATTATGCTTTTCATCCCGAGGCGGAAGAAGAGTTTCTTGCAGCCATAGACTACTATGAGAATTGCAGGGACGGTCTTGGGGTGGATTTCGCCAGAGAAGTGTATGTGACCATCTCAAGTGCAGCAAAATATCCCGCCATGTGGGCGCAGGTTGATATTGATATCCACCGTTGCCTTGTGCGGCGTTTCCCCTATGGAGTTCTTTACAGTATTGAAGAAACGAAGATTTTTGTTCTTGCGGTAATGCATCTGCATCGTGATCCGAACTACTGGCAGGAAAGGCGGGGGTAGGGGTAGTGGGTGTTAAGATAGTCACCAAATCAACAACGGTTCTGTCCTCGGGGAGTTCCTCTATTTTCTCCTATTTTTTCGGTGTATTAGTGGGTGAATGTCCGAAAGTCTGACCTGACCCCAGTGACTGACCCCTCTCGGCAAAGGGTGTGAAGCTTTTTAAAAAATCCGCTGTTGTCGTGGCGGCTGATTTGACCTCGATGGTACAGAGGCGAACACCAAGATTCACTACCTGACGGACATCGCGTTTCGCATTGATTGTCAATCCAACTCACTAGTGTCCCAACGTTGCATATCAATCAGCATATAACATGCTGAAAATTTGGACAAAATACGACAAAATGCC
>MGTC01000064.1:0-15225 GCA_001799255.1 Deltaproteobacteria bacterium RIFOXYD12_FULL_55_16
ACGAGGTTGGTAGAAACCTCGGCATGCAACCTGAGCTTACATATCCCCGTCGAATCCGTTTCGCCCCCATGTTTGAATTAAAAGTTAAAAGTGAAGAATGAAAAATTGTAGAAATCTATCTGTATTTCAACATGGCCCGATCAATCTCACGGTTCGTATCTTTCTTTTTCAGCGCTTCCCGTTTGTCGTAAAGCTTCTTGCCCTTGGCCAACCCGAGTACCACCTTGGCCTTGCCCCTCTCGTTAAAATACATCTTGAGAGGAATCAAAGAGTAGCCTTTTTCCTTGGTCTTGCCAACCAGCTTTAGAATCTCACGCTTCTTGAGCAGCAGTTTGCGCTCCCGCAGAGGATCTGGCGCATCGTAGGTGGCGTGGCTGTATGGCGAGATATGCACATGCAGGAGAAAAACCTCCTCATCCTTGATCCTGGCATATCCGTCCCTGAGGTTTGCCTTGCCAGCCCTAAGAGATTTCACCTCTGAGCCCAAGAGCATAAGGCCTGCCTCGATCTCCGACTCGATGGTGAAATCGTGATAGGCTTTTTTATTGGTGCAGACAACCTTCACCGCCACATTTTCACCTGTAGATCCGTGTCAGAAACTTGAAGAAGGGAAGCCCTGTTCCTGTAGAATCAGGGACTCATGTCGGCACTATAATACATCCGGCCCTGAAAAGCGAGGGGCGCGCGCTCAATTGCAGAGAGCAAAGGAATTGTCCGGAATTGCCGCATTTGACCGTTTTCAGCTCTGGGGCGGAACAGGTAAATTGTCTCTTGCGATACTCGCTGACTTATCGGCTAGATCTGTCTGGTATGGAGGCTTGGCAATCCGGCTTGTCAAAGTAGATAACCCCTGCTGTATCCAGGCAGTAATCAAGGTTGTATGGATTGGGCGGCAGGGCGGCAAGCAGGCCGGAAGCAGTGAGTTCGGTTAGGGACGAAGGTTTGCGGCCCCTGGCCTTTTCATAGCTGTTTGCGGCCTGTTCAATTACCAGCACGCCTTCCAGAGCAAGGAGGCGCTCAATCATATCAGTATAACCTGGCTCTTCGGAGTTTTTATCGGCGAGCATGGATTTCATGATGATGATGGCGGCCTCGGTTTCTCCCCCTTTTTGGGCGAGACGGGCCCCGAGGATGGTCAGAAATGGCGGGGCGTTGGGGGTTTTTGCCGCCTCCAGAAAGATTTTGCCTGCCTCTCCCGGTTGCTTGAGAAAATAGTAGGCGTTGAATCCCATGGCGTGCGCGGGCTGCCAGTCCCAGTCTCGATTTTTCGTGGCGATTTTCAAAATCTCCTGGGTCTTCGCCACCATGTCTGCCGGTTTCCACGGCAGCCAGCCTTGCGCTACGATGTAAGTCTGAGCAAAGGAAGGATCCAGGGTCTGACTGGCCACAAACAACCGGTGGATGCCCGGCCAGTCGTAGTGTTTCCTGACAACCCGGAAGCCTCCTGCTGGGTTGCGCACCAGTTCGGTGCCCAATTGCGCGCCTACCTCCAGGGTCAGGTAGTCGGCCATCAGGCCCTTGAACTCTCCGGCGAGGGCCAGCAACGCCACAGGCGGCAGATTCCAGATTCCAGAGCTGGAAGATGAGGTCAGGCTGACCTCGCTGCGCTGCTGGAGCAAAGCACTGTAACTGGTCGCATAGAAGCTGAACAGAATCAGGCCGACCACCAGATTCGCCGTCAGCCGTCTGCTCATGCCAGCTCCTTGCGTCTGAACAGGAGGGTGGCGAAATAGATCAGCAACGCCGAATAGGAGATTCCATACAGGCAGAGCAGCATAAACTCCTGGCCGCTGAAGGCCATGCCGTAGGCTGCCGCATATTTTTTATCAAAAAGTGAGAGGTTGGGGAAGATCCAGGAGAGGGCGAGCACCAGATTTTCCTGGCCGGTCAGCGCCCCGGCATGGGCGTTTTCAGTCACCACCCGTCGCAGCAGCTCCATGTTCTGGCCCACCAGATAAGTGGAAACCGCCAGGAGCAGGGCGACAAAGGGCTGGCTGGCAAAGCTGAAACAGAGCACACTCACCGCCAGCACCACCACCAGGCTCAGCCACTGGCAGGCCAGGGCCATGATATAGGTGACCCAGGAGAAGTTGGGCGGCACATAGGCGGGATACTGCCAGAGTACATAGTGCATGGACAGGGCGGCTGAGAGGCCGAGGATGATGGTGGCCAAAAGCAGGATCATGACCAGGCCCAGGAACTTGCCGGTCAGGTACTGCCAGATGGAGACCGGTCGGGAAAGCAGCATGAAGATCCGGCTCCGCTCCAGATCGTCGGCCAGAATCTTCATCCCCAGAAAGAAGACCAGCAGCAGACCGGTAAAGGCCACGGACGAAAGGCCGAACTCCACGGAGACCTTGCCCAGATCCCAGGTATAGAGAGTGGTGACCCCCAGGTTGGCCATGGTGAGCAGTACCGCCAGGCAGACAATGGCCCACAGCGCCCGGTGGCGGATGCCCTCGGTGCAGGTGGCCAGGGCCAGGAACCAGATATTACGCACAGGCATGGTTGGCCTCCTCGATAACCCGGACAAAACTCTCTTCCAACCCACAGCCTGCGACAAGAAAATCTCTCAATCCTCCGCTATAGAGCAAGACCCCTTTATTGATGACGCCAATGCGGTCACACAGGGCCTCGATGTCGCTCAGGATGTGAGAACTGAAAAAGATGGTCTTGCCCTCCTGCTTGAGCTCGGCGATGAGTCCTTTGATCTGGTGGCGGCCCACCGGGTCAAGGCCGCTCATGGGCTCGTCAAAGATCAGCACCTCCGGATCGTGGATCAGGGCGTTGGCCATGCCCAGCCGCTGCTTCATCCCCTTGGAAAATCCACCCACCCGGCGATCCGCCGCCTCGGTCAGGGTCATACGCTCAAGCAGTATGGGGATGCGTTGGTCAAGCGCCTGTCGTTCCATGCCGCTCAATCGGCCTGAAAGACGGAGGGTTTCCCTGGCGGTGAGGTGATCGTAAAAGAAGGGGAATTCGGAGAGATAGCCGATCCGGTGGCGGAACTCTTCCTGCCCCACAGTCTTGCCCAGGATGCGCAGGCTGCCGCTGTCCGGCTTGAGAAAGTGGAGCAGCAGCTTGATGGTGGTGGACTTGCCAGCCCCGTTGGGGCCTAAAAAGCCGAACACCTCACCCTGGGTGATGGTAAGGGAAAGATTCGTGAGCACCTGGTTCTTTTTGCGACCAGAGCCGAAGCCTTTGCTGAGGCCGGTGATTTCAAGGGCTGGAACTGTCATGGGTGGCTCTGCTTTGGTTGCACGGATGTCAATTTTATAATGTCTGGCCAGTTGGCCACCTTCGCGCTTGATGCAATACCCGCAGGATCGAAATTGTCTCTGCTGCTGCGTGATAAATGAGGGTGTATGGCGTGTTTGTCACCACCAGTTCCCGGGTGTTGTGGATCCGGCCAGGCTCACCCAAAAGAGGCTGATCGGCAAGCAGTTCGGCCTTTGCTGTAATCCGTTCTGCAAGGCTCAGTGCTGCTGCCGGATTGTCTTTTGCAATATACGCCCGCAAGGCAACCAGGTCAATGATGGCATCCTCTTCCCACCTTATTCGCACGATGGGCGATCCTTTTCTTGGGCGGTTCCCCAACTGAGCAGCCATTGAGCAACCTCTTCATGGGGGGCGAACTGAGCCTTGCCATTTTCCATTTTAGTCAACGCTTTCTTGGCAATATCTACCTGCCAGGCTTCATGCTGGACGTATTGTCGAATGGCCTGCGCCATAAACCAGGCGCGTGACCGGTCCGCAGCTTTGGCCATGATGTCCAACTGCTTCAACACCTCTTCGTCAAGTCTTACCGCCACAGTCTGACTCATTCCGACCTCCATGTTGCTAAATGATTACAAGTGTACACATAATCTGTATCACATGGAAACAAGAAAGGCAAGGCGCGGATGCCCAGCGTCAGTAAGCCACAACGACCTGCAAGGGATTGGGATGGGGATACGTTGATCAATGGCCTGTCGGATCATGCCGCTCAATCGGCCTGAAAGAAGGAGGGTTTCCCTGGCGGAGAGGTGGTCGTAGAAGACGGGAAACTTCGAGAGATAGCCGATCCGGTGGCGGAACTCTTCCTGGCCCACGGTTCTACCCAGGATGCGTAGGCTGCCGTTAGAAAGCGGAGCAGCAGCTTGATGGTGGTGGACTTGCCAGCCCCGTTAGGGCCTAAAAAGCCGAAGGCCTCACCTTGAGTGATGGTAAGGGAAAGATCCGTGAGTACCTGGTTTTTCTTGCGGCCGGAACCAAAGCCTTTGTTCAGGCGGGTGATTTCGAGGGCTGGAGTTGTTATGGATTGTTCTGCAAGGTTCTTTGTCTGTTACGCCGGTCATGGATAGAGGAGATTTAGCTGTATATACACAGCGTTGTCCGGTTAGAAAATTGCAGGAGCGATTTTTGTAGTAAATAGTCACTTTTCGACACCAGCAGTGCTTGAACAAAAGCCCCCCCCTTGCGGGGAGGGTTAGGGAGGGGGGAAGCTGGCCGCTGCCCGGCAGTTTGCCACTTCACCCACCCCCCAACCCCCTCCCATAAAGGGAGGGGGAGCTTCTTGCAAGATCCTAACCAGACAACACTGTGCCCCCCTTGCCCAAATTTTCGCCTCACTCCCTTGAAGTTTTATAAGGAACTGCTATTATACATGTATAGTAAAAAAGGAGTGCGTTATGTTAGCACTACGTTTGCCGGAAGAAATAGAGCAACGGCTGGCGGCTTTGGCCAAGAGGTACGGTCGCTCAAAATCATTTTACGCCCGCGAGGCCATTCTTGAACATCTGGACGATCTGGAAGCCGCATACCTTTCCGAGGAGATACTGAAGCGCGTCGAATCGGGGCAGGAACGAACCTATACCCTCGATGACTTGGAGCGCGAACTTGGCTTGGCGGGTTGAGGTCACGGATCCCGCCAAAAAACAGTTGACCAAGCTTGACATCATCAGGTGGGTGGCTGGTCTGCTGATCGCCCAGGCCGTGATTGTTGCCGCTCTGGTTAAGTTGCTGTAATCACAGATAGCATTAGCCCCCTAGGGGTGGGAGTTTTGGATACTGTCCCCGGAACTCGCGGTGTCCCCGGAACTCGCGGAACTCGTCCGGAACTCAGCGTCAGTTTATCGGGGAATAAACAACTTGTCCCCTGGAATATATAATCGAGGCCAAAACATGACCACCATCACCTTTGACACATACAAATTTATCCAGAAACTCAAAGATTCTGGCATAACCGAACCGCAAGCAAAGGCGATCCTAGAGACAGTTCAGGAGGCGCACGAGACCGCCGATCTTGTTACCAAACAGTACCTGGCCGCCTCTCTGGCAGAAACCAAGCTCGACATCATCAGGTGGGTGGCTGGCCTGCTGATCGCCCAGGCCGCGATTGTTGCCGCTCTGGTTAAGTTGCTGTAACCACAGACACCATTAGCCCCCCCTAGGGGTGGGAGTTTTGGATACTGTCCCCGGAACTCATGCCCAGACACCATTAGCCCCCCCTAGGGGTGGGAGTTTTGGATACTGTCCCCGGAACTCATGCCGGAACTCATGTAAACAGGACAGTGTTTATTGCCGGGTGAAAGGTACAAGATTGACAGCGCTTTCATTATCAAAGCTGTTCCGCCAGGAGAGAGATATTCTGCCACGGGATCACTTTAACCCGCGTCCTTTGCTGGCTATCATCTCCTGCATAGACTAGATGGGCTGGCCCTGAGCTGTCAGCAGCAAGTTGAAGCCACTTGTTCAGACCGGCAAAGGAATCGGCGGAAAGCGTTCGTCCGGATTTAATCTCTATGGGAAGCAGATGTTCCCCCTGTTCGGCCAGCACGTCAACCTCATTGCCCGTACTATCTCGCCAGAAATAAAGATTCGGTTGCAGCCCGCGGTTTAATCTCCCCTTGATAAGCTCGGCCACGACCCAGGTTTCAAAGAGGGCTCCCCGCAAGGAATGAATCGTTATCTGACTTTGCTCCTGGATTCCCAACAGCCACGAAACAAGGCCGGTATCGTAAAAATAGAGCTTGGGCGATTTGATCAACCGCTTGTTGAAATTTCGGTAATGGGGTTGAAGCAAAAAGACAATGTAGCTTGCTTCGAGTACGGAGAGCCAGGCTTTCGCTGTATTATGGGTAATTCCGCAATCGTTGGCCAGGGAGGAAAGATTAAGCAACTGCCCAGTTCTGGCCGCACACATGCGCAGAAACAGTTGAAAGTTTTTTAAATCTCGAACCTGAATCAACTGGTGGAGATCCCTTTCCACATAGGTGCTAATGTACCCAGGGTACCAGTCGGCAGGGGAAACCTCCCTGTCGTAGAGTGGCGGGTAGGAACCGGTATAAATCGCCGTTTCCAGCTCGGCATGGGCCCGTCCCGCATCAACGAGTTCGTCGTGGCTGAATGGCAGCAATTGCACCATACCGACACGGCCCGCCAGAGATTGGGTGATTTTTGAACGAAGGCCAAACTGCTGAGAACCGGTCAGAATATACAGGCCCATCCTCTGGTCCTGATCAACAATGGTCTGGATATAGGAGAATAGTTCCGGACAGCGTTGAACCTCGTCAAGGATCGCACCGTCAGGATAGCGGCCCAGAAAGGCCCTTGGGTCAGTATCGGCAAAGGCGCGGGTATCGGGATCTTCCAGAGATACATAGGCTTTGTCGGGAAAAACCGCCCGGGCCAAGGTTGTTTTCCCTGATTGACGTGGGCCGGTAATGGCCAAAACGGGAAATCCCTTGCACAACCGGAGAATGGTGTCGATTGCCTTTCTTTTAATCATAGCGGCATGGTAGCAGATATTTTACAAATTGGCAATTCAATTTACAAAATAGCAAGACTGGTTGCCACCCTTGGCAGCAGATGCGGCCGTCGGCCAGCAGCTCTGAAACAAGGGCGAAGCACGGCTCTTCTTTTCGGAAATAAGCGATCCAGGCAGAGGTATCCACCAGTACCCTGGCCAAGAAGTCTGGTCGCTCAAAATCATTTTACGCCCGCGAGGCCATTCTTGAACATCTGGACGATCTGGAAGCCGCATACCTTTCCGAGGAGATATTGAAGCGCGTCGACTCGGGGCAGGAACGAACCTATACCCTCGATGACTTGGAGCGCGAACTTGGCTTGGCGGATTGAAGTCACGGATACCGCCAAAAAACAGTTGGCCAAGCTTGACATCATCAGGTGGGTGGCTGGCCTGCTGATCGCCCAGGCCGCGATTGTTGTCGCCCTGGTTAAGTTGTTGTAATAACAAACAGCATTGGCCCCTTGGGGGGTGGGAGTTTTGGATACTGTCCCCGGAACTCCCCACAGTTGGCGGTGGGTGCGCCGCCACCAGCAAGCCCTGCACCTAAGTTGTCAACCCCGGTTGGAGCAGTTGTGGTTGCGGTCAAGATATTTGCCGTTACCCAAGCTGGGTTACTGACGCTGTACATAGCATCGGCTGCATCGGAATCAGTGGCATAGGCCGTGTCACCCTTGGCATTTCGGGTAAAGATAAGGTAGTTGGTCGAAGTGGTTGTGACAGCAACTGTAGCTGGCACATTGGCTAAAATGGCCATGCCAGCCCCGTTGGGGCCGAGAAAGCCGAAGACCTCGCCCTAGGCGATAGCTAGAGAAAGATCATGGAGAGCTTGGGCTCGTTGGCGGCGAGAGCTGAAGGCCTTGCTGAGGTTGTTGATTTCGATGGCTGGCGGCGCAGGGGGCATTGTTTTTTTGGTTCTGCTGGTGGTTGCGGGTCACATGCGTATTTTTCACGATGATACCGTCAGTGTAAGCAAAGAACAGCCCCGACCTGGTAGGCCGGGGCTGTTCTTTATCGTAGAATTTAAGTATGTGCCAGGAGCTTAATTAGCGCGGCCCCAATTGGCGGCAGGAGCACCCAAACCGGCCGGCTCATCCCCGCTGGCCGGTACGCCATTGGTATCAAAATCATTGACCTGTGATGTCGGCGCAAAGGAAGAACCAGTATGCGTCCTATCTGTCCCTGCCCATGAGGCATTGCTGACACTGTAGAGGACATTGGGCACGTCTGAGTCGGAGCCATAGATGGTATCGCCGTTCATATGACGGGCCATGGCCACATAGGAGGTGGCTTCCGTAGCGGTGCCAGCCCCATCGGCATCAGCAGGGGTGTTGGCAAAAGCAATCATTCCCGCGCCAAGGCTTAACGGTACGGCAAAGGTCTTGCCGGCCCCGGTATTGTTCCCCGAGAGCCTTGCCCCGCGAGTAGCGGCCCCGGCGCCAATGGCGAGCTGCACAACGCTGTTGGAAGACATCCATACCCCAGCTCCAGGAGCACCGACAGGGTCCACCAGCAGATTACCGGTTGCTGTATTGGAACCTGTTTCACCGTAAGAGCCCAATTCTGCGTTAAGGTCTGCTTGGGTGCCAACCATGTTCTTGTTCACCGACTTGGCCGAGGCATTATAGGAACGGGTGCGGTAAGCCGCGAATTGCGGGATGGCGATGGCCGCCAGGATGCCGATGATCGCGACAACGATCATTAACTCCACTAAGGTAAAGCCTTTCTGGTTGTTCTTCATCTGTTGCATGACATTCTCCTCCTTTGTTTATTGGTATTCCAGCATGCTCTCGTTTGCTAACAACATTTTATGTTGTATCTACTCCGCCACAAAAAAACTATATCATTTTTGATGGACGTGTAACAACGTGAAAAACGTAACGTCAAGACGCAGAGTTGCAAAGACAACATGTTGAAATAAAGGGATTAAAACTTTGCGACTTTGCGCCTCTGCGTTAAGAAATGAGTTATTACAAATCTATCATTTGTACATTAGCACAAAATAGACCACTAACCACAGAAAAAAACGTTGTAACAGTCCAGCGTTCTAACCGAGCGGGCCAGGCCTTTATTTTTAAAGAAACTTTTGTTATTACTTTGAAGCACCGTAGATGATAGAAAGAAGCCTGTGAAGTGTGCTATTACACATGAACAGGCCGATAACAACGCAGATGTGGTATCCTGTGATCGCGTATAGATAGCCGATACTGAATCAACAGATATTGCATAGGTTTTTTCGACACATTATCTACTGATGCCATATCCGGTATGATTAAAAAAGACCCAAGTGACTAATTTTGTCACTTGGGGGGACCAAAAATGTCAGATGGCATTAAGGATTGTCATCTGGATTCTTTGCTCGTCCAAGAGTTGGTTCCGGGGGGATCAGGAGCGGGGGGCGTTCCTGATGTTTGCTGCCGTCAAGCATGTCCTTGGCGATTGACCGAAATGGATTGAAATCCTGGTCATGCGGTGCGCTACGGAGAAATTTCACAAGAAATCGTTGCCAATCGCGTCGGTGTTCTTCTGGAGGAAGGGTTTGCTCTTGTTGCCACAGGATAATTCCCACGTTGTAGAGTGAATAGGGGTTATCTGGAACCAGATTCAAAGATCTCCGGGCAAATTTAAGCGCTCTGGTTATATCATTTCTTTTCCATGCCTCTTGAGTTAGGAATTGATAACAGTTGGTGATAACAAAACGTGTATAAGCGGGTGACTCAGAAATCTGCTCAAGATTTTTTATGGCGGTGTGGTAGTCCCTGTCTTGTAAGTAAGCGCGGAATCCAACCAAATTGTACTCGGCCCATTGTAAAGATTTTTGCTGTTCTTTCCATTTGAAGGTGTTTTGCATCACTGCGAAAAGATGTTCCCCTATTTCCCAGTCACTGGTGATGATCGCAAATGCAATCAGATCAATGGCGGTGATTAAATTTTTCTGTTCATACAAGTCGTTGCTTACGCGTGGGGCATCATTGGGTAAGGGAATATCCACTCGCACTAAAACAACGGCATTTTTGCCAACGAATGCGATTTTCCACTCCTTGCTGCCCAACAAACCTTTGAGCAATTCTCTGTTTTGCAGACCAATACACCAGATATCACAGGGATATTTATCGAGTATAGGCTTTATCCTGATCCCTCGAGAAAAGGCAAAAAAATCATTGCTCCAAGCCCGATAGGGAAAATGTCGGGCATCGAAAAAAACTCTGTTTTGAGGCCAAAGCTTCCAGAGCAAATACGCTCCTTGGTCATAGGTGTTGCCAATTCGAGCGGTAGGGAAATATGTTGCGATATAATCCGCTTCAGCTACCGGATTGCTGTCACTGATACCAAATCCCAGCCATAACCATTTTTCAGGTGTGACCATCGCTTGATACATGGTGTGCCCCGCAAGGCTGATTGCCGCAGTGAGAACTAAGCCAGGGAGGAAGCTGGTAAAAAGTTTAGCGTAATGCCAGCTTTTGGATGCCAGAGGTTGTACCGCTAATAAATTGATACCTGAAAAAAGAAAAATTGGCACCCAGTAAAAGGTGGTGCGAAAAAATTGTGTGTACAGGAATGCGAAGACAAAATTGCTGATTAACGTGGACCATTCAACTCTGGCAATATTTCGTATCAATAATAACGCAAGAAGCAGAATAGTGATATCGGCCGCTAAGACAAAGTTGTGTGGATTTTCAAAGGCAAACGGCGAGGCATAGGCGGCGATTTTACTATTAAAATTTGCATTTTCCGCAGTTGGAAGGAAATCATAATAGAGTTGCAAAGGGTAGTGATAGCCATATGGGGTAAGAAAAGGCATAATGGCGGATACAAAAAGCGCGATGGTCAGATGTTTTCGTAGTCTTGGAGACAAGGTGTTTTGCGGGCTGAGCCAGGTATTGCACATCTCGCCCAGCCAGATAAGGAACAGAAAGACTGCGCCAAAGACAAAGCCCCCGTGGGTGTTGACCCAGGCCAGCATGATGACGGGGAAAAGATAGCAGTTCTTCCAGGCCTCCTCACCGCTGCTGCGGATATGCCACCAGTTCCAAGCCAACAGGGTCATGAAGACAAAGGAGAGGATCTCCGGTTTCTCAAAGGCGGCGGTGTAGGACATGATCACCGCCAGCAGACAGAGAAGCCAGGTCAGGGGATGGGTGACGATTTTCAGCTTGCGGGCATAGAAATAACAGCCTGCCACCGGCACCAGCATACAGAGGTAGCGAAAGGCGAAGATGCCGGGCAGCCCGGCGGCCTTGTGGAGCAGGTAGAGAAAAATATCCGGCAGCCAGGTAACATAGATGGTGTCGTTGGTGGTGGGCGTCCAAGAGAAGATGGTATGATCGGCAATCAGGGTGTTGTGTTCCAGAAAGTACTTACCGTACAACATATGGAACCAGAGATCTCCGTCTCGCACCGGCAAGGCGTAACGGAAGGCCAGAGTAACCAGAACGATCAGGGCCAGAGCTGCGGACCAACCCCAGTGCCAGGGGGTGAGGGATGGTGGAGATTGTTCGACGTGTGAAGAATTGTTGCTCATGGCTTCATCGTAATTTCTGGGGCTCTTTCTTTAGTGATAATTAACAGGATGAATTTGTGGGCAAACTCAAGATACCCCATTTTCTCCTGTTAATGTCCGCCATAGACTTTGCTTCTGTGGCCGACCATCAGAACGCACACCATTATTTTTTCGTCCTGAATATCGCAGATGAGTCGGTATGCCCCAACTCGATATTTCCAACGACCAAGCAATTCCTTTCGCAGTGGTGCCCCATATCGACGCGGATCTTCTTCTGTGGCTATTTTAGCCCGCAGATACAGCATGATCTCAATCTGTATCTGCCGATCAAGCTTGGCTAACTGCTTTTTGGCGGTATCTGTGACTTCAATCCGCCAATCCAAGTTCGCGCTCCAGCTCATCAAGTGTATAGGTGCCTTCCTGTCCAGACTTGATGCGATTGAGTATTTCGTCGGAAAGGTATGCTGCTTCCAGATCATCCAGGTGTTCGAGTATAGCCTCGCGAGCATAAAATGATTTTGAACGACCGGACTTCTTTGCCAGAGATTCCAGTCGTCGCTCGATTTCTGCCGGTAAACGCAGTGCTAACATGACGGCCTCCTTTTTGCTATACATGTATAATATAATGTGTATCGCTAAACTTCAAGAGAAAAAGATGCGTCATTTTTCTGCTCGCAGATCTTTCCCTGAACACCGTCAACCATTGGCTTGCGGCACAGGCAACACAACATTTCCAGCCCATTCAAGGTGTAAGTGAAGCGGTTTATTTCCCAGTCAGTTCGCTCTGGCAGTAGCGAGACAAGTTCTGCTTGCTTGCGCATGAATCTGCCACGATCCAGCTTGCGAACCAGATACGCCACGGGACGCTGCCAAGGGGCAACTGGCAGCACCGCGTCGAAAACCGCGACATAGCCGCCTTTTTGGCAAACGCGGAGCATCTCCTGCATGGCCTGTCGGGCTGCCTTCTCTGGCAGATGATGCAGCAGGCCGATACTCCATACCCCGACAAAGGAGTTGTTCGCAAAGGGCAAGGCCGTTGCTGAACCGGTGAGCGCGATTTCCCCCGATTCCTTGAAGGCCAACGAGTAAGAAAAGGACAGATCAAGACCAACGGGATGGCCACTCACCTTCCACAGCCAGCTTGCCGGGCCACAGCCGACATCAAGAACCGGGCCAGAAAGCCCCAGGGTCTGTGCTGTCTTGCGCAGTTGCTTCGTCAGCAAGCTATCCGCGCCAGGGGCGAAAACGAGCTGGGAAAGGCGATAGCAAAGGGGATGTTCGAGTAGTTTGTACAGAAAGGTCAACATGGGTAACTGCGTTCAGGATGGCAGGAATCCTGCTCGATGAACCAGGCGGGCCGGTTGCGGGATTCGTCAAGGGTGCGCCAGAGATATTCACCGATAATGCCCAGCATCATCATCTGGCCGCCGCCTAAAAGCAGGATGGCGGTCATGACCGAAGACCACCCCAGCAGAGGGCTGCCGAAAAGGATGCTGCGGGTAATGACCAGCAGGGCATACAAAAAGCCCAGCCCGGCGATCAGAAAGCCGGCAACGGTCATCAACTTGAGGGGAACCCCGGAAAAGGCGATGATCCAGTCCGTTGCCAGGCGCAACCGGCTGTGAAAGTTCCAGCCCGAGGTGCCGGCGCGCCGCTTTTTGCGATCGTACTCGACCCAGCCCTGCTTAAAGCCCAGCCAGGCAACCAGCCCAAAGAGCGAGGTATTGCGCTCCGGGCAGGCATTGATGGCGGCGACTACCTTGCGGTCCAGCAGGTAGAAATCGGCCCGGGAAAGATCGAGTCCGCTGGGGGCGCTCCCGAACCAGGCCAGAAGACGATAAAATGCTTTGGCGAAAAGCCGTTGAGCCAGGGGTTCATTCTCCCTGCCCTTCCGCAAGGCCCAGACGATGTTGTCTCCGTTTCGCCAGCGTTCAAGCATCTGCCGCAGCAGGCGCGGGTCGTCCTGTCCGTCCGCTGAAAGACACAGCACCACATCCCCAGTGGCCGCTACCAACCCGGCACGAATGGCCATATGACTGCCACTGCGTCGACTGAGCCGAATAGCCCTGAGACTGGGGCTGTTCAGACCGGCCACGATCCCGAAGGTGTTATCGGCGGAGTGGTCATCGACCACGATAATTTCATGTGCTTCCACAAGATCGCCACTCTCGCCGATGGCTGTCCGTAGCTCCGCAATGGTCTCAAGGATGTTTTCTTCCTCGTTTAGGGCTGGAATGACAATACTGAGCTTCATCGTGACTCCCTGATGATTCTCGCCGGGTTGCCCGCCACAACCAAACCCGAGGCGACGTTATTGATAACAACGGCGCCCAGACCGATTAAGGATCTCTCGCCGATGCTCACCTCATGGATAATGCGCGCCCCGGAGCCAAGATAGCAATTATCGCCAACGGTAACGCCGCCTGCAACGGAGACGTTGGCGCCGACCAGGCAATAATCCCCCACCGTGCTGTCGTGGGCGATGACGGTGTTGGGAAGAATCACCACGCTCCGGCCCACGAAAACATTGGCGGTAAGGACAACATTGGCCATGAGCAGGGTATTACTGCTCACGGTGCAGCCGATGCCAAGGGAGGCGCTGGGATGGATGAGGGAGACAAACCGCTCCGGTGCCACCTTGAGCGAGGCGATCAAGGCCTGCCGTTGCAAAAAGTTCTCCGGCCTGCCGGGAACCGCGAGGACAAAGGCATCCTGGTGGCGCTCCAACTGTTCACGACCGCCCAGCACCGGGTAAGCGCCGAAGCGGCGCCCTTGCTTTTGGGGGTCATCGTCAATAAAACCGAGCAGTTGCCAGGTCTCTTGCTGACGATTGATGGCCTCCACCACCGAGGCCGCCTCCTTGGCGGTGCCGTTGAACGGGAAAAGCAGGAGTTTTTTCATGGCAGACAGCGTCTGTTGGCAAGGGCTGGACAAGGCGGTCAACTCCTGCTGATAATGAAGATTCCGGCCAGAATGACCGCAAGGCCAAGGAGCTTTTGCCAGTTCAGGTTCTCCCGAAAAAGTACTGCCGCGCCAAGGGTCACCAGGAGAAAGGTGATGCTGACCAGCACCGGATAAGCAACACTCAGTGGCTCTATGGAGATTACCTTGATCCAAAGAATGGTAGTCACGGCATAAAGAATGAACCCCAGATCAAAACGCGGTTGCCGGAGGAGGTTGATCACGCCGCCAAAACTAAGGATAAGTCCACCTGCCCGTTCGACCCCGCTTCTGAACAGGAGGTTTGCGCCCACCGCCAGTGTGGCGCTTAACAACACCAGTATCCAGCCTGTCCTGCTCATGAGGCGCAGACCTCCCGCACGGCCCGTGCGACCTGAAGCTGACTTTCCTCATCCAGACCGCAAAAGAGTGGCAACAGGACAACCTGATCGCGGCTGGTCTCGCTGTGTGGCAATCGCCAACCTGCTTGGCTGTAAGGCGGTTCCTGATGGGCATTCATGATCCCTCTCCGGCAGGCAACGCCCTTATTCTGCAAGAGCTGCATGAGGTTTCGTTGGCTCTGCCCGGCTGAAGCCGCCAGCCGCACCGGGTAGCTCTGCCAGTTGGTTTTTGCCGAGGCCGGTGCAAAGGGCAGATCAAGGCCGGACACATCGCAAAGCAGTTCCTGATAGCGCGCCGCGATATGCCGTCGCTTAACCACCATGCCAGCCAGTTTCTTGAGCTGTTCAAGGCCGATGGCTGCCTGGATATCGGTCATTCGATAATTATAGCCCGTGGTAAGGTACTCCTCAAAAATCACCGTACTGGCCGCATGTCGCGCCAGGTCGGTGAGGCCCATGCCATGCTGCCGCCAGAGTCGGAATTGGCGGTCCAGCTTCGGGTCGTTGGTGGTGAGCATGCCGCCATCGCCGGTGGTAAGCACCTTGCGCGGGTGGAAGCTGAAGCAGGCCACCGAGCCCTGGGGCCTGCCGATCTT
>MGTC01000064.1:15342-37409 GCA_001799255.1 Deltaproteobacteria bacterium RIFOXYD12_FULL_55_16
GAGACTCGCCTACGCAAAGCCGGGCAACATCCTGGTAGTAGATTCCGCCCTCTTCCTGCTCGCATTCTTCGGCGAGAAATTGTTCCAGCCTGGCCACGTCCATATTGTAGAAGGTCGGCTCGATGTCCACAAAAACCGGCTCAGCCCCGCAGTGGCGCACGGCATTGGCAGTGGCGATGAAGCTGTGGCTCACGGTGATGACCACATCTCCCGGCCCTACGCCAACCCCCAGCAGGGCCAGATGCAGGGCGGTGGTGCAGCTTGAAACCGCGCAGGCGTATCTGGCTCCGGCATAGGCTGCGAAATGGTCTTCGAACTCTTTGACCTTTGGCCCCTGGGTTACCCAGCCGGAGAGAATAACCTCGCGGGCGGCGGCGGCTTCTTCTTCGCCAAGACATGGCCTGGCAAGGGGAATCATCATCTTACCAGTTCCGTCCGGCTTCGCTTTGCAGAAGGCCTGCCAGGCCAAGAGGATGCGCACGGAAGCAGGCGATCGTCTTTTCAAGTCCGGCCTCAAAAGTAGTGGTCGGCCTCCAGCCGCACAGCGCCATAAAAGCGGAAGGGTCGGCATGGAGGCGACTGACATCGCCTGGGCGGGCAGAGGTAAACCTGACCGTGGCCGCATGGTTGCCAACCATGGCCACGAGCTTTTCGGCCAGCTCTTTCACGGAGATTTCAAAATTGCAGCCAATGTTCAGGGTGAGCCCGGTCATGGCCTCGCATTCCGCTGCGGCCACAAGCCCTGCCGCCGTATCCTCCACAAAGGTGAAATCCCTGGTCTGCAAACCGCCCCCGAACACCAGAACTTCCTTGCCGTTCAAGGCCCGGACAATGGACTTGGGAATCATCTCTCCGGCGTCTCCCTCATGGTGAGAACGGGGGCCATAGGTGTTGAAGGGCCTGATGATCACCGTGGGCAGGCCATAGGTAAGATAATAGGCGCGGGCATAGGCTTCGCCAGCCAGTTTGCTGGCGCCGTACACGGTGCAGGGCTGGGTCGGATGGGTTTCCGCCATGGGAACATATTGCGCGGAGCCATAAACTTCTGAAGAGGAGCAGTGAATAAAGCGGCTCACCTTGGCCCGGCTGGCGGCGGCAAGCAGGAGCAGGGTGCCCTCGGCGTTGACCCTCTGGTTTTCATAGGGATGGGCAATGGAATGTCTGACCCCCAGGCAGGCAAGGTGAAAAACTACCTGAATATCCTGCATGGCCTGATCCACATCACAGGGGTCAGTGATCGAGCCTTGGTTGAACTCAAAATTAGGATCGGCAAAATGAGAAGAGAGGTTGGCGAGCTTGCCGTTGCTCAGATTGTCGAGCACCCGTACCATGCAGCCCCGCGCTAACAGCTGGTCAACCAGATGGGAACCGATAAAACCTGCGCCTCCGGTAACCAGGCAATTCAGATGGTCAAGCTTGATCATTTGAGGATCTCCTTGAGATTGTCACAGATAAAGACGATCTGCTCGTCGGTGAGTTCCGGGTACAGGGGCAGGGAAAGCAGACGTTTGGCACAGGCTTCCGCCACAGGGAAGGAACCGACCGGCAGGTGCAGGTGGGCATACGCCTGTTGCCGGTGCAGGGGCAGAGGGTAATGGAGGCCGCTGGCGATGCCTCTTTCGGCAAGCGCCGCCATGACCAGATCCCGCTTGTCAACCTGGATCACAAAGAGATGGCAGGCGGGCAGATTGCCGGGCGCGGTTTTGGGCAGGATCAGGCCAGAAATGCCCTGCAGGAGTTCCTGATAGCGGCACGCGTGTCTTCTGCGTGCTTCGGTCCACTGGGGCAGATATTTGAGTTTTACGGAAAGGACGGCGGCCTGCAGAGCATCGCAGCGGCCATTGTATCCCTCTCTGGCGTGATAGTATTTATGGGTCTGGCCATGATCCCGGAGCATGGCAATGGTTGCGGCAAGCTCAGGATCATCGGTGGTCACCGCGCCAGCATCGCCGCAGGCGCCAAGATTTTTCCCGGGATAAAAGGAAAAAGCTGCCGCCCGGCCCAGGGAACCGGCGGTGCGCCCCTTGTACTCGGCCAGGTGCGCCTGGCAAGCATCTTCCACCACCCATAGATTATGTTTTCTGGCGATGGCGGTAATGGTGTCCATCTCCGCTGGTTGCCCATAGAGATGCACCGGGATAATGCCCCGTGTTCTTGGCGTAATAGCGGCCTCGATTTTACTTGGGTCGAGGGTATAGGTCTCCGGATCGATATCCACAAAAACGGGCTGCCCCCCTGCCTGGCTGATGGCCTCGGCAGTGGCGATAAAGGTGTTGGGGGCCGTGAGCACTTCATCTCCGGCCCGCAGGTCCAGAGCCAGGAGGATGAAACGCAGGGCATCGGTGCCGCTGTTGAGCGCGAGGCAGTATTTGGTGTGCGTGAGGGCGGCGAATTCCTCTTCAAAGGTTGTGACATATTTGCCGCCGATAAAAGTGGCGGAATCTAAGATCTCTTCCCAGATCGGGAGAATTTCCGGTTTGAGGGCGCTGTTCTGCGCCTTGAGATCGAGAAAGGGGATATTCATAGCTGCGGAGCTTTTTTGATAAATCTGGCCGGGTTCCCGGCCCAGATCTCCCCGGGTGGCACATCGGTCAGCACCAGGCTCGCGGCGCCGATGAGGGCACCGGCCCCGATGGTGATCCCGCATAAAATGGTGGCGCTGGAACCGATGGAGGCCCCCTGGCCAACGATGGTGGGCGTTACCTGCCAGTCAGGGTCGGTCTGCATGCTGCCATCGGGGTTTACCGCTCTGGGGTGCCTGTCGTTGATAAAGGTAACGTTATGGCCGATAAACACCTGATCTTCGATGATGACCCCTTCACAGATAAAGGTGTGGCTGGAGATCTTGCAGCGTTTCCCGATGGAGGCGTTTTTCTGGATCTCGACAAAGGCCCCGATCTTTGTCTGCTCTCCGATGCGGCAGCCATAGAGATTGACAAAGGCATGGATGGCAACATCCTGGCCCAGGGAGACATCGGGAGCAATCCGGCATAATTCCACAGGCTTTTCCTTATGGGTATTCGATGCGGACATTGGCGCCATCGGCCTTGAGGGAGCGTTCCGCCGCTTCCAGCACGCGGAGAACCCGCAAGGCGGAATGGCCATCGGTTAATGGTGGCCGTTTCTCGGTGATGCAATCGGCAAACTCTTTTGCCACCAGCAACAGCGCCTCGGCGCCGTCAATCTGCGGCGAGTGGATATCGCCGCAGCGGTAGGAGACCATGAGCCGCGATTTCTGATCCTGTTCCGTGGAACTGAGCTCAATCCCTCTATCGTACACCTTAATTTTTTCTGCCGGAACAAGATCATTCCATTCGATCATCTTTTTGCTGCCGCCGATGAGCGTTTTTCTGATCTTGACCGGAGAAAGCCAGTTGACATGGAAATGGGCGATGAGATTGCCGGGATAGGTCAGGGTGACGTAGGCAATATTCTCAATGCTGTTACCGGCATGGGCCACGCCATGGGCGCTCACCTGGATGGGCCTTTCAGGGAGGAGAAAATCGACAATGGCAAGATCATGGGTGGCCAGATCCCAGATAACGTTCACATCGCTCTGGAACAGCCCAAGATTGATGCGGATGGAGTCAAAATAAAGAATCTCCCCCAATTCGCCGGCATCGATAATCTGTTTGATTTTTCTGACCGCGCCCGTGTAGCAGAAGGTGTGGTCGCACATCAGACGCAGGCCTTTTTTCGCCGCCAGGGCCACCAGTTCGCTGCCCTGGGCGACACTGGCGGCCAGGGGTTTTTCCAGCAGGACATGCTTGCCCTTTTCCAGAGCGGCCTTTGCCAGGAGATAATGGGTGCCTACCGGCGTGGCAATGGCAACCGCCTCCACCTGGTCATCTTCAAGGATATCTGCAACGTCGGTGGTTTTTCGCACAGAGGGAAAGGGGGCCAGGACACGGTTCAATCTCTCCGGATCAAGGTCGCAGGCCCAAAGGAGATTGGTTTCCGGGCAGGTCATGAAATTTCGGATGAGGTTCGGGCCCCAGTAGCCGCAGCCTATTACTGCCGTGTTAACCATGTTGTGGTGTCCGACTGTTTGTTTAATACTGCTGGCGCTTGGATTGGGCCGACTGGTTGAGCCATTGTCATCGTTGCCACCGGCTCTGACCAGATCAAATCATTTATATCATCATCTCCTGCGTATTTCTCCAGAAATTTTCCGTCCCGCTCGCGGGGAGGGCTGTAATATCCCGGCAGGTGGGCTTAAACGAAAAAAGAAAAGTTTTTGGCAAATTTTCGAGTGATTCACGGTTTATAACACGCTGCGCTCAAAAACCCCTCAGATATCCGTGTAATTGAAAGTTCAACTTTCAATTTGACAAGATTTATGTTTTATGCCATGCTTTCAATATGATAAAACGTACTCTCGCTGACAAGCTCATTACCCTGGCGCATCATTTTCCGGTGCTGTCGATCACCGGTCCCCGGCAATCAGGAAAAACCACTCTGGCCCAAGCTGTTTTCAAAGACCATCAATACGTTTCCCTTGAAGATCCAAACGAACACGAGGCCGCACTGGCTGATCCCAAAGGGTTCTTGAGGCGGTTCGCAGACGGGGTGGTTCTGGACGAGGTGCAACGGGCGCCGGTCTTGTTGTCCTGTATCCAGGGAATCGTGGACGCCGAAAAAAAACCCGGCAGATTTGTCTTGACCGGCTCCCAGCAGTTTCACCTGATGGCAAAGGTAACCCAGACACTGGCAGGGCGGACAGCCCTGGTTAATCTTTTTCCCTTCAGTCTGGATGAATTGCTGGGGCGGGAGCCTGCCGATCCCTGGCGGATTGCTCTTGCTGAACCGCCTGCCCACGCAGCCCCGGATTTCTCGCTTGAAGAGATTATCTTGAAAGGGATGTACCCCCCGGTTCATGATCGGGGCGCAGAACCGCAGGACTGGTATGCCTCCTACTACCGAACCTATATCGAACGCGATGTGCGGGAACTGGTGAACATCGGCAATCTTGACGCGTTTCAGCGCTTTGTCCGCCTTTGCGCCGGACGGAGCGGCCAGTTGCTGAATCTGTCCTCCCTTGCCCAGGATGCGGGCATCTCGCATACCACTGCCAGAAATTGGCTTTCCGTACTTGAAGCCGGGTTTATTGTCCAGCAACTGTCTCCTCATTTCTCGAACTTTGCCAAGCGGATCATCAAAACGCCAAAGCTCTACTTCTTGGATACAGGGCTCCTCTGTTATCTCTTGCGGATCCGGAACCCTTTTGAACTTATGACCCATTCCATGCGGGGAGCAATTTTCGAGACCTTCGTGGTTGCTGAATTTATCAAGGCCTTCTCCCATCGCGGCGACACCCCGCCGCTTTATTTCTGGCGTGATCAGGGCGGGCATGAGGTTGATCTGGTGATTGATCTGGGCGAACGATTATTTCCCATCGAAATCAAGTCGGGGGAAACCATTACCCCCTCGTATTTCAAAGGGCTGGAGTTTTTTTGCGGCCTTGGCAAACCGGCAACGACCAATGGCATGCTGGTCCATGGCGGGAGTACAGCTTATCAACGAGGCCCGTTCAGGATCTGCCCCTGGTATCTGTAAGCCAATGGCGTTAACGGCAAGACGCCTGCTCTGTTTTTTTTACAAAAAACTTGTGACCCTGACAGGGAAGGCCTCGTCCTGTTCAGGGTAGTTTATCCGCAGTGCCTCATTTCTTTTTCTGTTTGCTTGTCCAGCCCTTTCCCTGCTATGATTTCTCTTGTGGAAGGATGCAGGCTGCCAGGCGCTAAAGCCGAACAGAACCAGGCACCAATGATCCAAGGCTGCCGCTGACCTGGCTGGATCTGCCGCCTTTATTTCCAGACGCAACCCTGCAAAGCCTTCTGGCCCGTTATTTGCTTGTAATTTAGAGAAGCAGACGGCGGGTAGCAGTCAATCTCACCAGCCGCTTTGGCCTAGTTCCAGAGCTATGATGATGGAAGAGGTAGATGTGTCGAAATGAGCCCTAAAACAAACCAATGATACGAATATTAAAAATATATACGGGGCTTAACGGATTTACCCTAGTCGAACTGATGGTGGCGATAGCTATCATGGGGATCATGGCGGCTGTGGGTATTCAGATGGCTGCTTCCACCGTACCCCGCTATAATCTGCGGGCCGAAGCCCGTGAACTGGTGATCAATTTCAAAATGGCAAAATTTGAGGCCATGAAACGGAACAGGGATGTGGTTCTGGCCTTCACCCCAGGGGTGGGAACTGAAGGCGGCTCGTACCAGGTTTTTGCCGATGCCAATGGCAATCATACCTATCAAGACGGGATCGATACCAATTTGGCTTTTCATCCGCTGCGCGCCAATATTTTGCTGACCAACATCACCTTCACCGCCAACCGAACCTGGTATGAGCCCAGTGGCATGGTGACTCTTGCCAAAACCGGGCGCTGTGAAATTCAAATGAGCGACGGCAGTAATCGGTACGGGTTGGTTTTGTCAACCACTGGTGTGGTTCGGTTGGAAGCCAGCCGTGACGGAGGGGCCACATGGACCGTCAAGTAGTAATCGGCAAGGGATTCTATCGTGGCGGGTCGATTACGGGTTTCACTCTGGTGGAACTCATGGTCGCGCTGGCCGTGGGCAGTATTATTTTGGCTTCGGTGATGACGGCCTTTCTGTCGCAGCACAACACCTACCTTGCCCAGGGGCAGGTGGTGGAGATGCAGCAGAATGCCAGGATTGCCATGGAGATGATGGTGTCTGATATCCGCAGCGCTGGCTATGATCCCAACAATCTTGGCGCAGGTATTACGGTGGCTGGGGCGCAGAATCTGTCCTTCACCCGCGACGATGGCGCCGGGGCCTTGGAAACCATCAGTTACAGCCTGATTGACGCCTTTGCCACCGAAGGCCGGAACGATGGAGTGGTGGATGACTTGGGCAGAAATGAGGGAGCGGGATCTCAGCCGGTTGCCGAAAATATCAGCCAGCTTGAATTTCGTTATCTTGATGCCAGCGGCATTCCTACCGCTGTCCTGGGGGACATTCGTTCTATTCAGGTGTCAGCGTTTTTTCAGTCTGCCCAGGCGGAACGGGAATCCAATCCAGGCCGTAATATATACACCACTCCCTCTGGAGCGCAATGGCAGGCGCCGACCGGTTTCTGGAATCTTTACCTGACCACTACGGTTCAGTGTCGGAATCTGGGGTTGTAAGCTATGGGTAAACAGTGCAATCGACAATATGGCTTTACCCTTGTTGAGGTGCTGGTGGCGATGGCTGTGCTGACTATCGGGATTCTTGGGGTTTTTGCCATGCAGATTTCTTCGGTGGGCGGAAATAACCTGGCGGTTCGCATCACCCGGGCCACCACCTGGGCTGATGATACCGTGGAAACCTTGATGACCCGTGCTTATAGCCATGCCGATCTGGTGGATGACAGCGGCAATGGGATCTTGGGGTTAAACGATACCGATGCCGCAGGCAGCCTGGCCGATGGAGGGCCGGTTACCCCGCTGGTGAATGGTCTGCCTGGGGACTATACCATATTCTGGAATGTGGCGGATGACACCCCGTTAACCGACTGCAAGACTATTAGGGTTATCGTGCGACGGTCGGACAATGGGGTGGTGAGAACGGTCAGTTTTGATTACTTGAAGGCGAAAGACAGTTAGGAGCGGGTAAGAAATAACCAGCTAAATCCGCTTGTTTTTTTACGGCCCCTTATGCCGCTTTGTCCAGAGGTAATGACCAGGTTGTTTGGGTAGCAACAGTTTAGCTGCGGGGTAGATGATGTTCGACAATTATAATAAGAAATTTGTCGATGAACGCGGCTTTGTTCTGGTGGGGGCCTTGCTTATTCTGTTGCTTTTAGTGCTGATCGGGATTTCCGCCTCCAATAGTACTTTTTTTGAAATACAGATCGCAGCAAGCCACAAAGCACGGGCAAAAGGTTTTTACGCTGCCGAGTCCGGTCTTTCTTATGCTAAGGCAAGTCCAGAATTTTACGGGGGGAGCAACGTCACCGAGGGAAGTGGCCTGCGTTTCCCCGCTGGCACGGCAATTGAGATTCCTGAAGACTCCGCAACGCGGCAGGCCCTTGGGGTCGATACGGATCAATCCTTCCAAGGAACCATTACCTATGAAGGCTCTGGCGCCTTGCCCCGTGGCTCTGGCTTTTCCGATGATTATAATGCCCATTTTTACGAAATCCAATCCACCGGTTATGGGCCAAATGGGGCAGAGGTAACGGTGGAGGTGCGGGCGTATCGGGTGGGTTTTTAGCCTGCTGTAATGATCCTGGAGGGGTTGTCATGAAAAAAACAATGGTGCACTGGCTGCTGATCGGCCTGTTTATCCTGTCTGGGCCCAAGTTGTTGTTTGCCGACGACACCTGTGTTTTTGCTGTTACTGCCAACGATGTGCCGCCCAACGTGGTTTTCCTTCTCGACAATGGCGCCGAGATGGAGCAGATCATCTGGCACAGTTCTTACAACAAAGACACCAGCTACACGCCCGCGTTACCAACAGTAAGTGCTTTTAGCAACAGTAGCGGCTATGCCGTTGAAAAACAGGGAAACACCTATTATCTGCAGCCCATCCAGGCCAATCTTACCCTTACCAGTACAGGGCAGATTGCCGGGGTGGGTAACAATCCCACCTGGCTGATCAATGGCCGCCAGATAACCTTGCCCTTTGCCCCCTCCACTGCGGTGGATGCAAGCGGCATCAAGGACAACGCTACCCGCTTTCGCTACACCAGCAACTATCTGAACTGGCTTTTTTACAGTGCGGGCTGGACTGCGGCTGGCGAGCCAGGAAAAGATGTTGCTGCTCCATTTGGCACGGCTGATGTCGTAGCGTTGCCCAGTAAAACCAGATTCTACTATGCCAAGCAGGCTATTTTTTCCGTGGCCCGGAACACCGCCAACCGGGCCCAGTTCGGCATCTACAACTTCACCGCAAATTCCAATGGCGCTTCCAATGTACAACCACTCGGCATGGTGGTGACTACCCCCTTGGTGTCGCCATCGTCCAGCAATGTTTTGCAATCTAATTTTGTTAATAATATAAACAACATGGGTACGGTTAACTATTCCCCTCTGGCTGAGGGTCTGGCCAGTATTGGCGGTTATTACAATTCACCCTCTTCTGGCGTGGTTAATGTTTATTGCCAGAGAAACTTCGCCTTGGTGGTCAGTCCGGGGGTCTCCTCGGAAGATCTCTCCCCTGCCGCCGGTTCCCTTCCTTCAAGCTTCAGCGACTATGACGGTGACGGCTTGGATGTTACCGGCACTCTGGTCATCGACGGCGTCACCACTTACACCATCCCCAAGAATTTGAACGGCTCCTACTGGCTGGATGACGTGGCCCACTATATGGTCAGCAACGATATGGTGAGTTACCGAACCGGCATTCAGTACGTCAACACTTACACCGTGGGCTTTATGGGCAGCGAGGCCAGCCGCCGCTTTCTCATCAATACCTCTAACAACGGCAACGATAACACCAATCTCTACGATTCCACAGACCCGGAGTACGGCAAGTACCATTTTGATGCCGCATCACCAGAGGGCCTTGCCCAGAGCCTGATAGACGCCCTCAACGCCATCCTGGAAAAAACCAACGCTTTTTCCGCGCCAGTGGTGCCCATTACCAGAACCACCAGCGGCAACCGGATCTATATGTCTTTTTTTACCCCTAATTCCAGGTCAAACTTCTGGCAAGGCAACGTGGTGAAGTTAGGCCTGAATACAAACCTTGAGATCACAGATAAAAATGGCATCGCGGCCACTTATTCCAACGGCGCCATAAAAGATACTGCGGAACCGTACTGGGCCACGGTCGATTGGGCCAACACCAGCAAGGCCAACGGCATCTTGAATACGGCCCGGAATATCTATACCTATCTTGGCACGACTACAACGCTCACCGCCGCAGCCAACGAGTTCAAGACGACCAATGCGGTCTTGACTGCGGCTGTTCTCGGTAATCCGACAAATACTACCGCCAATATTATCAATTATGTCCGAGGGGCCGATGCCTTTGACGCGGATCTGGACACCAACCGCACAGAGAATCGGACGCTTATCACCGGAGATGTGCTGCACAGCGAACCAATGGTCTATCAATATATTCACGCCAGTGGGGTCTTGACTGTCACCCTTGGTTCCGGCACCTTCCAGGCGGGGGAAAACATCAGAGGCAGTTCGGGCGGCTTTGCCACAATCCAGTCGCTCGCCGGTAATTCATTGACCTATTCCGGGCTGAAAGCCTCTTTTACCATAGGAGAGCAACTCACCGGCCTCACTTCCGGGGCTACGGCCACAGTGAGTGCGGTGCCGGATGTGACCATGATCTATTACGGCGCCAATGACGGCATGTTACACGCAGTTCGGGATACCGACGGCACTGAAGCCTGGGGCTTCATCCCCCCGAACCAGTTGGCCCGCCTCAAACTCATGGTAGAGTCTACCAGCCATCAGTATTATGTGGATTCCAGCCCCAAGATATACCTGTACGATGTCAACGGCAATGGCTTCATCGATCTTGCCGATGGCGACAAGGTGATTCTGGTGTCCGGCGAACGCAAGGGCAGCACAGGATATTTCGCCTTGGATGTAACCAGCCCCGAAGCGCCGGTCTTTCTTTGGCGGATCAACCGCACCAGCGATTTGGCCTATGCCGTGCCTACGGTTATTTCTCAGTTGGGCGAGAGCTGGTCTGAGCCACGCTTCGGCAAGATTAAAACTTCGGCAGTTGACGCCATCGGTACGTCGGTATTTGTCATTGGCGGCGGCTATAGCAGCACCAATGCCACCGGCAAAGCAGTGCTGGTGATCAATGTTCTTACCGGACAACCAGTAAAAATCTTTGAAAACGATACCGATGGCAATGCCAACACCGGCAGCAATATCAGCGGCATGAACTTTAGTATTCCCAGCACAGTGCGGGCTATGGACACGGATCGGAATGGCTTTTTAGACAAAATCTATGTGGGCGATATGGGCAGCCAGGTGTGGCGGATCGGCAGGTTTGACAAAGACGCGCTGGGCAACGCCATCATTTTCCCCAATGCGAACGAAAATATCCAAGACTGGCAAGGTCAGAGACTCTTTGTCGCAAGCTGCAACGAGGGGAGTTGCACCGACGGGATCGATAACAACGGCAACGGCTTGATCGACGAGTGGCGCAAGTTTTTCTACCCGCCCACCGTGACCTTGGAAGAGGGATATGATCTGGTGTTTATCGGCTCCGGTGACCGGGAGAATCCCTGCCACTGGTATACCTTGGATGAGATATACGCCATCAGGGATGATCACTCCCTGTTGCCGACGACCACACCACCGCCCGCCGCCTGGACTCGCAGCGATCTTTCGGACATCACTGTTGTCTCTTTGGATCCTGCAAAAAAAGGCTGGTTACGCAGTCTGGCCTCAGGGGAAAAGGTGCTGGCCGAGAGTACAGTTTTTGCCGGAATACTCTATTTCACCACCTTTACCCCCAACAACGATCTCTGTGTGCCCGGTGGCGCGGCCTCTATTTATGGGTTGCTCTATAAAACCGGGGCCATCGAAGTGAATGAAGTTATCGGCGGCGGGATACCATCCCGACCTGTGATCGTTATAAATGACAGGTCTATGGCCTTGTTTGTTTCCGTTGGCAGCGCAAACCCTGACGATGCAAGTCCCAGCACCAGCGCCGCTATTCTTAAGGCAGACACACCTCCTTTGGGATTTAATCTTCATACTATCTGGTGGAAGGAGGGAAATTGAAACAGCAAAGGGAGATGGATGTCTGAAAAAAAGGTGTTAAGCCTGAATGACGATGGCTATCTTCTCGACCTGTTGACCAAAAACAGGCTGCTCACCACCGAACAGCGCTCTTTGGTCGAAAGCCGCCAGGCCCAGCAGCGGCAGCTTTTTCTCCGGCAGCACAGCGCCCGACGCAAAACTGATACCAACAGGGAGCAGGATGGATGAATGTTTTTCATTCAAAGTCAGGATGACGGCTTATTTTTGTTTTGCTACCTTGTAATTTGCAAGTATAGTATGCAATATGCAAGGTGAATATACTATCAGAAGATTGGAACAAGAGGTTGCCGCCTGCCTGCGTGATTTTCCCGCCGTGGCCATTCTTGGCCCCCGGCAATGCGGCAAGTCCACTCTTGCCAAGAAAATTATCGGCAATCGTGCGGACAGCGTTTACCTTGATCTTGAGCTTCCCTCAGATGTGCTGAAGCTCTCCGAACCTGAGTTGTTTTTAGGCAGGCACACCGACAAACTTGTTTGTCTCGATGAAATTCAGCGCTTGCCGGAAATATTTCCTGTTTTACGCAGCCTTATAGATGCGAATCGGAGCAATGGTCGGTTTCTCATCCTTGGTTCCGCATCCCACGAGCTTATCAGGCAGGGATCCGAAACCCTGGCCGGGCGCATTGCCTACCTGGAACTGACCCCCTTCCTGCTTGCGGAAATCGAGGCTCGGCATACCTCTGAAGCCTTGCACCGTTACTGGTTGCGTGGCGGTTTCCCGGACAGCTTTCTTGCCGACAGCGAGGAAACAGGCAGACGGTGGCGGCAAAACTTTATCCGCACCTTTCTGGAGAGGGACATTCCGCAACTGGGGGTGTCTATTCCGGCGGAAACACTCCGGCGGGTGTGGCAACTTTGCGCTCACAGCACCGGACAAATTTTTAACGCTTCCCTTCTCGGGGCAAACCTTGGCGTAAGCCATACCACCATGCGGCGGTATATTGACCTGCTGAGTCACACCTTCATGCTGCGGGTTCTTCCCCCGTTAGGGGCAAACCTGAAGAAGAGACTGGTCAAGTCCCCAAAAATCTACCTGCGGGACACCGGTCTCTTGCACAGCCTGCTTAGGATTGACAGTTTTGACGACCTGCTGGGCCATCCGGCTTTGGGCGCGTCCTGGGAATCATTGGTTATCGAAAACCTCACTGCCGCCATGCCTGATTGGGAGGCCTCGTTCTACCGGACAGCGGCAGGGGCTGAAATAGATTTGGTCATGACGCGGGGCAGAAGAAAGATTGCCATTGAATGTAAGGCTTCCGTAGCCCCAAAACCGACCCGCGGTTTCTGGTCCGCCCTGGATGATCTCGGTGTTGATGCCGCTTGGATCATCACTCCAGGCAACGAACATTATCCCCTGGCGCCCAAGGTCATGGTCTCCAACCTGAATGATTTCCTGCGAGAGTATATGGCAGTAGCAGATTATTCCGCTGAATAGCAACCGGGAACCCATTATAATGTCAACTCTCAACGATGAAAAATATCTTCTCGACCTGCTCCAGCAAAACAGGCTGCTCACCACCGAGCAGCGCTCTTTTGTCGAAAGCCGCAAGGCCCAGCAGCGTCAGTTTCTTCTCCGGCAGCACAGCGCCCGGCGCAAAACTGATACCGACAAGGAACGGGAGGACTCCCTGAATTTCGTTGACATCATCGCCTCGTTCAATCTGGAATTATCCGCAAAAAAAGGGCAGCTTCTCACCGAGGAGCTGATTGTCCGGGCCGTGGCCAAGGATCTGGGGCTGCCTTTTAAAAAGCTTGACCCTCTTGAGCTTGATCTGAAAATCGTTACCAAGACCATTCCCCGCATCTTTGCCTTTCGGCACTTGCTGCTGCCCTTTGCCATGAGCAACGGCGTGCTTGAAGTTGCCATCTGCAACCCTGAGAACAAAACAGTCCTGGCCGAGATCGAGCGGGCCAACCAGCTTACGGTCAAGCCATATTTGGCCACCAAGAGCGACATTCGCAAGACCCTGGCGGAGTTCTTCGGCTTCCAGTCCTCCATCACTGCGGCGGAAAGCCATCTGGCTCGGCCCTTGGTGGATCTGGGCAATCTTGAGCAGTATGTGCGCATCTCCTCCACCGAGGAGGCGGCCTCCTCCGACCAGCATGTGACCTCGGCGGTGGATCACATGTTCAACTATGCCTTTGAGCAGCGGGCCAGCGATATCCACATCGAGCCGAAGCGGGATCAGGCCCTGGTTCGTTTGCGCATCGACGGGGTGTTGCATACCATCTACAAGCTGCCCAAGGTGGTTCATGCCGCCGTGGTCTCCCGGATCAAATCCCTCGCCCGCATGGATATTGCCGAAAAGCGGCGGCCCCAGGACGGCAGGATCAAGGTGGATCGCGGTGGCCAGGAGGCGGAGATCCGGGTCTCCACCGTGCCGGTGGCCTTTGGCGAAAAGGCGGTGCTGCGAATCCTTGACCCGGAAATTCTTTTTCAGGAGGTAGACAAGATCGGTTTTTCCAAGCGTGATCTTGAGGTGTACCAGAGCTTCATGTCCGCGCCGCATGGGATTTTCCTTGTCACCGGGCCAACAGGCAGCGGCAAGTCCACTACCCTTTATTCAACCCTCAAGCAGATCGCCACCCCGGAGAAGAATGTCGTCACGGTGGAAGATCCGGTGGAAATGGTGCATGAGGAATTCAATCAGATTCCGGTGCAGCCGCAGCTGGATGTGACCTTTTCCACCATCTTGCGCAATATCCTGCGCCAGGATCCGGATATCATTATGATCGGCGAGATCCGCGATCTGGATACGGCGGTGAATGCCGTGCAGGCGGCGCTTACCGGGCATCTGGTCTTTTCAACCCTGCATACCAATGATGCCGTTGCCTCCATCAGTCGTCTGCTTGATCTAGGGGTGCAGCCCTTTATGGTCGGCGCCACCTTGTTGGGGGCCATGGCCCAGCGGTTGGTGCGCCGGATTTGCCCCCATTGCAGCGAGGCCTTCCGCCTCTCAGCCGAAGAGCTGCGCGCCTTTGGTCTGCCGGTGCCTTCGGCGGCGGAAGAGGAGTTTGAGCTGCGCCGGGGCAAAGGCTGCCAGCAATGCCGGGGTACCGGCTATCTTGGCCGCTGCGGAATTTTTGAAATCTTCGCCATGAGCGACAAGATCCGCAAGCAGATCAGCGCCGGAAGTTCGGAAACAGAGATCCGGCAGACCGCGAGGGAAGAAGGGATGACCACGCTCAAGGACGATGCCTGGCGCAAGGTGAAAAGCGGCATCACCACCCCGGAGGAAGCCTTGCGCGTAACCGGGGCGGATTAGACGAAGCAGATGATTGAGCATGGCCGGTAATTTTTCTTGACAAACAGCACCTGAAAAAACTATTATCGCATTTCATGATGTGCCGAAGTGGCGGAATTGGTAGACGCGCTAGGTTCAGGGTCTAGTGGGGGTTTCCTCGTGGAAGTTCGAGTCTTCTCTTCGGCACCATCTTGAAAATGTTTGCGGTGAAAATCTGGTCATGCTTCGGCATGGCCTTTTTTTTTGCCGTGCGCAACGCTTCGGCTAGTCTGCTGTTTCGGGCTCTGCGGCCTCTGCCTCTCTTTTTGTTGACCTGAAATGGGGGAACCGTGCTATTATAATTCCGGCATTTTCCCTTGGATAACTTAACGGAGTCATAGAATATATGGACATAGCTACCCTTGTTGGCCTGATTATGGGCTTCGGGGCCGTTATTGGCGGCCAGCTTCTTGAGGGCGGCCACCTCAGCGCCCTTCTTCAGCCCACTGCGGCCGTTATTGTTTTAGGGGGGACAATCGGGGCGACCCTGGTTTCCTTCCCGGTTCAGGATCTTCTGCGGGCTCTTCGCAGCGCGGCCACGGCATTTTTCCACCAGGAAGACAATCCGGAAGATCTTATCGGCAAGCTGATCGGTTTTGCCATCACCGCCAGAAAAAACGGCCTGATAACCCTGGAGCAGGACGCGCAGTGGGTCAAGGATCGTTTTCTGGGGCAGGGTCTGGAAATGGTGGTGGACGGGTTGGATCCCGAGGAGGTCCTGGCGGTTTTGCAGATCGAGCTCACTAATTTTGAGGAGCGTCAGAAGATCAACGCCGAGGTGTTTGAGGCCGCTGGCGGCTTTGCCCCGACCATTGGCATCATCGGCGCGGTTCTGGGCTTGATTCATGTAATGAACAATCTCTCCGACACCTCCAGGCTTGGCGCCGGGATTGCCGTGGCCTTCGTGGCCACCATCTATGGCCTGATGGTGGCCAACATCATCTGCATTCCCATCAGCACCAAGCTTAGAAAAAGGCTGAAGGAGCAGATCCTCCAGCGGGAAATCGCCATCGAAGGCCTTCTTGCCATCCAGAAAGGCGAGAACCCCAGAATGATCGAAAAACGTCTGCGGGGTTTCACCCTGACCAGCGGGGTTCTGCTTTACAGCCGGGGGGGCGGAGGGGGGGCATGAGCAGGGTCATAAGAAAAAAAAGCCCGGAGAAGGAACCCAAGCTGGAACGGTGGCTGATTTCATACGCTGATTTTATCACCCTGCTTTTTGCTGTCTTTGTAATGCTTTACGCCATGTCCATCGTGGATCAGCAAAAAATGGAGGAGGTGAGGGCCTCCATCCAGGCCTCTTTTTCCCGGGAGCAGATCTCCCCGCCGCCGCCCAAGGTTGTTGGCGCCAAGGATTTTGGTCTGATCCCGGAAGCGCTTGACCAGACGGTGCTGTCTCAGGCGCAGGATGAAGTCTTTGCCGCCGAGGGCCGGGAATTTTCCCGGATCAAGGATGAGCTTCAGGATAATCTTCAGGAGTATGCCGCCAAAAACGAGGTGGGGTTGACCGTCAACGAGCGGGGTCTGGTCATCAGTCTGAAGGAGGCGGGGTTCTTCCCCTCCGGCGCCGCCAGGGTGCAGGCGCAGGCCCTGCCCCTGCTGGACAGGATAGCCACCTCCATCTCCCGCTCGCCTAATCCCATCCGCATCGAAGGCCATACGGATAATGTGTCGGTCAAATCCCCGGCCTTTCCTTCCAACTGGGAGCTCTCCACGGCCCGGGCCAACAGCCTTGTCCATTATCTCATCGAGAAACACGGCTTCAAGGGCAGTAAGTTGGCCGTAACCGGATATGCGGAATACCGGCCCATCGCGGACAACGCCAGCGAAGAGGGCCGGAAACTCAATCGTCGGGTTGATATTGTTCTGCTCTCTCGGAAAGGGGCTCAGGGTGAGGCGCTGCGCTTCGGCGGAGAATAACAGCCTGGCCGACAGCCCGGGGGAAGGGAGGAAGAGCATCCTCCCTCGGTTGAGGTGGGTGTCTGTCGGGATGACCCCGGAGACGGATCTTGCCCAACTCTGGTCTCTGGTCTTGCACGCGGCAAAGATCAGGCATGGCCTGCGGCAGGGTGAAGCTGGCTGGCAGCTTCTGGTTGCAGAGGAAAATACTCTCCGCGCCACGGAAGAATTGCGGCTTTTTACGGAAGAAAACCGCCACTGGCCGCCGGAAAAAGCGGCCCGACCTTACCGGGAGACCATTGTCGAACACGCCCCGCCGGTGTTGCCAATCATGGGCGCTCTGGCGGTTTTTCATGCCATTACCGGCGGCTGGGAGGCCAACAGCCCCTGGTTTGCCAGCGGCGTCCTCGACCGTGGCCTGGTGATGCACGACGGGCAGTGGTGGCGGCTGGTCACCGCCCTGACTCTCCATTCTGACAGCGCGCATCTGCTGGGCAACATTTTCTTTGGCGGCCTGCTGGTCTATTCCCTGTGTCGGCATCTTGGCCGTGGGATTGCCTGGTTCTCGGTGCTGCTTACCGCTGTGCTTGCCAATGCCGTCAACATGTTTTTGCATGATGACCCTTATTATTCCCTTGGTTTCTCCACCGCAGTTTTTGGCATGGTCGGCCTCTTGAGCGGCATGCGTCTGCGCCGGATCGGCGGCTGGCAGGAGATGCTGCTTGCCCTGGGCAGCGCGGCAAGTCTGCTGGCGCTCCTGGGTTCTTCCGGAGAGAAGACCGACCTGGGCGCGCATTTCTGGGGAGTCGGCTTTGGCCTTTTGCTCGGGATGCTTCTTGCCGTTCTTGGGCTTGCCGGGAAACGGGTTCTGGCTCCGGTCTGGCAATGGCTGCTCTTTGTTGGCAGCCTGGGGCTGGTGCTTGGCTGCTGGCTGTATGCCCTGTCTCCCCTGGGAAGGAGCGGATTCTCTGGGTGAAGCCCCGTTGGTAAAGGTGCCTGACTGTTCTCTCTGGCCGTACAGGGCAAAGGAGACCTCCATGGAACCCATCTGGCTGAAGTATTATCCCAAAGGTGTCCCGGCGGAGGTCGATGTCCATCGTTTCGCTTCGCTTAAGGATATGCTGGAACAGTGTTGCGAAAGGTTCCGTAAGCGTCCCGCCTTCACCAACATGGGCATCAGCCTGAGCTATGACGAACTCGACCGCCTCTCTCGGGATTTCGGCGCTTATCTGCAGCAGAGTCTCGGATTGCAGAAGGGCGAGCGGTTGGCCATCATGCTGCCCAACCTGCTGCAATATCCGGTGGTATTGTTTGGCGCCTTGCGCATCGGCCTGGTGGTGGTCAACGTCAACCCGCTCTACACCGCGCGCGAATTGCAGCATCAGCTGATCGACTCAGGCGCGACGGCCATTGTGGTGCTGGAGAATTTCGCGCACACCCTCGAGGAGGTTGTGGCTGCCACCGGGGTGCGCCACATCGTCACCACCCAGGCGGGCGATCTGTTCCCGCCGCTCAAGGCGTATCTGGTCAACTTCATCGTTAAACGGATCAAACGGTTGGTGTTGCCCTGGCAGCTGCCGGGCGCGGTTTCTTTTTCCGCAGCGCTTAAACGTGGCGTGAGCTACGGCCTGCAAGAGGTGGCGCTAAGGCCCGAGGATCTTGCCTTTCTGCAATACACCGGCGGCACGACCGGGGTGGCCAAGGGTGCGATCCTGACCCACGGCAATCTGGTGGCCAACGTCGAGCAGACCTCGGCCTGGATTGGCGGCATTCTCAAGGAAGGCGAGGAGGTGATTATTACTCCCTTGCCCCTCTACCACATCTTTGCGCTCACGGCCAACCTGCTTACCTTTGTGAAGTGGGGGGCAAACAACGTGCTGATCACCAACCCGCGCGACCTTCCCGGCTTCATCAGGGAGCTGTGCCGGATCCGCTTCACGGTCATCACCGGCGTCAACACCCTGTTCAATATGCTGCTTAATGCGCCGGGCTTTGCGCGGGCGCGGCAGGCCAATGTCGGCGCGCTCAAGGTCGCGGTGGCTGGCGGCATGTCGGTGCAGCGCACGGTGGCGGAGCGCTGGCAGCAGGCGATGGGGGTGCCGTTGATCGAAGGCTACGGGCTGACCGAGGCTTCTCCCATCGTCTGTGTCAATCCGCTGGAAGCCAAGACATTCAGCGGCGTGGTCGGTATGCCGCTACCCTCCACCCAGGTGGAAATCCGTGACGAGTTGGGGCGCGTCCTGCCTCAGGGCGAAGCGGGAGAGCTTTGCGTCAAGGGGCCGCAGGTGATGCGCGGCTACTGGAACATGCCCGAGGAAACAGCCAGGGTTCTTTCCGCCACCGGCTGGCTCTCTACCGGGGATATCTGCCTCATGGATGAGCGTGGCCGTATCCGCTTTATCGACCGTCACAAGGATGTGATCGTGGTGTCTGGTTTCAAGGTTTGGCCCAACGAGGTTGAGGAGGTGGTGATGATGCTTCCCGGCGTCAAGGAGGTGGGCGTGGTGGGGGTGGCGGATCAAAAAAGCGGCGAGGCGGTCAAGGCCTGTCTGGTCAGGATGGATCCGGCCCTTTCTGCCGAGGCGGTGATTGCCCATTGTCATGCGAACCTGGCCGCATACAAGGTGCCGAAACAGGTGGAGTTTCGCGACAAGCTGCCCAAGTCGCCTCTTGGCAAGATTCTGCGCCGGAAGTTGAAGGAGGAACAAGCGGGCGGAGCCAGGGCACGGTAAAGGCGCTCGGCCTGGTTCTGCTGGTGGCGGTGCTGGCCTGGTTCACTTTTGCGTTGCCATCCTGGTTGGCTTCGGCTTGGGCCTGTGTCACCTGGCCCCGACAACGGGCGACTGGTGCGGGGTCAGGCCGCTATCCTCTGCGAGCGCGTGAGTCTTGCCGCCGGGCTGGTGGTGTATTGGGTCGTTCACCGTTTGCAAGGCCGGAGAATCTTGTGAGGCGTAAATGAGATCCCGAACAATGCTGCATTCCGATGTCCGTCCGCGCGAACTGTGGGGTTGGGCTATGTACGACTTCGCTAATTCCGGTTATACCACCGTGGTCACCACCGCTGTGTTTAACGCCTATTTTGTCGCGGTGGTTGCAGGCAATACGCCGTGGGCCACCTTTGCCTGGACAGCCGTCCTTTCCTTTTCCTATCTTCTGGTTGTACTCAGCGCCCCGGTTGTCGGCGCCTATGCCGATCTGCATGGCGCCAAGAAAAATCTGCTGGCCGTATGCACCGCAGGCTGTGTGCTGTTCACCGCGCTGCTGTATTTCGCCCAGCCGGAAACGCTGTGGTTTGCCATCGTCTGCCTGATCGTCTCCAATTTCTTTTTTGGCAGCGGAGAGAATCTGGTCGCGGCATTTTTACCGGAAATTTCCCGGGTACGCGCCATGGGCCGGGTCTCCGGCTGGGGGTGGAGCCTGGGTTACCTCGGCGGCCTGGTTACCCTCGGGTTGTGTCTGATGTATATCGTCTGGGCCGAAGGGCAGGGCCAGAAGGCCACCCAGTTCGTGCCGGTGACCATGCTGATCACGGCCGGGGTCTTTGCCCTGGCCAGCCTGCCCATGTTCCTGTTGCTGCAAGAACGCGCCGTACCCTTCGCCGCCAGGGATGCGCGGCTGTGGGAGGTGTGGCGGGAGGTGTGGCGAACCCTGCGCCATCTCCGGCAATTTCTTGACCTGCGCCGCTTTCTCCTGTGCAGCCTGTTTTATCAGGCAGGCATCATGGCGGTGATCACCCTGACCGCCATCTATGCCGAGCAGGCGCTGCAATTCACCACCCAGCAGATTCTGCTGCTGGTGTTGGTAGTCAACATCACGGCGGCAGGCGGCGCGGTGCTGTGCGGTCACCTGCAGGATCGGCTCGGTCATGTGTGCGCCATTGCCTTGACCTTGGCAGGTTGGCTTGTTTCCCTGGTGCTTGCCTGGGCGGCGCATAGGCCGGGGCTGTTTTGGCTGGCGGCAAATATAGCGGGCTTATGCCTGGGCGCTTCACAGTCCGCCGGACGGGCGCTGGTGGGGGTGCTGGCTCCGCCCTCCCGTCTGGCGGAATTCTTCGGTTTCTGGGGGCTGGCGGTAAAACTCGCCTCCATCGCCGGGCCGCTCACCTACGGGGCCACTACCTGGCTCACCAGCGGCGATCACCGGCTCGCGCTGCTCCTTACCGGCAGCTACTTTGTCATCGGGCTGATCCTGCTTTCCGGTGTGCGTGTGGCACGCGGCCGGCGCGCTGCCCTGCGCTCGGAGCGCAGGCCTCGCGAGGGGATTTTGCTCCGAGCGGCTGTCAAGCCAGGCTGATATTTTAACCGGACATGAGACTATACGCATGAATCATCCTCCTTCCTCCCGTCAATTCGCCGTCTCTCCCGACGCGGAACGGCGGCTGCTCGATCTTGTGCGTACACTGGCTGGCGAGTTACGGCTGCGCGGGCAGGATATGAATCGGTTGACCCTGGATCATGGACTGGAAAGCGATTTTGGTCTGGACAGCCTGACGCGCATGGAACTGCTTGTGCGCATCGAGCGTGAACTGGGGGTGAGGCTGGCTGAGGCCGCCTTCGCCGAGGCCGAGACGCCGCGCGATCTGCTGCGGCTTATGGGGAGTGAAGCCTGGGCCGAAGCCCTTGCGCCGCCCCAGGTGGTAATCGTGGCGGAAGAAGTCGGGAGCGAGCCGCCGCCGCCAACCATCGCCACCTTGAGCGAATTGCTGGACTGGCATGCGGCGCGCCATGGCGAGCAGGTACACATCACCCTCTATGTTGAGGGGGAACATGTGGAGGACATCACTTATCGCAGGCTGCAGGTGGAGGCGCAGGCGCTGGCGGCCGGTCTGCTGGCGCAAGGTTTAACGGCGGGGAGCCGGGTCGCCATTATGATGCCCACCGGGCGCGATTTTTTTACCGCCTTTTACGGCGCGCTCTACGCCGGGTGTGTGCCGGTGCCGCTGTATCCGCCGCTGCGTCCGTCGCAGATTGAGGATCACCTGCGGCGCATCGCCGGTATCCTCGCCAATGCCGAGGCCGTCATGCTTGTCACCGACGAGCGGGCCAGGCCGTTCGGCCACCTGCTGCGGGCGCAGTGCCCCTTGCTGCGCGGGCTTGCAACCGTCGTCGAGCTGTCCCGCC
>MGTC01000064.1:37446-43606 GCA_001799255.1 Deltaproteobacteria bacterium RIFOXYD12_FULL_55_16
ACATCTTTGTCTCCTGGCTGCCGCTCTATCACGATATGGGGTTGATCGGGGCCTGCATGGGCAGCCTGTACATAGGCTTTCGACTGGTGCTGATGTCGCCGCTCGTCTTTCTTGCCCGGCCCGGACGCTGGCTATGGGCCATCCATCGCCACCGCGCCACGATCTCGGCGGCGCCTAACTTTGCCTATGAACTGTGCGCCAGCAAGCTCGATGAGCGTGAGCTGGACGGCCTGGATCTGAGCTGCTGGCGGCTCGCCTACAACGGCGCCGAGCCGGTCAGTCCTGACACCATCGAACGTTTTGCCGCCCGTCTGTTTTCCCGTGGTTTTAACCCCGTTGCCATGACCCCGGTCTACGGCCTGGCGGAGTCCTCTGTCGGTCTTACCTTCCCGCCGCTCGGGCGTGGGCCGCTGCTCGATCGGGTGGATCGCCTCGCGCTCTCCCGCACCGGCATCGCCTTGCCCGCCAGAAGCGACGATACCCATGCCCAGCGCCTTGTCTCCTGTGGCCGACCCTTGCCCGGTCATGTCATCCGCATCGTTGATGTCAAAGGCCTGGAGCTGCCTGACCGTGCCCAGGGGCGGGTGCAATTTCGCGGCCCCTCCGCGACCTCCGGCTATTTTCGCAACCCTGAGGCCACAAAGCGTCTCCTTGAAGGGGAATGGCTCAACACTGGCGACCTGGGCTATCTCGTGGCGGCGGAGCTGTATCTCACCGGGCGCGAGAAGGACATCATCATTCGGGGTGGGCACAACATCCACCCCCAGGAACTGGAAGAAGCCGTTAATCTGGTGCCTGGCGTGCGCCGGGGCGGGGTGAGTGTTTTTCCGGCCACTGATGCGCGCACCGGCACGGAGCGGCTGGTGGTGCTGGCTGAGACGCGGGAAAAAGTGGATTTGGAGGAACAGGGCCGCATCGAGGCCGAGATCAACCGTCTCGCCGTCGATCTGATCGGCATGCCGGCAGACGATATCGTGCTGGCGCCGCCGCGCACGGTACTCAAGACCTCCAGCGGCAAGATCCGCCGTGCCGCCTGCCGCGAACGCTACGAACGTGGCGAATTGCTCAAGGCGCAGCGCGCCCCGTGGCGGCAATGGCTGCGCTTGGCTTATACAGGCGTTGTGGCGGAGGTCGGACGGCGAGGCAGCCACACCCTTGAGTGGATGTGGAGCGCCTGGGCCTGGACGGTTTTCGTCGCTATTGTTCCCTTCGCCTGGCTTCTGCTTGTGTTTTCCCCCGCGCTCGGACTGCGCCGCCGTATCGCCAGGGCAAGCGCGCGCTTGGTCTTGGCGCTCACCGGACTGACGCCGCAGGTGGAGGGTCTGTCGCATCTCGTTGGCCGTGGTTCGCTGCACCCGCAAGGGGTACGCCGGATTCGTAATGCCGCTGAAGCGACAACGACTCCGCTGCACCCGCAAGGGGTACGCCGGATTCGTAATGCCGCTGAAGCGACAACGACTCCGCTGATTGTGGTGGCAAACCATGCCAGTTATCTAGATGCCTTGATCCTCGCCGCCGTACTGCCGCCCAGGTTCGCTTATGTGGCCAAAGAGGAGTTGTTGCGCAACCCGCTTGCCGGAATCCCCTTGCGCAGGCTGGCCAGTGCCTTTGTCGAGCGTTTCGACAGTGCGCGCGGCCTTGAAGACACGCGCGTTCTGGAGGCGCGGGTGCGCGCGGGTGAGTCCCTGATCTTCTTCCCCGAAGGCACGTTTCGGAGGGAGCCAGGACTGCTGCCCTTCCGGCTGGGGGCCTTCGTGGTTGCCGCGCACACCGGCATACCCGTGCTGCCAGTTACCCTGACCGGCAGCCGCGCCCTGCTGCCCGACACAACATTATGGCCGCATTACAGCAAGCTTCAGGTGCTGGCCGGTGCGCCGCTATCGGCGCAAGGGGATGACTGGCAGGCCGTCTTGCAATTGCACGATGGTGCGCGCCGTTGGATTCTGGCGCAGCTGGGGGAAGTCGATGCGGCTGGCTGACCTGGCCGAAGCGACGTCTTTGTAAACTTGCTGCCTCAGTTTAATGCAGGGAGGATGGTGGGATGGGAAAAATGATCTGGGCCCTGTTGGTAATTCTGGTGCTGGTGTATGGCGGCTTGTCTGTACTGCTGTTTTTTTCCCAGGAAAAGCTGGTTTATTATCCGCAGATCGGGCGGGAGATGCAGTTTACCCCTCGTGATCATGGCCTTGACTATGAGTCGCTGACCCTGGTCACGCCGGACGGCGAACGGCTGGACGCCTGGTTTGTGCCAAAGGAGCAGGCGCAGGCAAGTGTCTTGATTCTGCACGGCAATGCCGGCAACATTTCTCACCGTCTGGACAGCATCGCCATGTTCCATCGCCTGGGCTACAATGTCCTGATTTTCGATTATCGCGGCTATGGTCGCAGCACCGGCCAGCCCTCTGAGGAAGGATTGTACCGTGATGCTCAGAGCGCCTGGAACAACCTGACCCGTGAGCGTGGCCTCCCACCTGAGCGCATTATTTTGTTCGGCGAATCCCTGGGCGGCGGAGTGGCGGCCTGGCTGGCCGCACGGGAACGGCCAGGAGCGCTGGTACTCTCTTCGGCTTTCATCTCGGTGCCGGAACTGGCCAGCGACCTTTATCCCTTGCTGCCGGTGAAATGGCTGGCGCGCCTGCGCTACGATACCCGCGCCGCGCTGGCGAAGATAACCTGCCCGGTGCTGATCGCCCACAGCCCGGATGATGAGATCGTTCCCTTCCGGCATGGACAAACGCTGTTTACTGCGGCGGCGGAGCCCAAGGTTTTTTTGCGTCTGGCGGGCGGCCACAACGACGGCTTTATCTTTTCGCGGCCGGTCTGGGTGAAGATCCTGGCTGATTTTTTGCGCAACCATATCGGATAATGATTGTCATGGATCCCCTGAATCTGTGGCGGGAGCGGGAGAATGAGCAGCCGACCCTGCAAATGCCTGGGCGCAATGCTGGAAGAAATATTGTCCATATAAACCAACAGGATAACTGGCAGTCTTGCATATCGGGCTTGAATCCTCTTCGGCAAGGCTGGTAAGATGAGGTGTCATGCTCAAGCAAAGGGGGCGGATGTTGTTCATACTGCAAGTAAATCGGGCAGAAATTTTTCAAAGGAGTTGAGCTCATGGCTTTTGATGATCCGCAGTCACCCTGGGGCAAGAAGAAAGGGCCGCAGACCCCGGAAGAGCTTATTGCCCTCCTGCTCAGCAAGCTCAAAGAGTTCTTTGACGGGTTTGGCAAAGATCCGGGTGGCCCTGGCAGTGCTGGCCGACCAGGCCCGGATCTCTTCGGGGCGGGGCTCTTTGGCCGCCTTGGCAGGCTCGGCCTGGTTATGGGTGTTTTTTTTCTGGGCTCTCTCCTGTTTTCCGCCTTTTATACCATCGCGCCTGGCGAACAGGGCGTGGTGCTGCGTTTTGGCCGCTACGTTAAAACCACCTCGCCGGGCCTGAGTTTCAAGCTGCCTTTCATGGATGAGGTCATCAAGGTCGATGTGGAAAACGTCCGCAAGGAGGAGTTCGGCTTCAGAACCAAAACCCCTGGGCAGCGCACCGAATTTGAGAAGACCGGCTATGGCGCCGAATCGCTCATGCTCACCAGCGATCGCAATGTTATCGACCTGGAGTGGATCATCCAGTACAAGGTGCAGGATCCCATCGCCTTTGCCTTCAGGGTCAAGGATGTCAAGCAGGCGGTTCGCGACAGCTCCGAGGTTGCCCTGCGCCGTATCGTCGGCAATATGACCTTTGATTATGTCCTCAGCAACCGGGAAATTCTGGCGGCGGCTACCCAGCGTGAGGTGCAGGCCTCTCTGGATCGTTACCAGGCCGGGGTGAAGATCGTCACGGTTCAGCTTCAGGATGTTAATCCCCCGGATCAGGTCAAGCCCGCCTTTAATGAGGTCAACGAGGCGGATCAGGACATGAAGCGGCTGGTGAACGAAGCGGAGGAGGCCTATAACCGGGAGGTGCCCAAGGCGCGGGGCGATGCGAAAAAGATGCTGGAAGAGGCGCAGGGCTACGCGGTGGAGCGGGTGAATCTGGCCCAGGGCGAGGCCTCCCGTTTTCTGGCCATCCTCAAGGAATACAAAGGCGGGCAGGATGTCACCCGCCGCCGCATGTATCTGGAGACCATGCAGGAGGTTCTGCCCAAGGTCGCGGAGATCTATGTGGTTGACGGGAACAAGGGTGGTCTGCTGCCCTTGCTCGATGTGAGAGGCAAGGCCACGGCCACGCCGAAAGAACCCTGACAAACGGGCGTAATTTATGCAGTTTGACACATGCATTTATCGGGAAGTAACCGTTCCCTGTCGGGAAGTGTCGTCGCTCATTCTCGGCGGATCTCCTGTCCGCCTGCGAGGTGCCTGCTGCTCTGTCCATCCCTGGACAGAGCAGCGCAGCCGAACCCGCGACAACACTCCCCGACAGGGAACTCACTCCGTTTAAGAAAACAGACAGGGGAAGCCAGTGAATAAAATATTGCGTGGGGTGGTGATAGCGGTGGTGGTTGCGGCGGGGGTGGTTCTGGCCAATGCGTTTTTTATCCTGCCCGAGGGCCAGCAGGCGGTGATTACCCAGTTTGGCCGACCGGTGGGCAAGCCCATTACTGAGGCTGGTTTGCAGTTCAAGACCCCCTTTATCCAGGAGGTGACTTTTTTTGACAAGATGATTCTCATCTGGGACGGGGATCCGAACCAGATCCCTACCAACGACAAGACCTTTGTCTATCTGGATGTCACGGCGCGCTGGCGCATCTCCAACGCCCTGGTTTTTTTGCAGGCGGTCAACAACGAAAAACGGGCCCAGACCATCCTCGATGATATTATTGACGGCACGGTTCGGGATCTGGTCAATAAGAATGACCTGGTGGAAATCATCCGCAGTTCGGACTGGGATCCGGAAGCCATGGGCTTTGGCCCGGTGGGCAAGGAGGAGCAGATCCTCTATGGCCGGGACAAGATTACGGCCCTGATCCATGCCGCCGCCTCCAAGGTCACGCCCCAGTATGGCATCGAGCTGGTGGATGTAATGTTCAAGCGGGTAAACTATATCGACACGGTGCAGCAGCGCGTTTATGAACGGATGATTTCCGAGCGCAAACGGATCGCGGCGGAAAAGCGCTCCACCGGCGAGGGGCTGAAATCGGAGATCCTCGGCAAGCTCGAACGGGAGTTGCGGGAGGTCAGTTCCCTGGCTGTGCGCGAGACCCAGAAGATCAAAGGCAAGGCCGATGGCGAAGCCGCCAAAATTTATGCGGAGGCCTACAATCAGGATCCTGAATTCTACGCCTTTTCCAAGACCCTGGACGCCTACCGGCTAACCATGGGCGAAAACACCAAGCTGGTGATTTCGCCGGATTCGCCGTTTTACAAGTATCTGAAAACGCTAAAGTAGCACTAAGCACTCAGCCCTCAGCACTCTTTATTCCAGATCAAGCGGGGTGAGGGGATAAGCGGGGCGGTGTTCCTCAGCAGAGAAGGGAACCCGGCCCTTTTTGTTGAGCAGGGTCAGCAGCTCTTCAAGCTGACCTTCGCTGGTCAGGTCTGCTTTCCCCAGCCGGGTGAAGCGGCAGGCACAGGAGGTCAGTTGCCCGCCGCACCAGGGGCAGATCTCCACCGGACAGCCCAGGGTGTGGATTTCTCCGTCCGCCACATGACAGAATGGACAGAGATCGTGGTGGAGATGGGCTGGCACATAGACCGGGAACTTGGTCAGTGGCGCGTATTTCTTGAAAAAGGCCTCACGATTTTCAAGGTTAAAAAAGGCCAGCACCTCCTCCTCCCAGATGCCCTCGGCAAGGAGGCCAAGAAATTCGGCCTGTTCGCTGGTGGCCAGGTAAAGATAATCGCTCAGAGTAGTGCTGGCGCAGATCAGGAAGGTTCCCTGTCTGCGCTCCAGCAGACGGAGGACGGCGATGGCATCTTCCAGACCTTCGGGCAGATAGCTGTAAAAAGCCTGAAAGATGTTGAGGCTCACCCGGTCTGTGCTGTGTTTTTCCACCAGGGCGGCAGCCGTGGCCAGCTCAGGCGGGGGGACGGCGTATTGCATGAGCAGCTTGATATCAGCGAGTTGTTGCTTGAGATTGGGCACGGTTCTTCCTTTGTTTAGTGCGATGTTGAAACCCTTGCCCTAAGGGCAAGGTACAGGTTCAGAGGCTATGCCCTCTGAACA
>MGTC01000065.1:0-21174 GCA_001799255.1 Deltaproteobacteria bacterium RIFOXYD12_FULL_55_16
GCCTGCTCAAACGAAACTTATACCCTCTGGGTGCAAAGCTGAGTTGAGCAGCTTGCCTGCTCAAACGAAACTTATACCCTCTGGGTGCAAAAAGGCCCCGGCCAAGGGCGACGGCATCATCCGGGTTTCGCGGGAAACCAAGGGCCGCAAGGGTAGCGGCGTGACCCTGATCACTGGCCTGCCCTTGGCCGAGGACGAACTGATCGCCCTGGCCAGGCAGCTCAAGCAGCGCTGCGGCAGCGGCGGCACCGTGAAAAACGGGGTGATCGAGGTGCAGGGCGATCAGCGGGAGCTGGTGCTGGCAGAGCTTATCCGTCTTGGCTGGCAGGCAAAAAAGGCTGGGGGCTGATGGCGGTTCCCCTCCCTAATTCGTCCGCCTGGTTTGTCTATCTGGTTCGCTGTCAGGATGGCACCCTTTATTGCGGGATCGCCAAAGATCTGGCACGAAGACTCGCAGAACACAACTCTGCGGACAAGGGGGCGAAATACACCCGAGGGCGGCGGCCGGTGCAGCTGGTTTACGCTGAGGAGGTCGACTCCAGGGCCAAAGCAACACAGCGGGAAGGTCGGATCAAGAGGATGACCAGGGAACAGAAGATGGGGCTTATAAGGCTGAGGGCTGAGGGCTGAGGGTTTATTTTTTATTGGCCAGGTTTGCCTCCAGCACAAAGGTGCCGCAGTCCGCTTGAAACGGAAGCACAATGATCGGCTCGCTGGCGTGATGATGAATTTCCAGTCCCTTGCCAGTGACCATGGTTGGAGTGGCAAGGTTGAAGTTCAAGCCCAGCAGGCTGAATTCCGCCTTGGCCCCGCCGCAGATCATGTTGGTGATCTCCCCTACCGCGTCAACAATCTCATGGTTAATGGCGGACTTGGGCGCTTCCTTGAGCATCCGGGAAACGATCTGCAGGATGCAGGCAGAGGGGAAGCTGATGGTCATGCTGCCCTCAACCACCTCCGAGGCCATGCCGATAATGCCGGTCACATCGCCGTAGGTGGTCGCGCCTTCCTTGAGGTAGGGCTTCTGCGTGGTCAGCTTGGTTCTGGCCATGGTTTCCAGGACATTTCTGGTAGCATGGATGAAAGGGTTCAGATATTCAACTTTCATAAGTTCCCTGTCAGTAATCGTTCAAACAGCAGGCAATAAAACGGTAGCTGATGATGTTTATCCCCGCCTGGAAGCAAGGGGAATGGAAAGGCAGTTAATTTTTAAAATATCCTACACTATTATCCGGGGTGATCCTAAAAAAAACATCACTGTCCAGCTTGGCGTCCAAGCGGGAAGCTGGCAGGGCAGGGCGCACCGGCGCAGGTTTACTCATCATTATGACGGCAGGCATGTGCCACCATGATCTTTTTAGCCAGACTGGCGTTGATGGCCAGACGTGTCCCCTTGCTTGCTACGATGAGAGGCCCGGAAGAATGATTGCTGACAATCTCAAGGCATGACCCCACGGCAAGCCCCATATCGTTCAGTCTGACCTGTACCTCCCGACCGCCCATGATCGAGACGATCCGCACCTGTTCGCCATTGGCGGCATACTGCAAAGACAGGGCCGGTTTCCGTTGCGCCATGCACGAGGCGCAGAGTCCGTAAATCTCCATCTTGTGCTGAAGCGGGTGAAACTGGAACTGGTCGGCGATTTCGTGCTGGAGCCTTTCCAGGGTCTGGTTGGCAAACTCCTGAATCCTGCCGCAGCGGGTGCAGATAAAATGGTCGTGATGCATGCCGAGATGGTGGTGTTCGTAAACCGCTTCCTGTGCTTCAAATACCTGTTTCTGGGCAAAGCCGAACTGGCAGAACATCTCCATGGTTTCCTTGAGAAATTCACGATCCAGCAGCTCCGGTCTTTGTGCCCTGATGATCCCCTCCAGCCCGGTCAGACTCAGATGTCCTTCCACGGAGAGAAAGATATCCAGCACCTTCAGCCGTTCTTCGATACGGGAGGACTTGAAGGATTGGAGTACCTTCTGAAACTGATCCCGTTCCTGCTGGTGCTGGGTCTGGGACTCTCCCGTCTTCTGGTTATGGGCAGTCTTTTTTTTTGCTGACCGGAATGAAAAACCAAACATTGTCACCTGCTCCTTGGCTTGCGCCTTCGTTCAGCATGCTACTGGTAGAGGAAATATTTCTGCCGGTTTACGATAAAACCATCAAGCTCCTGCTGCCAGCCCTGTTCCAGCTCACGAATATCCGTGCCTGCCGCCAGTTGATGCCTGAGCGCGCTGTCGCCCAGGATCAGATCAAGAGGGGTTCGCTCAAATTCGTACTCATAGGGGGGGGGCTTCAGGGCGAACTGTTCTGGATAGCAGCGCATGAAGGCCTGCAGCAGGGCCAGGGAGGTGCGGTAGGGTAGAAAGGCCTGCGGATCCGTGACATGGAGCTGGAAGCCCTTGCAGGGCTGCCCTGCCCATTTGTTGGCCGTGGGTTCAAAGGCCAGGGGGCGGAGAAAACAACCCGGCAGGGGCAGGCCCTGCATGCTGGTCAGGACTGTCTGCCAGTCAAGAAACGGAGCGCCGAACAGCTCAAAGGGCAGGGAGGTGCCTCGGCCTTCAGAGATGTTGGTGCCTTCAAAGATCACCTGCCCCGGATAAACCAGGGCGGTGGTCGGGTTCGGCATGTTGGGTGAGGGAAAGACCCAGGGCAGGCCGGTGTCGGCAAAAAGCATCCGCCGCCTCCAGCCGGGCATGGGCACCACCTCAAGATCCGCGCCGATGCCGGATTCAATGTTTATCAGGCGGGCCAGTTCGCCAAAGGTGAGCCCGTGGCGCATGGGCAGCGGAAAAAGTCCGACAAAGGAACGGCAGTCATCCTTGAGCAGGTTGCCCTCGACTGCCTCCCCGCCCACGGGGTTGGGCCGATCCAGCACCACCACCTTCTTGCCGTGGCGGGCCGCCTCTTCCATGCAGTAGGCCAGGGTGTAGAGAAAGGTGTAAACCCTGGTTCCCACATCAACGATATCAACGAGCAGCACATCAAAATGCTCGTACATGGCGGCGGTGGGCCGCCGCACCTCGCCATAGAGACTGAAGACCGGCAGGCCGCTGACCGGATCAATTATATGCTCCGACTCGATCATGTTGTCCTGCTTTTCCGCAAAGAATCCGTGCTGGGGGGTGAACAGGCAGGTGAGCTGGCCTGGGAAGGCGGCCAGCAGCAGATCGCGGCTGTGGAAAAGGCGCCGATCGGTGGAGGCCTGATTGCAGAGCAGGGCCAGCCTCTTTCCGGCCAGGGAGGACGGAGGAGCGGCAAGCAGGTTTTCAATTCCGAGGGTAACCATGATTCTTCTGTCCTTCTCTTTTTTGCTTTGCAGTTTTTCATGGGCTGATTAGTTTGTTGAATATAAACAAGCGGAATATACTCGAACCTGCTTCTTTCCCGCAGCAAAAAGGGATGGCGCGGAACATAAAAATTACGAAAAGGGGAAAGATCGCCAATGAAAATCGCAATCAGCGGCAAGGGTGGGGTCGGCAAAACCACGATCATGGCCATGCTGGCCAAATATCTCCAGAAACAGGGGAGGGAGGTGCTGGTCATCGATGCTGACCCCAGTCCGCACATGGCCCAGAGCCTTGGCTTTGCCGAGGGCGAAAAAATCACCCCCATCGCCGAGATGAAAGACCTGCTGGTTGCGCGCTCCGGCAAGGTGGATGGCTCGCCCTTTTATAACATCAACCCTCAGGTGGATGATCTGCTGGCCCGCTTTATCGTGGAAAAAGACGGGATCAAGCTCATGGTTTTGGGCGCCATTCAGACCGCCAAGGGCGGCTGCGCCTGCCCGGAAAGCAACGTACTCAAAAGAATGCTGACCAAGCTGCTCCTTTCCCCTTCCCAGGTGGTGCTGCTTGACATGGAGGCCGGGGTGGAACACCTGGGCCGGGGCACCATCGCCGGGGTGGATCATCTGCTGATCGTGGTGATTCCCTCAAAATCAGGGGTGCGCACCGCCCTCAAGATCAAGAAACTCGCCGAGGACTCAGGCATCCCCAGCATCTTCTTTGTGGGCAATCTGGTGCAGGATGACGACGACCGGGCCTTTCTGACCGAGGCCCTTGGTCAGCCGCCCCTTGCCTGCTTTCCGGATTCCACCGCGATTAGAAAAACAGAACGGGCTGGTCTGGCAATTACCGGGGCGCTGGGGGAGGTTGAAGAGGCGGCAGGGGAGGTGGTGCGGCGAATCATGCCGTAATGCTTTTGCAAGGCCAAGGCAAGCGCGGGGGTAGATTTGTCCGCTTGTTTTTTGGCTCAATGTTATATATATGTGTAACATACCTGTAGAGGAGGCCATATATGTCAACCGTAACATTGAGAACACTGGGAGGGTCGGTCGTCATGGCTGTGCCCAAGCAGATTTTGCGCATGATGCACCTGGGGGCTGGGAGTCTGGTGGATCTGAATGTGGAGAATGGCAAGATGGTGGTCGCGCCAAAGGTCAAACCCCATTACACCCTCGCCGAACTCCTGACCCAGTGCAACGACGAAAACATGGCCCTGACCCAGGAGGATGGTGAGTGGCTCAACGCTAAACCGGTCGGGAAGGAAGTGCTGTGAAGCGCGGGATCCCGGATCGCGGAGATATCCTGCACCTTAACCTTGATCCGACACTGGGCAAAGAACAACAGGGGCAGCGGTATGTTCTTGTTTTGACAGTGGTAGGTTTCAATCGCTTTGGCCTGGCGCTGGTTGCGCCGATCACCCAGGGAGGCCAGTTTGCCCGAGAAAATGGCTTCACGGTCTCGATGACTGGCGCGGGAACAAAGACTCTGGGCGTGGTGCTGTGCAACCAGATGCGGATGCTTGACTTCAAGCAACGAAACGGGAAGATCATCGAGGCGGCCCCAGAATTCGTTGTTGAAGAGGCCCTCGCCCGAGTCAGAGCGTTAGTGGAATAATCACCCTGCTTCTCTTCTCTTGCCAATAAGGGCTATTCGGGGGAGACTACAAGGTTTAATGCCTCCTCGGTCTTGTCGGCAATGTCGTCCCAAGCGCTGATATGGTTTTCTCTATGGAAAAAACTCAGAGCTTGAGAGTGCGCCGCAGGCAGAAAACAAAAAGTCCGATGATCGCCGTCCAGCTTATGCCCATGAAGATCCAGCCGTTAATCGTCATAGCCGCCTCCTGAATTAACCGCCCGCCGCTGCCAGCTCCAGCGAACCATCAGGGCCAGCCCGGCGAAAAGGGTAAACAGCATCAGCCGGGTGCCGATGATGTAGGGGAGATTTTCCTCCGGCACTCCCTGGCAGAAGAGTACCGGCAGCCAGTCCTGAAACAGCCAGGATCCCAGGATGAGCAGGAGGAAAAGCGGGGTGACGTACTTGATGATCCAGCGGTAAAAACGGGGGATGGTGATGTCTGAACCGGTGTGCAGCTCCGACCAGGCCCGATCCATGCCGAAGACCCAGCCGAAGAGGATGGTTTCCACCGTGGCGAAAAGCACCAGGAAGAAGGAGCCGCCCCAGAAGTCCATCTCGTCCACCACGCCTCGGCCAAGGAAAAAGATCGCTGGCTGGGAGAAGAGAAAGATGGCGGTCATCAATCCCAGCACCGACTGCCGCCGGTTCAGGTTGAATTCGTCTTCGAGAAAGGCGATGGCCGGCTGGGCCAGGGAGATGGAGGAGGTCACCCCGGCGATGAACAGAAGTAGAAACCAGATAAAGCCAAAGAAATTGCCGTGGGCGATCTTTTGCAACACCAAAGGCATGGTGACGAAGCCCAGGTTGAAAACCCCTGACTGGGCGATAACCGTCATCGTGCTGGCCCCGAAAAAAGCGAAGGCGGCAGGAATCACCAGGCTGCCGCCAAGAACCACCTCGGCAAATTCGTTGGCTGAGGCGGCAGTCAGGCCGGAGAGGGCGACATCATCGTTTCTGCCAAGATAGCTGGCATAGGTGAGAATCACCCCGATCCCGCAGCTCAAGGTGAAAAATACCTGCCCTGCCGCAGCCAGCCAGACCTTGGCCCTGGTCAGCGCTGACCAGTCCGGGTTCCAGATGAAGCCAAGCCCGCCCAGCACCGAGTTTTCCGGCTGAGCCGGATCCGGGGTGCCCAGGAGGAAAACACGGGCCAGCAAAATCATCGCCAGGATCAGCAGGAGGGGCACCCCGTACTTGCAGACCTGTTCGATCCCCCGCTGCACGCCGAAGTAAAGAATCACTCCGTTAAGGGCAAAGGTGAGCAGGAAAAAGGAGTAAGCCGGCCACAGGCTGGAAAAATACTGATTCTGTTCAAGCCCTTGGTAGCCGCGAAGAAAGGAGAGCATCATCTCGCTGGTGGCGCAGGTCTCGTAGCTGCCGGTCAGGGCGAAGAAGCTGTAGGCCAGCAGCCAGGATTCGATATAGATGTAATAGAGGGCAATGACAATCGGGCCGAAGATGCCGATTACCCCGAAATACTTGATGAACCGGTTTTTTTCCCACAGGGAGTGGAACATCCCCGGCGCGGTGCTGTGGCCGAAGCCGCCGCCGAAGCGGCCAATGGTCCACTCGATCCACATCAGCGGCAGGCCGAGGAGGAGGAGGGCGATGAAATAGGGAATCATGAAGGCGCCGCCGCCATGCTGGGCCACCTGCCCAGGAAAACGCAGAAAATTGCCCAGGCCGATGGCGCTGCCCGCCACCGCCATGATCACCCCGATCTTGCTGCCCCATTGTTCCCGCGCCATGCCTGCTCCCCCGGAAAGAGATGAGAAGTGAAAAAATACTGGACGGCAGATTACCAGCCCTTGCCCAAGCTTGCAAGCGCCTCTTCCCGAATGCCTCAGGATCAGCAACGCCGCTGCGGTTGATTTCCTCCTTGCCTTTCCCTCTCCTGCCACGTAAAGTTCTAACTTCCACAATTAAGAGAGGCCTTCTTTGCATACTGCCGTCCCGCATCGCAATTCTGCTGGAGAAGAAAAAGACTCCGCCCCGGTCAGAATCGCCTTCCCCTGGCTGCTGCATTTACGCTGGGGAGCGGTGGCGGCCCAGGTTCTCCTGGCGCTGATCGCCTTCTTTTTTCTTGAAATCAATCTCCCTTACCTGATTATTTCCGGTATCCTCGCCTTTGAGATTATCACCAATTTCCTGTTTGTGTTCTTAAAAAGGAAAGAAACACCTCTGGCCGAGCAGATTTTCATTCTGGCCATGTTCCTGGATACCGCCCTGCTCAGTCTGCTTCTTTACTATTCCGGCGGCCCCATGAACCCGTTCACCTTTCTCTATCTGGTGCATATCACCTTGGGCGCCATTCTCATGCCGCCTGGCTGGTCATGGAGCCTGGCGTTTTTTACCCTTGCCTGCTATGCCGCGCTTTTCTTTCTGCCCGGCGAGGGCAGCCTGAGTCAAGCCTGTCATCTGGAGCCGGGGCTGCTGAAAGCCATGAGCGACCCCCTGAAGATTCACCTCCAGGGGATGTGGGTAGCCTTTGCCATCACCGCGTTTTTTATAGTTTTTTTTGTCAGCCGGATTCAAGAGGCCCTGTCCAGGCACCAGAAAACCCTGGCAGACCTGCAGGCGGAAAAAACGAAAAGCGAAAAAATGGCCTCGCTGGCCACCCTGGCCGCTGGGGCGGCCCATGAATTTTCCACCCCCCTGTCAACCATTGCCGTGGCAGCCGGGGAGATCCTCCATGCCCTGAGAAAGAACAACCAGGGAAATTTTCCGGAGCTGCTGGCCGATGTTACCCTGATTCGCGATCAAGTCAGGCGGTGCAAGGACATCCTCTTTCATCTGGCCGCCGATGCCGGTGAGCACCTGGGTGATGCCTTTACGGATTTTTCCCTTGACGAGCTTATGGGAAATATCCTCCCTTCTTTTCCTGGCCACCTGAAAAACCAGATACACTACAGCAACAGGGCCAGCGGGCTTTTGGTCAGAATGCCGTTGCGTACCCTGTGCCGTGTTGTCCGGGGCCTGATCCAAAATGCCCTGGATGCCGGGCCGAGCGCGCCGGTTCTGGTGGAATGCCGACAGGACGCCGCGCGGCTTTATATTGAGGTTACGGATAATGGTTCCGGCATGGCCCCGGAGCTTGTCGCCCGGGCGGCAGAACCGTTTTTCACCACCAAGAAACCGGGCAAGGGTCTGGGTCTGGGGCTTTTCCTGGCAAAATCGGCAGCTGAACGATTCGGCGGTGGACTAACCCTGATTTCCGAACCGGGCAAGGGCTCAAAGGTGACGATTTTCTTCGCCCTGCAACAGATCAAGGCTACTGCGCCCGAGGTGTTTCATGGATAAGACGATTCTTCTGGTTGATGACGAGGAGCTTTTCCGGACGCGTCTGGCAAAAGCTTTTACTCAACGGGGGTTCATGGTTTTCATGGCCGGCGATTTTGTCGAAGCCCTGCGGATTATTGGCGAACAGCGGCCAGCCCTGGGGGTGTTTGACCTGAAAATGCCTGGCAAGTCCGGGCTGGAGCTTATTGTCGCGGCCAGAGAAAGCAACCCGGCGATGCAGATCGTGGTGCTTACCGGCTATGGCAGCATTGCCACGGCCACAGAGGCGGTACGGCTTGGCGCGCTCAATTATCTGCCCAAACCGGCGGATGTGGACGATATTATTGGCGCCTTTGCCAGAAATCCGGAGCTTGCCCTGACCGTGGATCAGGATGAGTTTTCGGCCCCTTCTCTGGCCCGGGCCGAATGGGAACATATCAATCGTGTGCTTGCCGATTGCCAGGGCAATATTTCCCTGGCCGCCAAGAAACTTGACCTGCATCGAAGAACCCTGCAACGAAAGCTGCAAAAGTATCCCCCGGGAAAGTAAGAGGCTCAGTTAAGGCTTTATTACGCGCTCTTCCCCAGGGCCTTAGCGATTGTAGCGAGGAGGATATTTTTACTCACAGGCTTTTGCAGGAGGGCGAATACTCCATCCTTCCTGGTCGTGACATCCAGTATCTCACTGTATCCCGAACAAAGGATGATCGGCAGTTCGGGTCTGAGCTTCAAGGCCTTGGCTGTCAGTTGATCCCCGGTCATTTCCGGCATGGTGACATCGGTGATCAAGGCGTCCCAGTCTGCGGGGGATTGGGACAGGGCCTGCCAGGCTTCCAGGCCATTGGCAAAGGTACTCACCTGATATCCAGCCTGGGTCAGTATCGTCTTCATTGCTTCGCAGACAGCGCTTTCATCATCAACAAACATTAGCCGCTCCTGCGCATCTGTTACGGGCGGGGCTGCATCAGCGGTCTCCAGGGCAGGGGCAGCTTTTTCTGTGCTGACGGGCAGATAGACCTTGAAGGTGGCGCCATGGCCAGGATCGCTGCAGACCGTAATCAGGCCATGATGTCCTTTGATAATACAGTGAGCCACGGCCAGCCCCAGGCCAGTCCCCTTGCCTACGGCCTTGGTGGTGAAATAGGGGTTAAAGATCTTGGTCAAGGTCTTCTGATCCATGCCGCAGCCGGTGTCGCTTACCGTGAGCAGCACATAGTGGCCTGGGTCGATTTCGGTGCCGCCATCCATAATTTTCTGTTCGACAACAATATCCTTCAGGGTGACACTCAACACCCCGCCCCCCTCCAGCATGGCGTGGGAGGCGTTGGTGCAGAGATTCATGATCACCTGATGGATCTGGGTGGAGTCGGCCAGGATTGTTGACTGTGACTGGATGTCCTGACGTATCTCGATAGTGGCGGGGATACTTGCCCGCAACAGTTCCAAGGCCTCCTTGACAATCAAGGAGGCTTGCAGGGGATGTTTTTCGGGATCCTGTTTACGCGAGAAGATAAGAATCTGGTGGATCAGTTTTGTCGCCCGGTCTGTCGCCTTGATGATCTCGGCCAGCTCCTTATGGCAGGGCTTGTTGTTTTGGGTCTGAATCAAGGCCAGCTCGGTATAACCGACCAGCGCCGAGAGGATGTTGTTGAAATCATGGGCGATGCCTCCGGAGAGAGTCCCCATTGCTTCCATCTTCTGGGCCTGACGCAGTCCTTCCTCCAGCCTTTTTTGTTCACTGAGGTCAATTCCGACCCCGATGAGGTATTTATTGTCTCCGAGGATCAACCAGGAACCAGTCAATAGAAACGGCGCCGATTTTTCCTTGAAGACAATTTCGGCCTCAAATTTAATCTCACCCGTCTCGGCAACGGTGTCGAACACTGCCTGGGCGCGCGCCTTGTCTTTGTTGCTGAACCAGGACAAGGGGTGGCGGCCCAACAGTTCATCTGCAGAATAGCCGGACATGGCTTCAAGATTCTTGTTCCAGCGAATCAGGCGCAAGCCATCCTCATAGGCATAAAAGGTGCCAGGCAGGCTGTTGATAACCGAGGCGGAGAAGGCCTTTTCCTGAAGGTTGGCGATCTCCAGCCGGTGTTCGCGGCGGTAAAAGAGGGCTATCCCCGTCATGCCAAAGGCCCAGATGAGGCAGTAGGCCAGCGATATCCTGGCGCTGTCCTCCTGCTGCTTGCGAAGCAGAGGGGCCAGGGGCACAGAGCTGTCGATGCCGCCACGGATATCGCCTACCGCGTACCCCTGGTCGGCATGGCACTTGAGGCAGCCTGTCTCGACAATAAAAGGAACCATCATCCGCAGATGCGAATCGCCATCCAGCTGGTGTATCTGGATAAACTCTTTCCCTCCCTCTCGTTCAAAACTGGTCAAGGCCCTGGCCTCCCAGGCATCAGGGTCGTTATCAGGATTCAGGGGCTTGAGGCTGACGATGCGACTTCTGGTGCCGTAATTGTCGCTGAAATTGTTCTGCATCTCGCGCAGCATGTAAGCCGGATTCATCAAGGTAAGGGCCAGGCCGGTTGTCGTAAGCACATCGCGGTCAGGAACCTTGAGATAGGGGTTAGGCGGGGTTTTTTTGCTGGCAATAACATAAACGCCGCCGTGAGAGGTTGCCCATTTGCGGAAACAGAGATCCTTCTGGATGCTGGCTCGGGCGATATCGATGGCCGAGTTTAGAGTTTCCACCCCTTCCCGTCGAAGGTTCCAGGCCAGCGAGCTGGCCAGAATCAAGGTCCAGATGGCAAATGATCTGACGATTCTGCCGGTGAGAGACCAGACCGAGATCTGTCTTGGCCAGGTGCCCCAGGCAAGAGTCAGCCCAAGCATCGTAAAGAGGATCGCGGTATGCACCGCCATGACCGTCAACCCCCAAAGACCAACAATGTCGAAGGGGTTGGTAAGATGACAAAACAGATCGACCAGAACAATGATTGCCACCAGCAGACTGAGGGTTACGGCGGTAATCAGGAGAGTCTTTTTTTGGCTCCAGGAGAGAATCAGGCTTGCCGCCAGCAGCAGGAAACATAAGGCTGTATCAGGCGCCATGCGGCCTGGGCTGGAGGTGCCGACGGTGCCCGCCGCTTCGGGAAACAGCCATTGGTCAAAGCCTGGGTTCCATGACAGGAGATATTCCGCAAGTGTCAGCAGGCCGATAAGGCCGAAGAGCAGAGCGAAAAGGCGAGAGGCTCGGCTGGCCGAAGGGGAGAAAGGGAAGGCGGTCAGCATCAGCGCCAGCCCGGCAAGGATGAAGCCTGAAGCGGTGTTGGGTTTCATGGAGACCCAGGCGGAGTTGAGGCTTTTGAGGATGGTGATCTCGTGCGCCCAGCCAAAGAGGACGAATCCGCCGGTGATTGCCGTAAAAATGCCCACCAGCAAGGGTGCCAGATGTGGTTTTATATCTGGCTGAATAGCGCTTGCCTGGGGAGAGAGATGCATCTGAAGCCCTCGGTTTTTCTTTGCTGCCGTTGTTCTATCCCGGAATGAGACGCAGATAAGTATGGTAAGACTATGACTGCGTTGTTGCAACTGTTAAGATTGCCGCGTGAATTTGTTGTCGTAAAAAAACAGAGGTTATGTCAAAATATTTCTGAGTTCGCAGGTGAAAATGTTGCGGTGTTTCTTTGGTTGCTGAAGCTGAAAACAAGCGTTGCTGATCACCCTTGCTCAGCAACATGAAAAAACGACCACAAAACCAGGAAGGGGCCGAGAAAATGAAGCTTATATTCAGACAAAACCGCATGACCTCCATGAGCCTTCGTCTGCTAGTCGCGATCCTGCTGATCGGCTCAATTGCAAGGGCGGCAGGGCCTGAGCAGAAAACAGACCTGGCCCCTCGCGTCATCACCGGGGAAATGAGCTGCCCTGTCTGCGGCATGTACCCGGATCGTTTTCCACAATGGCAGACCCAGATTATTTTTACCGACCACACAGGGTCAGCCTTTGACGGCGGCAAGTGCATGTTCAGTTTTCTTCTCAACCCTGGCCAGTATGCGCCGGGTCGAAACAACTCTCAGGTGACGGCGGTCTGGGTCAGGGATTTTGGCAGCGGCAAATGGATTGACGGCAAGGCTGCCCGCTATGTGGTTGGCAGCAGGGTCATGGGGCCAATGGGCAAGGAATTGCTCCCCTTTGCCGAGCAGGCTGCGGCGGAAGCATTTCAAAAAGCCAACGGCGGCATCATTAAGACCTATGCCGAAATCAACCTGGCCACTATTAAATCTCTCGCCAATGGCGGGATGCACATGGGAGGGCATTGAAAATACGATGACGCAGCCACTGGTTTCTGGAACTGAGTTGGCGGCAAAAAGTATTATCCCGGTAGAAACCAAGGGCCTTTTCTGTTTTTGGAAAAACACTATATTTCATTTCACCTGAGGCTCAGTTGTGTTGGCAGTTCTTGAAATTTCGATTACTTTAGATTAAAAGGCAATTCTTATGTTGGTCTAAGTTGTGGGCAGTAATCAACTAACAACGAGTAGGCCGACGGTGAGTTTTCTGGCAACAAGAGTCGGCCCTGCCCCAACAGCTTCTGTCTTGCGCAGTCTCAGGCAAGGGTCTATAATCCATGCCCGTAATTAGTTTCTGCAGGGAGAGTGGCTTCGTGGCCTTTGATTTTTATCGCGTTATCTTTGCCGGACATGCAAGCGTCTTTGTTACGCGCTTAAAGGTGGCCTTCTTGTCTCAATCGTATCGACATGACTGAAATTATTCCTCCCTCCTTCAACCGGGACAGATATGCGGGGAAGATCCTTTCCGGGCCGTATAGCGACACGTTGAAAAAAACCCTCGTTTCTGTCATTGCCAATTTTACGGCCCTGGAGAAGCTGGGATGCCCGGTAATTCCCTATATTGCAGCCTGGTTGCCGGATGGAGGGGATATCTGGTATGAATACGCTGGCGCAAGATTGTACGAACTGCTTGGTTTTCATACCCCGGAAATGGCGGTGGCTTTCATCCGGGATAATATCCTCAGTCGTTGTCTGTACCGCATCCAGAAAAATCCACCCGCAATCGACAAAATTATTCGCGACCAGGCGCAGATCAAGCGCTTGCGTGAATCGATGCGGCGCATGGCGGAACGCAGCGGGGGGGTTGATGCGGTTTACAAGTTCAAGGTCCATGGCCGCTCGTTGTGGCTCAAGGATATTGCCAGAATTGAGGTGCATGCCCACGATCGGGTCATAATTTCCTATGGGACATTGATTGACGTCAGCAAGGAGATGCAGCTGGAAGAAACCCTTGTTGAGGTGCAGGGCGATCTGGAGTTTCACAAGAAAAATCTTGAGGCCCTGGTGGAGGAACGCACGAGGGAACTCAAAAAGTCCCAGCTGGATGTGCTTACCCGCCTTATGCAGGCGGCGGCTTTGCGGGATGGGGACACTGGCTCTCACATAAAAAAGCTGCGCCAGTATTGCGCCATTCTCGGCAGCTCATCAGGGTTGAGCAAGAATGCCAACAAGGTGTTGTCCCATGCGGCGCCCATGCATGATGTGGGGAAGTTGGGAATAGCGGAGTCGATTCTGCAGAAACAAGGGCCGCTCACCCGTGATGAGTTTGAGGTCATAAAAACACACTGTCAGGCAGGTTCCAATTTATTGAGCGAAGGCAAATCCACCCTCTTGCAGGTGGCGCAGGCAATCGCTCTTACCCATCATGAACGGTGGGATGGCTCTGGTTATCCGCTGGGCTTGGCTGGCCTGCAAATTCCGATGGCCAGCCGGATTACCTCAATTTGTGATGTTTTTGATGCGCTAACCTCGGTGCGGCCATACAAAATGGCCTGGCGTTTCGAGGATGCAGTAGATGAAATCCGGAGTCTGCGGGAAATACATTTTGACCCAAAACTTGTTGATACATTTATAAAAAATGTTCCGCAAATAAAAAAAGTTTATCTTCAATCTCCTCCGGGTTAGGGCCTCAACCGGCGTTTAAAATTACCCCTGTTTCTGGCCAATGGCTGAAAGCTGCCACTGCTTGCTTCCCGCAGGTCTGGTAACCGTCCAGTATTCCTCAAACTTGACCGGTTCGGTCTTGCTTCCCTCAACTATCTGCCCTGTCGTGTCGTCAGTAGTGTAATCCAGCAGATTGGCATAGAGCAGAGCCGTTATGTAGTCCTGGCCAGACTCCTGCCAGGCCTCCACAATCTCAACTTTACGCACCGCAATGTTTTCCAGGTGATTGACTTGTTTGTTTTTGAGCAACCGGTCGATATCATCCTGAAGTGTGCGCCTGATCTCTGAGGTCAGTAATGCCCCGGCAGGGAGAAGATCCCGGTTCATCCAGGCGCTTTGGATCTTGAAGAAGATATCCATAACCTGATCGGTGAAGCGCTGCTCGTCAAAGGAGGGATCGACTTGTCTGATCTGGGCAAGGCCAGTCGCCAGATCGTCAGCCGGGGAGATTGGCGTCTGGCTTGCCGCTTGATACCTGGAAGGCTCCCGGTAATCATCCAGGGGATAAACATTCTGGCGGGCAGGTGTTGCTTCGCGTTTGCCTTTTATAAAACGGTAGATCAGGTAAGCAATACCACCCAGCAGCAGTAGGGCAAAGATCCCCATTCCCCCGCCGCCCGCGCCACCCATCCCACCAAGGCCAAGGCTGCGAAAGAGCATGCCGCCCAGCAATCCGCCGGCAATCCCGCCGAGGATGCCCCCGCCCATATTGCGGAAGAATCCGCCTCCCGCTGGCTGGGGGGCTTGATAGGGTGGAGGACTAGACGGCCTGGCAGTCTGTTGTGATGCCCCCTGCCGATACGGACTGGAGGGGGGCGCACCTGGCGTCGCAAAGCTGCGCGAGCCCCGGCTCCCCATGGAACGACCGCCGCCAGCGCGGGCTTGTGATTCTTGAGGGATAAGAGAAATGAGCATAAGCAGGACGATGAGGCCTGAAACTGCGGTAAAGATTTTTTTGCCCATGAAATTTGCAATCTCCTTTCTGAGACAGGCAAGCTGGCTGCTTCCCCTTTTGAGGCGCGGCTTGATTCTTGTTAGCTGATACCCAGTATTGCTCAACTCAGCTATAAACGCAAAAATGGTTTCCGGTCAATACCGGAAACCATTGCTGTTTCTGGAGCCAACGCGCGGAATCGAACCGCGGACCTACTGATTACGAATCAGTTGCTCTACCAACTGAGCTACGTTGGCGTTATGCCTTGCAGGATAACGATATTTCCGTATTTTGTAACAATGCTCTGCATCTATCAACTTTACCTGAAAGTGTCAAGGCCTTCCCTTTCAGCAAGCGACAAAAAACCTGAAAATTCACTCAGGCCTGCCGACAGTAGTCTCACTTGCGGGCCCTTCGCTTGCATGGGCCAGAGACCAGCCCTGAAAAATTTCATCGGCAAGAGGCTCGGCCAGCAGACGGCGTTCTTCTTCCCCTGAAGTGAACAACACCTCTGCCCTGGCTGAGGCCCCAGTCATTTTTTTGCCGAAGCGAACCACCAGCCCGGCTGCTGCGGCAAAATCGTCCGCATGCCCAGCAGCATGTAAAACCCCCATTGGCCCGAACCACTCCGGCATATATACCAGAAAATCAGCCGGGTCATGCAGCGCCTCAAGCCGCGCATTTTCAGCTTCATCGCGCCCCAGGACAAGCCAGCCGCCATGTGGCAGCTGAAAATGACGACCAAAGAGGAGTCGGCGGATATCGTTAAGCCTGACTTTGGGATAGCGGGCATAATACCAGGCAATCCGTTTTGCCTGCTCACGCTCGGTAAGAACACAGCCTCCGGCAGGCGGGGGATAATCCGTGATGCCAAAACTTTTGGCCAGTTGTATTTGCGGCTGCCGCCCGCGTCCGTTGAAAGCAAGGAGACGTTCCCGGTCTACCAGCCCCTCGCGCTCGGCCAAGGTCGGCTCCTGGGTTTTGGCGCATAATGGCCGCAGGAGGATGCCGGTACAACCGCTGTCCCGCTCAATCACCCGCAGGGTGTCGCGGCGCTGGGACATGGGCCGCTGGCCGAGCACCTCGCCGGTAATCAGAAAAGAGGCGGAGAATTCCGGCAGCAGCCTTTTTGCCTCCTTAAGCAGGAGGATCTTGCAATCGACACAGGGGTTGAAATTCTTGCCGTAGCCATGGGCAGGGTTGCGCAGCATGGTAAAGAAGGCCTCGCTCACATCCCGCAGGACAACCTCAATCCCGTAGCGCTCCCGAACCATCCGGGCATATTCCTGCTCTTTGGCCAGGAGTTCATAGCCAAAGAAGGGGGTGACAAATTTGACCGCCTGCACCGAGATCCCCTGCGCCGCGATTACCCGGCAGGCAAGGAGACTGTCCAGCCCGCCGGAGAAAAGAGCCAGCGCGCGGGTCATGAAGCCACCTTCTTTCGTGCCATGAGCGTGCGCACATAGGCCAGGGTCTGCTCGCTGACGGAATCTCCATCCAGCATCCTGGCCAGCTCATGCTCCCGACCATCCGCAGTCAGGGGGATAATCGAGGTTCTGGTGCGGGCCTCGGCCACGGATTTCTGCACCAGGAAATGCTCGTCAGCCAGAGAGGCGATCTGCGGGAGATGGGTAATGCAAAAAACCTGGTGATGTCCGGCCAGCTCCCGGATCTTTCTGGCCACCGCCTCGGCCGCCTTGCCGCTGATTCCGGCATCTATCTCATCAAAGATAACCGTGTCAACCTGATCTTTCTGGGCCAGAAGCGTCTTCAAGGCCAGCATCAATCGCGACAGCTCTCCGCCCGAGGCGACCTTGGTCAGGGGCTTTGCTTCCTCACCCTGATTGGCGGAAAACATGAATTCAGGATGATCCCAGCCAAGTCTGGAGATGGCCCCCAAGCCCTGGCCCTGCTCCCCCTTGAAACAGATCTCAAAAACCGCCTGTTCAAAACAGAGAGAAGCTAGAGAGGCGCGGATCCTCTCGGCCAGTTCCTGAGCTGCGGACTGACGGGCCTTGGAGAGCAGGGCTGCCGACTCGCTTAAGGCTTTTTCGCTTTCCAGCACCTCTTTTTTAAGGTCGGCCAGCCGCTCGTCCAGCGCCTCTATTTCCGCCAGTTCCTGTTTCGCCTCCTGGGCAAAGGTGATAACCGCTTCAAGCTCGTGGCCATATTTTCTTTTAAGCCGCTGCAACAGATCAAGGCGGGCGGTCACCACATCAAGACGCGCCGGATCGCTGGCGAGAGCCTCCACATAGTTGCGGATTGCCTGTACCTGGTCTTCCAGTTGAAAGCAATTCCCGGCCACCTCCTCGGCGAGCCCGGCAAGGCTTTGGTCAAAAGCAGCCATCTGGGCCAGGTTCTTCCGCACTGCGGAGAGGGGGGTGTTGACCGCCTCTGCCAGAAGATGCCAGCTTTTCCTGCCAAGGCCGATCAGTTCATCGGCGGCCCGCAATCTGTCTCGCTCAAGAATCAGGGCTGCGTCTTCTCCTGGTCTGGCCGCAGCCTCCTCGATTTCGCTGACCTGAAAAGCGAGAAAATCACGCCGTTGTTCCTTGTCGCGCTCCCTGGCCACAAGTTCCTGATATAACTGGCTGGCCGCCCTCCATTTGTCATAGCTCTGGGAAACAATGAGCCGCTGCGGCCAGAGATCGCCAATCGCGTCAAGGCAGTCAAGATGGCTGCGTGGCTGCAAGAGTTGCTGGTGATCATGCTGGCTGGCCACACTGAGCAGCTGTTCCATCACTTCGCCCACTGTCCTGGCCGTGGCCAGAGAGCCGTTCATGAAATAACGGCTGGAACCTTTCAGGGAAATAATCCGCTTGATCACCAGCTCGGCCTCTGGTTCACAGCCCATCTCCGCCAGTTTTTCCAGGATGAGCCCCTGTCTGGGATTAAGCTCAAAAAGGGCCTCAACCGTTGCCGTCTCCGCTCCGCTTCTGATCCAGGCAACGGCGGCCTTGCCGCCTCCCAGCAGATGAATGGCCTGCAGGATGATGGATTTTCCGGCTCCGGTCTCGCCGGTAAGAACCGTGAGCCCTTCGGCAAAAGAAACATGCAGTTTCTCGATGAGAGCAAGATTGGTGATCATGAGTTCTTTCAGCATAGGTTTCTCTATACAGGATTAGGAGCCGTTAGGAAATAAACATTACGCTGCTTATTTTGTTACGATTCATTTTGCCGGTCAGACCTGCTAAGCCTGGCAGAGTGGAACAAATGCTGGCGCAAATCAGCGATTATCATTAATATGTAACTTAATATCTGAAAATGGAATCAAGCAAGTTCCCTGTGCAGGGTCTCTGAATATTTCACATGAACTATAAGAAAACCTTCCGGCAGCTCACCGCATACCTTATCTGCCTTGTTTTTTTGTTCGGCAATCTGCTTGCGGCCCGCTTTTACCCGACCCAGGCTCTGGCTTTCAGCGTTGGCGACGAACGGGAGGTTGGCGAAAAGCTCCTGTCTATTATCCACAAAGAGTTTACCCTTCTTGATGATCCTGACCTGACCGAATATGTAACAAAACTTGGTCAACAGACCCTGCAGCTTGCCGGGCCACAATTCTTTGACTATCATTTTTTCATCATCGACAACAAGGAATTCAACGCCTTCGCCGCCCCGTCCGGATTGATCTTTTTCCATTCAGGCCTTATCGAAATCTGTGATACCGAAGGAGAGCTGGTCAGTGTTCTCGCCCATGAAATCGGCCATGCCACCAGCCGTCATATCGCCGACCGGATCAGCAAATCGGGCAAGGTTAATGCCACCTCCGCAGCCCTGATGCTGGCGGGGTTGCTCCTCGGTCAGGGGGCTATTGCCCAGGCCGTTGTTGCCGGTTCCATGGCGGGGGGACTTACCGCGAATCTTCAATTCAGCCGTGAAGATGAAGAGGAAGCGGATCGTTTGGCATACAAATGGATGAAAGAAGAAAAACGTGACCCGGCGGACATGGTGAACATGCTCAAGAAAATGCGCCGGGTCAGCCGTTATCACCGGAAACAGGTGCCCACCTATCTTCTCACCCATCCGGAGCCGGAAAACAGAATCGGTTATATTGAAGACATCATCCAGCAGGATCAGCAGAAAAAGATCCAACCCCAGGATGAGTTTGCTTACCAGAGGTTCAAGTACCGGATACAGGCGCTTACCCGTGACACCCAAACATTTCTGCCCATCCTGAAAAGCAAGGCCGAGGATCCAGGCGTTTTGCAGAGTGATCCCATGGTTTTCTTCGGCCTGTCCCAAGTCTATCTGGCCAACCGTGATTATCAGCAAGCGGAAGAAAATCTCCTGAAAGTCATAACCCGTTTTCCAGATAGACATATCCTCAAGACAGATCTGGGCCGGATCAGACTTGAAGCAGGAGAGACCAAAAAGGCCCTGGAAATATTTCAGGAAATAAACAGACTGGATCCCCACGAGCCTTACAATACTTACTATCTGGCCAAGGCGCTGCAACAGGCCGGAGAGCCGGCGCAGGCGGTTCTCATCTATGAACGTCTGAGCGAACGTCTGTCAACCTATGCGAAACTCTATCAGGAGATTGGCAAAATCAGGGCTACTCTTGGCAACAAGGCCCTTGGCCACTATAATCTCGCCCTGTCCCAATATTATGATGGCTCAAGCGCCTCGGCCCGTTATCACCTCAATCAGGCGCTTAAATACCTCTCTGAAAAGGATCCCCTCTTTCTTAAGGTAAAAGAACTGAGAAGTAAAATTGAGCGAATCGAGAAGATGTGAGATCTTGGGAGAGGAGATTATGGCTGCACATAAACAGAGACAACCCCTGGCCGAAGGCCGCGAATCCGGAAACGATAAGGAGTTGCGCCTGAAGGGACGACCGCCGGAGGGAAAGAAGGTGAAAAAAGAAATCAGCCACATCTGGAAGTCTGTTCAGAGAAAACTGGAACAGGGAGAACTCCCCACTGCTGCTGAAGAGAAGTCTCTTGTCTCCGCCTTTGCTGACTATACGGTTTTTTCGGAGCCGCTCTGGCAGGAAGAGTGGCTTGCCTGTTTTACGATCTTGCGGCAAGCCCTGGCTTGCGCGCGTAAGGGAGAGATTCTCAAAGCTGGTGAATATGCCGCAGAGGTGAATCGTCTCACCAAGGTCTGCCATAAAAAACACAAGTAGCTGTTGCCAGTACGCCTGCCTGTTATTTCAACAAATTGCCGGTCTTGCGTTTCCCCTTGGCCTCGTGCATGGCGGCAAGAAGTTCCAGCACCTGCTCCCGGGTATTTTTTGGCTGGTTGAGGATGAGGACAAAGCTGTCCAGCCCGTGTTCTCCAGGGAAATACCCGGCATAGGCGTACACTCCGGTCATGGTGCCGGATTTGCGCAGGCAGTTGTTTTCCAAGGGGAGCAGGGCGGCATGGGGCTTGAACGCTTCCAGGATGACAAGCATGGCCCTGGGCGTCACCCGGTTTTGCCGGGAGAGTCCAGATCCTTCGCGGACAAAGATATCTTTTTGGTTAAGGCCAAGCTCATTAGAGTAAAAGGCGGCCAGGGCCCGTTGTCCCTTATCCCAGGTGGCTGGCCAGCCGTAAACTTTTGCGCCTATCGCCAGGAAGAGCTGGTTAGCGATAAAGTTGTTGGAATACTTGAGCAGCCCGGTCAGCACCTCCGGCAGGGTCTTGCTTGAGGTATGCTCATAAAGCGGCTTGAGTCCGTCTGGCGGCGGGCCGGGGATAATCTCCCCGCGTACTGCCACTCCCTGTTTTTTAAACATTGCGGCGAAGAGTTCGCCAACATAGCGCAGGCTCTGGTTGCCGGTGGCCGTGGTGTTGATCCGGTGGGTGCCGGGCCTTAGCCCTTGCGCCAGTTCCCGCATGAGGGGAAGGGTTGGGGTCTGCTCCTCGGCAGATTGCACCCCGCCATCCGCCTCCTTGCGGAGATTGAGGGTATTGAAGTTCACCGCCAGACAGCTGTTCTGGGCATCGTAGGGATTCAGGGTGCTGCTGGCTCCATCGGTGCCGTTTTCAAGCAGGCAGGCGCTGTCATCAACGTGGAGGTTGCGGATTGAGGAAAGACCGTGGCCACGGAGCGCGGTCACAATCAGGGCCACCTCTTCGGAAACCAGCAGAGGG
>MGTC01000065.1:21193-23029 GCA_001799255.1 Deltaproteobacteria bacterium RIFOXYD12_FULL_55_16
GGTAAAAACGGGTGGTAAAGCGGTAGTCCTTGCCAAGGATCTGGATGGCGGCCAGGGCCGTGCCGATCTTCTGCACACTGGCCGGCATGAACTGGCTGTCCTGATTGCGCTCGTAAATGGTGGCCCCGTTTCTGGTGACAAGAAGGCCGCCGTTTTCCACCAGATCTTCAAGACCCTGGCTGCCTCCGGCCCAGCCGGGCAGGGCGAGACAGAAGCCCAGGCTGAGAAGAAAACCACGCCGCGTTTTTCTCAATTTCAGAGCCATCTGCTTACTCCTCTTTCAGGATTGCCGGGTTTTTCTTTGGCAGGCAATGGACAACAAAAAACCCGCTTTCCTTTTTAAGGAGCGGGTTTCTGTTCTTTAGCTGACCTTGCTGGATTACTTTATGGGGTGAGCGATGGGACTTGAACCCACGACCTCCGAGGCCACAACCCGGTGCTACCACCAGCTGAGCTACGCTCACCATATTGGGATATCCTCCCGAAACCAACGCACCCTATATAATCAATCGCTTTCTGTTGCGCAAGGGCAAAGTCAGAGAGGGCAGGACTCTATAACTCTTTGCCACAGTGCTTGCACATCCTGGCCTGAGACTTGATAATCTCCATGCAATAGGGGCATTCCTGCCGATGGTTGTTTTGTAGCAGCTGTTTTATGGCCCGATTGGCCTGCATCTCGATCTCGCCATGGATGAACCTGTGATTGCGGATCGGATCAATACAGTCGAGGTTGTTCAGGTCTATCAGGAGTTCGCAGGCCCGTTTGCGTGTGGCGAGATCTGCCGAGTTGTCAAGAACCAGACAGAGGGCCGGGGTGAGATTGCCTTTAGCCACACAGCCTTCCAGGTCTTCGGTATATGCTGTTTCTTTATGGTGGCGTTCGTTTTGTTTACTGATGGCCGCAAGATCAATGATCGAGCCGGTAAAGGCATCGGCGCCGCCTACCATGATGGTCATGCCGACATCCTCGCCGGGAAGCAGCATGTAACGGCAGGAAGCTCTGTGTCCATAGCGTTCCTCAAATTGTTCCCAGCTTTTGGCGAAGATGGAGCAGTTATTGTTGAGGCAGATGAACAGAATATCTGAGCCCCAGCCCAGGCCATCGCCGATATGAAATGGCGGGGCCTCGCAGCAGGAAAGCCGTTCCTGGCAATAGGGACAGGAGTGTTCTTCGCTGGCAAGTTTGATGCATCGTTCGATGTCCATGGTGTATCCTCCGCAGGCGCATGGCCTCTGGTGTCATTGGGGGTAATCTGGCCGGTTTACTGTCGCTTCGAGCCCGGACTTTATTATTTTGTCGACTCAGGTATTTCAGTAAAATCTTTATTGCCGACAATAATGCACAATGCGGGAGAGGTCAACCACGCAGGTGATTTTTCGCGCCAATCGGGGTCGGCATGGGCAGGTTGCGCAATTCATGGGCCAAGGATGGAATGCGCTTGAGTTTGTTCGGCAGAACAGGGTACACTTTGCACTGATGAGGGGGGGCTAAAAGGGGGATGGTGAGTTCGCCCGCCCCTTGTGCTTGCCATGGATTTCAGGAAAACTGATTGACTTTTTCAGGCATGGCAATTAAAGATGCGCTCTTGAAAAATCACGCAGCAGCGCCATTGGCCACAGGCCGATTTTTTTTTATAAGACTGAACATCCAGGGTTAATGAAGACGATTATGACCAAGCAAGAGAGTTCTCGTTACGCGGAAGCAGGGGTTGATATCGATAAGGGCAACGCCTTTGTCGATGCCATCAAGCCGATTGTCGCCTCGACCTTCCGTCCCGGGGTGCTTACCGGCATCGGCGGGTTTGGCGGCTTGTTTGCCCTGGGCGGGGGCAAGTT
>MGTC01000065.1:23126-32568 GCA_001799255.1 Deltaproteobacteria bacterium RIFOXYD12_FULL_55_16
ATCGGCATAGATCTGGTGGCCATGTGCGTGAACGACATCATCGTCTGCGGCGCCCATCCCCTTTTCTTTCTTGATTATTTTGCCACCGGCGGCCTTGATCTCGGGGTTGCCGTTGACGTGGTCAAGGGCATTGCCAGGGGCTGTGAGATTGCCAAATGCTCCCTGATCGGCGGAGAAACGGCGGAGATGCCTGGAATGTATCAGGCCGGGGATTATGATATCGCTGGGTTTGTGGTCGGTATCTGCGAGCGGGAGAAGCTGATTGACGGCTCCGAGATCAGGGTCGGCGACAAATTGATCGGCCTTGCCTCAAGCGGGGTGCACAGCAATGGCTTTTCTCTGGTGCGCAAGATCTGTTTTGAGGAGATGGGGCTTGGCGTCAATGACCGGATCGACGAGTTCGGCTGCACCTTGGGCGAGGAATTGTTGCGCCCAACCCGGATCTACAGCGAGCCTCTGCTTAATCTGGTAAAAAACTACCGGGTAAAAGGGCTGGTGCACATAACCGGCGGCGGCATTATTGACAATATCCCACGGGTGTTGCCCAATGGCTGCAAGGCGGTGATTAATAAGAACAGCTGGCCGGTTCTCCCGATCTTTGATTTTCTCCAGGAAAATGGGAAGGTCTCCGGCTTTGAGATGTGCCGCACCTTCAACTGCGGCATTGGGATGGTGGTGGCAGTTGATGCAAAACAGGTGGCTGACTGTATGCAGCAGCTGATCGCCTTGGGTGAGACCCCTTATCTGATCGGGGAGATTGACGCCATGAAGAAAAATGATACCATGGCGGTTGAGGTTGATTGCGGCTGAGTCTGCTTTGTCTGGATAGTTTTCTGCTCAAGGCTCACGGGTTTTTCCTGTGGGCCTTTTTTTGCGGCGGCTTCAGCTGCCGCAGTCTTTGCTACCGCCCTTGATCTTGTAGATGGCATGTGGCAAGGCGGGGAGTACGGCCTCCAGATTTTCCCGCGCCGCTTTTTTGCTGCCGGGGAGGTTGATGATCAGGCTGTTTTTCCTGATGCCGGCGATGCCTCGGGAAAGGATGGCATTGGGGGTTTTTTGCAGGCTGGCCTGACGCATGGCCTCGCCGATGCCAGGGATTTCCCGATCCAGAAGCGGCCTGGTTGCCTCAGGGGTGAGATCGCTGGGAGAAACGCCGGTGCCGCCGGTGCTTAAAATCAGGTCGATGTTGTCTTCATCCACCCATTTTTGCAGAGTCTCCCGGATTATCGTGATCTCGTCCGGGACGATCGCATAGGCCACTACGGAAAAGCCCTGTTCGCGGAGCATTGCCTGAAGTTGCGGGCCGCTGGTGTCTTCCCGCTCTCCGCGTGCGCCCTTGTCGCTGATGGTCAGTATGCCGCCGGTGTATGAGGTCATGCGCTGTCTCCTTCAGGCAGGTTGAAGTCCGTTTGCATAGTAGTAAGAAAAAGCCAGTGAAGTCAAGCAGCTAATCGGAATGGCTGTTGTCTTCTCCCCGGCAACCTGCTATTTTGGTAACTGTCCAGCAGCGCCACATCTGCGTTGTCATCGGCTGGCTTATGTGCGAAAGCACACTTCGCCAACCTCTTCCTAGCATCTGCGGCACTGCTGAACAGTTACCGAGGTGGTGTTTTGATCGGTAAAAACAAGGCCGCCTCAGTTTATTGGTTTGGTAATTTTTATGAAAAAACCCGCCCAGGATACAGGGAAAATAGCCAGATCCGCCGGGACGGTCGGGGTGGCGGTGATGTGCAGCCGGGTTCTGGGGCTGATCCGGGAGCAGGTTTTCGCCACGTTTTTCGGGGCGGGCTTTGCCTTTGACGCCTTTGTGGTGGCTTTTCGTATCCCCAATCTGTTGCGGGATCTCTTTGGCGAAGGCGCCTTGAGCGCCGCCTTTGTCGCGGTTTTTTCCGATTATGAAGCCAACAAGGGAGAAAAGGCGACCTGGGCCCTGGCGGGTAATGTCCTGGTTTTTGTCGGGATTCTGCTCAGTTGCCTTACCCTGCTGGGGGTGTTGTTTTCAGAACAGATCGTCGGTTTCATGGTCGAGGCCGGGTTTGAGTCGATTCCCGGAAAGGTCGCGCTTACCAGCCTTCTTTCGATGATCATGTTTCCCTTTCTGATCTTTATCTCTCTGTCCTCCGTAGTGATGGGGATACTTAACACCAGGGGGCGTTTTTTTGTCCCGGCCCTGGCGGCAGGCTTTTTCAACCTGGGTTCCATCGTTGGCGGCTTAGGTTTTGCCTGGCTCATGCCCCGCTTCGGCCAGCCGCCTATCGTGGGCATGGCCATTGGCACCCTGATCGGCGGGCTGTTGCAGCTGGTCTGTCAATTGCCCGCCCTGTTCAAGGCCGGGTTCGTCTTTATGCCGCAGCTTGATCTGCGTCATCCCGGCCTGCGCCGGATCATGAAACTCATGGCCCCGGCGGTGATTGGTCTTGCGCCGCTGCAGATCAATGTGCTGATCAACACCTACTTTGCCTCTTCCCTGGCCGAGGGCAGCCTTTCCTGGCTCAGTTACGCCTTTCGCCTGTTCTGGCTGCCGGTGGGGCTTTTCGGGGTGGCGCTCTCCACCGCGACCCTGCCGGTGATTGCCAGGTATGCAGCGCTCAAGGACATGGCCAACCTGCGGGAAACCTATGTCTCCTCGCTGACCCTGGCCTTCTCCCTGACCATTCCCGCTTCGCTGGGCTTGATCCTGCTGGGCGAACCCATCACCAGGGTTATCTTCCAGCACGGCAGCTTTGACAGCCTGGCTACCGCGAGAACCGCCGAGGCGCTGGCCTGTTATGCCGTGGGGCTTTTTGCCTATTCCTCGGTCAAGATCATGGTGCCGGTCTTTTACGCCCTGGATGAGACCCGGTATCCGGTAATGGGCAGCTTTCTTACCATGGCGGTCAATGTGTTTCTGGTCTGGCTTACCATCGGCTTCTTGCAGCACAAGGCTCTTGCCCTGTCCATCTCCGGGGCCATGATCCTGAATTTTCTTTTCCTGAGCCTGGTCTTGTACCGAAAACTCGCCGGGTATTCCCTGCGTTATCTCTTCGCCGGGCTGGGCAGGGTTCTCTGCGCCTCGCTGGCCATGGGTCTCTGGCTGGCCGGGGTGCAGATCTTTGTCCCTCTTGCCCAGAGCAGTTTTATGGTAAGCGTTGCTGCGCTTGCCCTGGCTATTGCAACGGGAAGCGCGGTTTACGGGCTTACGCTTTATGCCCTGGGGTTCAAGGAGCTGACCATGCTGGTGGCGCGGGCCCGGCAGAGGTTTGCCTGAGCAGACTGAGTTGAGCGAGCAGCGCCGGGACTGCGGTGTCAACTCGAAGGATACGGGGGCCGAGGCTGAAGGTCGCAAAGGCTTGCGCTTTGAAGCGTTCTACCTCAAAATCAACCCAGCCTCCTTCCGGGCCGATGGCCAGAACCGCCCGTTGGTTCAACAGGCCTCCGGCTGCCTGGGCCATGCTTTGTTCGCCTTCTGGGTGGGCGAGAAGCCGGATCGGGCAATCGTTCAGCAGTTCGGGCAGCAGGTCTTCCACGAAGGGCCGGAAGCGGGGATGAACGGAGATCTCCGGCAGTCTGGTGTCCATGGCCTGTTCAAGCCCTAAGAGCAGCGGTTCCGTAAAATCGTTGTTGCGGATAAGGGTCGAGCTGAAAAAACTTTTTTCAACCCGGTTGGCGTTGAGTAAAAATATCCGGCGCACGCCCAGGGAGACCGCCTGGGCCAGAACCCGTTTCAGCATGATCGGGCGAGGCACGGCCAGGATCAGGTCGGTGGGCGGGCAGGGGGGCGGTTCGCTGGTGAGCTGCACCTGGAGCACGATGCTGTCGCTGCTCATCTCCTGAATGCAGCCGGTGCCGAGCAGGCCGCCCAGCACGCCTACCCGGACGCGGTCTCCGATTGTGCTGCGGAGGATCTTGCGGAGGTGTTCGGCGCGGCGTCCGCTTAAGCTGACGCGCTGCTCGCTAAGTTCCTGCGGATGGAGTAAAATCAGGTTCATGATGGATATGGCACCAGTTTTTTTTTACAATCTGTTCATGACGGTGGGGGTGATTGTATTCGCTCCGCTTCTTTTCGTCAAAGTTATACTGACCCCCAAGTATCGCAATCGAGTCGGCAAGCGCCTGGGTTGCGCCCTGGGGGATAGTCCAGGTGGCGCATCTTCGGAGGGTCGGCCCCGTATCTGGGTGCATGCCCTGTCCGTGGGCGAGGTGGCTTCTGCCCGGAATCTGGTGCAGGAGCTGCGCCGGAGCTATCCCCTGGGAATCATTCTTTTTTCCTCAGCCACCCGGGCTGGGGAGTCTTTTGCCCGTGCGGTTCTTGGCCATCAGGTCGACTGTTTCCTCCCCTTTCCCTTTGATCTGCTCTGGAGCGTAAAACGCCTGCTTTCCTGGGCAAGGCCTGATCTCTTTGTTCTGGTGGAGACTGACTTCTGGCCTAATTTCCTGGGGGAGCTGCGTCGGCGTGATATCCCCAGCCTCCTGGTTAATGGCCGGGTCTCGGCAGCCTCGCTGGTCAGGTACCGCAGGTTTTCCTGGCTCTTCAGGCCGCTGTTTAATTCCTTTCAGACCCTGGCCATGCAGACGGAGCAGGACGCTCTCAGCCTGCGGCAGCTGGGGGTTGACCCCGCGTGCCTGATGGTGCTGGGCAATCTCAAATATGACGCAGCCCTGTCCGGGGGCGGCATTAAACAAGGGCTTGACCGGGCCGCCTTGCAGATTCCGGCCCAGGCCCTGGTCTGGGTGGCTGGCAGCACCCACCCAGGAGAGGAAGAACTCATCTTTGCCGCCTTTGCTGAGCTTACCCGAACCTTTCCCAATCTTTTTCTGGTCGTAGCCCCGCGCAATGTGGAGCGGGGGGCCGAGCTTGCGGCTATGGCGGCCCGGCGCGGCCTTTCGGCCTTTAGTCGTTCGGGCGGCTTTGCGGGAGAGGGTTCGGTGTTGATCCTCGATACTCTGGGGGAACTGGCCTCGGTATACGCTTTGGGCGATCTGGCCTTTATCGGCGGCAGCCTGGTGCCCCAGCGGGGCCATAATCCGCTGGAACCCGCAGGGCATGGCAAGCCGGTATTGTTCGGGCCATTTATGGAGGATTTTGCTGAAATCAGCCGCGATCTTCTGGCGGTGGGCGGGGCAAGGCAGGTTCACGATGAAGCTGAGCTTTGGACCGGGCTTTCTCTCTGGTTGGCCGATCCTGCCGAGCGGGAGCGCGCCGGGCGACAGGCGCAGGGCTTGATTGCCGCCCGGCGCGGAGTTACCGAGGCGCATCTTGCCCTGATTCGCCGGGTGCTGGCGCAGGAGGGCAGGGGATGAAGCCGTCGCTTTCCAGCCTCTTTTTGCTTGGCCGCTTTTTTTCGCCGGCATACCGCCTGGTCATGCTGCTGCGCGCCTTTCTCTACCGGAAAAATATCCTGCTCTACTCCCAGCGTTTGCCGGTGCCGGTTATCAGTGTTGGCAACCTCACCCTGGGAGGCACCGGCAAAACCCCCATGGTGCGCTATCTGACCCGCCTGCTTCTCGACCGGGGGCTGCGGCCAGGCATTGTCAGTCGCGGTTATGGCGGTAAGGCGGCGGGCAAGGTGAATATCGTTTCCGATGGCGCCAGGGTGCTGCTCTCGCCGGAGCTGGCCGGAGATGAGCCTTTCCTGCTGGCTGAGGCGCTGCCCGGGGTGCCGGTACTGACCGGCCCTGAAAGAGCGCGGGTTGCCAGGCAGGCGCTTGACGAGTTCGGCGTGAATTGCCTGGTTATGGATGATGCTTTCCAGCATCTTGCCGTGCAACGCGACCTTGATCTGGTTTTGTTCAGCGCCAGAACGCTTCTTGGCAATGGCCGGGTTTTTCCCGGCGGTGAATTGCGGGAGCCGGTTTCCGCCCTGGGGCGGGCTCATGGCTTTGTCCTCACCGGGGTTGACCACAGCAACCGGGCAAAAGCGGAGGATTTCAGGCGCTGGCTCAAGGGTGCCTTTCCTGAGACCCCGGTGTTTGCCGGGGAGTATCTGCCTGCCGGGATCTGGCACAGCAGGCAGGGCAAGGCCTGCACCCTTGCCGAGGCCCGAAAAATACCAGTGTTTGCCTTTGCCGGGATCGCCAACCCGGACTCATTCCGCCAGACCTTGCGGCAGGAGGGCTTTGCTCTTGCCGGGTTCAAGGGATTCAAGGATCATCATGGCTATACGGCCCAGGAGGTGCAGGCCCTTGTCGCGGCAGCCCTGGCACACGGGGCCCAGGCGCTCATCACCACGGAAAAGGATTTTGTCAAACTCCGGCCTTTCTTCGGGGAGTTTGACCTTATGGCCCTGACCATCGAACTGCGCCTGGAGCGGGGCTTTGACCTGTTTATAGCCGCCTGGGCCAGTGAACAGCCTTGAATCTGAAAATATGCAATTTCAGGCAGTTAAGTGAAGTTGCTTGATAAGTTTTCCTTGTTCGCGTGTTATGATCATGCTAATCTAGATTATTTCTGCAAGATTGAGCCTCCTGGGGAGGAGCTGATTATAACTGATCATGGCCGACCGGTACTCAAGGTTATCCCTTTTTTAGAGGATAGGGAGGATTGTTGCCGTGGTCTGCGCAATACCGTCTTGAAAGATGATGCCCCCTTGGAGTCGGTAGGCGCAGAAGATTGGGATAGGATTAAGGTTGCCATAATAAGGAGGATTGTTGGTGAGTTATTATGTCCATGATTCTAACCTGTCATATTCCGATTACCTGCAAACGAGATTATTTTCCGATGATATAACTGGCGCGACGAGTCAAGCTGGGCAGGATCCTGCCCAGCGGATTTTGCTGGCGGTGTCGCGTCAGACCAGGGAGGTTGTCGCCTCAAATGAGGCCCTGGCCAACGAGCATATCCAGGCGCTTGCTGCCTCCAGCGCTCGTATTACCGGGGCGCACAACGAGGAATTCGAACAGTTTTCTTACAGCCTGGATCATATTTCCACTGGTATCTCCGAGTTGAGCCCCACCTTTCATTGGGGCTTCGGCGAGGTTATCGCCAGTCTGGGTCACATGAGCGACACCCTTGTTGAACTGGGCAAGATCGCCAAAACCACGGTGCAGGTCGTGGCCTTCAACCATTTTGAGATTGCCCGTGACGCCTTCCGGCAGGGCTTGTATCAGGAGTGTGTTGAGGAGCTTGACAAGGCGATTGCTGGCGATCACACCTCGGCTGGGTATAAGCTGGAATGGCGGTTTCATCAGCTGCTGGGCACCGTGCGCCTTGGCTTTGCCGGTGGCGATCTGGCCTTGCTTGATCTGGCCAAGGCCGAAGAGTCGTTTCTGCTGGCGGCCCGTTACGGTAAGACCGACTATCCCGAAGATGCGGGCCGGGCCTTGCTTGCCGCAGGTTGGGCCGCCTACTGTCAAGGCAGGATGACCGAGGCCCTGGCCCATACCGATCAGGCCATGGCGCTTCATCCCCGGCTGGGCGAGGCCTTTTTTCAGGCCGCTAAAGTACGGATGGCCTTGGGTGAGGTGGAGGTGGCCCTGCCGGTCTTGAGCAAGGCCATTGACCTTGACCGGTTTTATGCCTTGAAGGCTGCCGGTGATGGTGATTTCCAGAAATATGACGAGAAGCTGCGTGGTTTTCTTGAGGCCATCCGCCAGGAAAAACACCGTCAGTCTGTACCCCTGGTCAAGGCGGCGCTCGATAAAATCAGCTTTTGGCGGGAGCATGCACCAGAGGCGAAGAAGCACGCAGGGGTGTGCCGCCTGGATGAATTTTTAGCCAAGGGCGGCGCCTGGCCGCTGCTCGACATGCTGGCCGTGGTTCAGAATCTGGACAAGGCAATCGGGGCGATAGAGGCCGGGGCAAAATCTGCCAGGATAATACTGGCCACCAAGGTTCCCGGCGGGGTGCCCCGTTCGCGGGAAGAGAAATATCCGGTTGAGGAAACCTATCAGGAAAAGGTGGTGATCACGCCCGGTGGGTTTTTTCGCAAGGCGGTCACTGAGCTGCGCACGAAAACCCGCACGGTTATGAAGACCCGCACGGTGCAATATCCCCTGGATGAAATTCGACTTGATGTCCATGATGGCCTCGGCATACGAGTTACCAGCAGTGAGTTTTGTGCAATTCCTTCCGGCACCTTTATGATGGGCGATAAGCAAAAACATCAGGTGACGATCAGCCGTGATTTTTTAATGGTTAAATATCCAGTGACCCAGGCCCTCTGGCAGGCGGTGATGGGGGATAACCCCAGCAAATTCAAAGGCACTGATCGACCGGTGGAACAAGTTACCTGGGATGATTGCCAGCGGTTTATTACAAAATTAAGGGCTACCCCAGGCTTGGCCGGTCTTAGCCTGCCAACCGAGGCGGAATGGGAGTACGCTTGCCGGGCCGGCTCGACCACGGCCTATTGCTTTGGCGACGAGGAGTCGAGTTTGGGCGATTATGCCTGGTATGGCCCAAACTCAGGAAGGGAAACCCAACCGGTGGGGCAAAAGAAACCGAATGCCTGGGGGCTTTACGATATGCACGGCAATGTCTGGGAGTGGTGTCAGGATTGGTATGGCAATTATCCTGTTGGCTCTGTGACCGATCCTTGTGGCCCGTCTTTCGGCTCGGGCCGCGTCTTTCGTGGTGGGTCTTGGCTCAGCGACCCGAGGCGCGTCCGGTCTGCGGAACGCTACTGGTTCGAGCCGGTCAACCGTAGCATCAGCCTTGGTTTCCGGCTTGTCCTCCTCCCAGATCAGTGAGCCAGGCAAGTACCCACTCAAGGGGGCATCCTATATTCCCCCTGTCAAGAGAAAATCATTACCCAAAAAATACTCTGTAAAATAAGGATATTACGATTGTGCGCGTTTTTCGGGCGCAAGTATCCTTCTTCTTTTTGCCCTCGACGAGCAACGCTGCTCCCCGCCGTCTGGTCGACCCAATTGTTAGCTGCTGTGGGAAAGACCATTGGGAAAGAAACCCCTTTTGACGACCATCCCCCACTGCATAGTAGTCCTTGGCCTACGAATGGGCATGCACAACTGTGGCAAGTGTGTCGGCTACCCACTTATTGACGCTTTTCCCGGCATTGACGGCGGCAGCGACAATCTCACCGTGCAGCGAGGACTCCACCCGAATGACAAATTTACCGGAAAATGGCTTGTCGGGAACACGCCCGGATTTCTCGCAACTCTCAAGGTAGAAATCAACCGCCTCCCGGAAGGCGTCTTTAAGTTCGGCCACCGTCTCACCATGGAAGCCAACTGTGTCACGGATGCCGACGATGTTGCCAAACAGAATGTTGTCGTCTGGGTCAAATTCAATTTTGGCCGTATAGCCTTTGTAAGTGAGTGTGTTCATGGGGTGACTCCTGCTCTGTTTAGAACCATAATAGACAACGTAATATCTTGATTTTTCGTAAAAATTACTTATCGCTCAAAGAAAACGATAGCACTTTTTTGTACAATTACAGAAATCAAAACAGTAACTATAATGCCTGGACTTTAGAGTTACAGCAATCCCTTCCCCACCGTCCGG
>MGTC01000066.1:0-29202 GCA_001799255.1 Deltaproteobacteria bacterium RIFOXYD12_FULL_55_16
GGCCTTTACCCTGCCAAGCATTGGGGCCGTGGTCGGCATGTGGATCGGCGGCTCCAGAATTATCTCCAACCTCTTTTAAAATCATGCCGAAAGCATCTTTTCGCTGCTGAACAGTTACCTGAACATTACCTTAACAACTTAACCAACGATAATTAATCAGGAAAAATCATGAGCAAAAATCTGTATCTTAAGGGCAGGCAAGCCCGTCACCTGCGCGGCCTGGGACACCATCTTTCTCCTGTGGTCATGATCGGCAAGGATGGTCTTACCGACAATCTCCTCGACGCCCTGGAAGAAGTGCTGACCGCCCACGAACTGGTCAAGGTCAAGATCCAGGACGGCTGCCCGCATGGCAGGGAAGGGGCTGCCGAGCTGCTGGCCAAACAGACCAAGAGCCGAATCGCCCAGATCATCGGCAAGACCTTTCTGCTCTTCCGCGAGAACAAGGAGCTGAAAGAAGGTAGAAAGATCGAGCTGCCGACAGACAGATAGCCCTTGCCTAACACCAGACTATGCGTGATTATCTTGACCTGCTGAAAACCGCCGACAAGGATGCCATCCGCGCCAGCCGGGCAGAAACAGCCATCCGGCTGGCCCAGCCCAAGAAAGGCTTCCTGCGTTTCCGCGAGCCCTATCAGGCCCTGCGCCATCTGCATGCCCAGTTCACCGATTTCAGCCAGGAAGCGGTGACCATCGGCAGGCCCGCTGAGCTGGGCGAGGCGGATCGTCGTCTGGTGCATGAGGCGATGCGGGCCTTCATGCCTTGGCGCAAGGGGCCTTTCAAGGTCTTCGGGGTTGAGATCGAGGCGGAATGGCAAAGCTGGCGCAAGTGGAACCGGCTGCTCCCTGCCCTGCCCGACCTCGCTGGCAAGATCGTGGCAGATATCGGCTGCAACAACGGCTACTACATGTTTCGCATGCTACCGCAGAAACCGCGCTGCGTTATCGGCCTGGAGCCCTTTCTCCAGCATTATTACTGTTTCAAGACCCTGCGCCGGATGGCCGGGGCCGATGAACTGTTCATCGAGCTGATGGGGGTGGAGGATATCCCCCTCTTCCCCTCCTGTTTTGAGGTGGTCTTTCTGCTGGGCATCATCTATCACCGCATCTCGCCGGTGGAGATGCTGCGGGAAATCCGGGCGGCCATGCAGCCGGGCGGGATTTTGCTTATAGAATCACAGGCCATTCCGGGCGCGGCCCCGGTGGCTCTTTTCCCGGAGGAACGCTACGCCAAGGTGCCAGGCACCTATTTCGTGCCCACGGCCAGCTGCCTGCGAAACTGGCTTCTCCGCACCGGTTTTACCGAGGTGGAGATTTTTTGCAGCCACCCCATGAGCAGCGAGGAACAGCGCAAAACAGACTGGATGACCTTTGAATCCTACGAGGATTTCCTCGACCAAAACAACCCGGCCCTGACCGTAGAAGGCTACCCGGCCCCCTTGCGGGTGTTTCTTAAGGCGGTGAACCCCGGCGCCGTGGGGCAAAAATAACCTTAACTGACACAAGGAGCCGAAATTAATAATTCAGGAGGGCGTATTCACGCCAGTATTCTGAATCCTGACTCCTGAATTCTGAATTCCCCGGATAAATCAACCCTCAACCCAACATGGTGACAACGTGGCAAAACCGAATTATCAATACGAAAAACGGCAACGAGAGCTGGCAAAGAAAAAGAAGAAAGAAGAAAAGAAGCAGATTTTGCTGGAAAAAAAGGAGCTGCCGTCAGAAGACGAGATAAATCAGCCAACAGAGGCAGAGGCGGAATGAGGCCGTTTTTTTTTGCCTGGTAAGCTGTGCCACCAGGCCAAAGAGAAAAAACAACCATCTTTTTTATTGCTCTTTGATAGCCAATCAACAATAGTGCCGGTTTATTAACAAGCAAAGGAAAAAAACGGCATGAACATCCCCTCCAAGGAAACACCCGACAAACAGCTTACTGCCCTGTCCCTTGCGGCCCTAGGCGTTGTCTTTGGCGATATCGGCACCAGCCCGCTTTACGCCATGCGGGAATGTTTTCACGGTCAATACGGCATTGCGGCCTCCGCCGCTAATGTACTCGGCGTCTTGTCCCTCATCTTCTGGGCTCTGCTGCTTATTGTCAGCATCAAATACCTCGGCTTCATCCTCCTGGCGGATAACGAAGGCGAGGGCGGGGTTCTGGCCCTTACCGCCCTGATCAAACCGAAAAACGTCAAACCGCGCACCCCCCAATGGGCCCTGGTAGGAATCGGTCTCTTTGCCGCCTGCCTGATGTATGGCGATGGCATGATCACCCCGGCCATCTCAGTACTCAGTGCCGTAGAAGGGGTACAAAACATCACCCCGGTACTGGAGGCCTGGATCATCCCGGCCACCATTATCATCCTGGCCGGGCTGTTTCTTATCCAGAAGCGGGGCACCGCCAAGGTAGGCCGCCTGTTCGGGCCGATCATGCTCCTCTGGTTCTGCGTGCTTGCCGCCTTAGGCCTTGCCCAGATCGTGCGCGGCCCACAGGTTCTGGCCGCTGTTTTTCCCTGGCACGGCATCAATTTTCTTCTTGCAAACAAGATCCACGGCTTCATCGTCCTGGGCGCTGTCTTCCTGGCAGTTACCGGGGCCGAGGCCATTTACGCCGACATGGGCCACTTTGGCAAACGCCCCATCCAGCGGGTCTGGTTCGTACTCGTCTTTCCCTCCCTGGTTCTGAACTATTTTGGCCAGGGCGCTCTCCTGCTGGTTCGACCGGAGGAAGCGTATCACCCCTTCTACGCCCTGGTTCCAGACTGGGCCATGATCCCCATGGTGCTTCTGGCCACCCTTGCCACCATCATCGCCTCCCAGGCTGTAATCACCGGCTCCTTTTCCCTCACCCGCCAGGCGATCCAGATGGGGTACCTGCCCCGGATGCGGATCACCCATACCTCGTCCTCCCACATGGGCCAGATTTATGTAGGCCCGGTGAACTGGGCCCTGATGCTCTGCACCATCGGCCTGGTTCTGGGCTTTCAATCCTCAAGCAAGCTGGCCGCCGCCTACGGCGTGGCGGTAAGCGCCACCATGCTGATCACCACCACCCTCTTTTTTGTGGTCGCCAGCAAGCGCTGGGGCTGGAGCCGACTTACCGCCGGGCTGCTCACCGCCCTTTTCTTTGTGGTCGATCTTCCCTTTTTCGCGGCGAACATGAGCAAGCTCTTCCACGGCGCCTGGTTCGCCCTGGCCATTGGCGGCTTCTTTTTTCTGGTGATGCTGACCTGGGAACAGGGCCGGGAAATCCTTGGCCGAAGGATGCGCAGCCTGACTCCGAAGCTGGATGAATTCAAAAAAATGCTCAAACTCCACCCACCGCAACGGATCAACGGCCAGGCTGTGTTCCTGACCAGGGGCCATGACATTGTCCCCGCCGCACTGATGCACAACCTGAAGCACAACAAGATCCTGCACTCCGAGGTGGTTTTCCTCAATATCCGCACCGAAGAAATCCCCAGGGTGCCAAATTTCGAGAAAATCGAGGCCGAAAAACTGGGCGCGGGCCTCTACCGCATCATCGCCCACTACGGCTTCATGGAAGAGCCGAAAATTGGCACCATTTTCAACCTGGCCCGCAGCAAGGGGATGAATCTGGACATGAAAGAGGCCAGCTTTTTCCTGGGCCGGGAAAAACTCTCCATCGGTGAATACCCGGAGATGTGGCGCTGGCGTTCGCACCTTTTCCTCTTTCTGGCGCGCAACGCCATGGATGCTGCGGGATTTTTCGACATCCCCTCGGATCAGGTCATCGAGGTTGGGGTGCAGCTGGAGCTGTAACTCCGTAACCGTTCAGCAGCACCGCATCTGCGTTGTCATCAGCCTGCTCATGTGCACTAGCACACGTCGCAGACTTCTTCCTAGCAGCTACAGCACTGCTGAACGGTTACGTTTCATGTTTTCGAGTGCTTGGCACGATGGAGTATAGTGAATGGGCAGCATCCTCTTGCTGACCGGTTACAGAAATTCGAGCTTCCGGTTTCTAAAGTACAAAACAATATCACCAGCCACCATGATCCCGTTGAGGATATACAGCCAGATCACCGGATCGGGGCTGAAGAAAATCTTGTGCATGATGCCGGAGATATAGCCCAATAAAACCACGCCCAGAAAAAAGAGGCTCTTGCCAGCATTGGTTCGCGCCCGGTACGAGCGAGACAGGGAAAAAGGCCAGGCCGCGCCAAAGCAGACCAGCATGATAATTTCAAAAATACTCATAGTTCCCCCAATCGTTTTCCAGCGGTAAGGTCAGCTTGAATCCTTACCATTTCCGCCTCCATTCTGACCAGTATTTTTCTCCTTACGGCCTTACGGATTGTGATGACAACACCCTGGAAAAACCTGCTGGCCCGCAGCATAACCACCCCGGCTCAGTTGGGTCGGCATTTCAACGCGGATTTTTCGGCCTTGAACCAGGTGAGCGAACGGTTTCCGATGCGGATCAACCCCTATTACCTGGGGCTGATCAAGGCCCCGGGCGATCCTCTCTGGCGGCAGGCCGTGCCTGATCCGCTGGAACTGGACGACAGCATCTGCCTTATCGACCCGTTGGATGAGGAAAACCGCTCACCGGTGCCTAATCTGGTTCACACCTATCCGGATCGCGCTCTCTTTCTGGTAACCGGCCAATGCGCCATGTACTGCCGGTTCTGCACCAGAAAAAGAAAGGTGGGCACCAGCCGCATGCTGGCCAGCCGGGAGGCCATGCAGGCCGCCTTTGCCTATCTGCGCGAGAACAAACAGATCCGCGATGTCCTCATTTCCGGCGGAGACCCGCTTCTCTTGAGCGACGAGACCCTTATCTGGCTGCTGGACAACCTGCGGGCCATCCCCTCGCTCCAGATCATCCGCATCGGCAGCCGGGTTCCCTGCACCCTGCCCATGCGGATCACCACCCGGCTGGCCGCCATCCTCAAACGCTATCACCCCCTCTACCTCAACACCCATTTCAACCATCCCGACGAGATAACGCCCGAGGCGGCCAAGGCCTGCGCCCGGCTGGCCGGAGCCGGCATCCCCCTGGGCAACCAGACGGTGCTGCTCAGAGGCGTCAACGACAACGCCGCGACCATTACCAGACTCATGCACGCCCTGCTCATGATCCGGGTAAAGCCATATTATCTTTTCCAGTCGGACATGACCCAAGGCGTCAACCACTTCAGAACCAGGGTGGAGACCGGCCTTGAGATCATGCAATCCCTGATCGGCCACACCTCCGGCCTGGCCGTGCCAACCTTCGCCATTGACGCGCCAGGCGGAGGGGGCAAGGTGCCTTTGAGCCCCAACTACCTCACCAGCCTGGGCAAAACCGTTACCCTGAAAAATTATCTCGGAGCCCCCTGCAGTTACCATAACGATCTTGCCTGATAGCCTTGCTGCAACTGTCCGAAAATACTGGATTCCGGCCTTCGCCGGAATGACGAAAGGCAGCATCTTTTGACTTGTTCCGAGTCCATCCTATTTGATATCATCAAATAAGTTCATGGCAAAAGGAGGCCACCGCATGCTGAAAAAAATCCTCATTGCCGTTGACGGCTCGCCATACAGCACCAATTCCCTCCGCTATCTTGGCCAACTTTTCCAGCAGCTTCCAGATATTAATTTTCATCTTCTGGCGATTGTCCCGGCCAGCAGCCTGGGCTCAGCCGCCCGGGACTGGCTGACCGAGGCGGAACTGCTCAATACCGTAAGCCCGGCCACCCGCAAGCTGCTGGCCGCCCAAAAAAAATACATGCTGCAAGCCACAGACACCCTCCGGCGGCTTGGCCTTGCCGAAGAACAGATCCACACCTCTGTCCGGCTTTCCCAGCGGAGCGTGGCTGATGATATCATCCATGAGGCCCGGCAGGGAAAATACGATGCCCTGCTCATTGGCCGCCGGGGTATCGGCAAGCTGGAAGAGATAATCATGGGCAGTGTTTCAGCCACCATTTTAGAAAAATGCCATGATGTTCCCCTGTGGATCATCGATGGCCAGGTCAACTCCTGTAAATTCCTGGTGCCGGTGGACGGCACCAGTCATTCCCTGAAGGCCATTGACCACCTGGCCTTTATCTTGACCGACAACCCCTGCGCCGAAGTGACCCTCTTTTACTCCAAAGCCCTGCTGGGCAGTCATCCCCGAATCAAGCCGGAAGATTTCTATGCCGTCTGGGGCAAGGCCTGGTGTGAAGAGAATCTGCGCAGACCGGACAGCCTTTTCCATGCCCCCCAGCAACTCCTCCTTGACGGCGGCTTTCCGGCGGAGCGCATCTTCTGGCTGGAAACCTCCATGGGCATCGACCCCAGCCGTCAGATCCTGCGCCAGGCCCTGATCGATGATTTCGGCACCATCGTCATGGGCCGCCGGGGAGAGAAGATCAAGAAAGGCATCTTTCGAGGTGTTTCAGACCGGGTACTGCTCATGGCCGAAGAGGTGGCGATCTGGATCATCGGCTGACCAGCCAAGCGATACCAGTTGACAGGCGAGACATTTACCAATACAAAATAGAAAGTTGCCTCAAAAGACCTTTACCAGGATAGCCATGACCTTAAAAATTCTCGTGGTGGACAACCACCCGATGATCCTGAAACTCCTGAGCAATTTCCTGGGCAAGGAAGGCCACGAGGTAAGGACAGCCAGCGATGGCCTGGCGGCCCTCAACGTGCTGGAGGATTACACTCCAGACATCGCCTTCATCGATCTGGTCATGCCCAACATCGGCGGGGACAAGCTCTGCCGGATTATCCGCAGCATCCCCAGGTTTGCCGACCTTTTCATCGTCATCCTTTCCGCCATTGCCGCAGAGGATCACATTGATTACCAGAAATTCGGCGCCAACGCCTGCATTGCCAAGGGTTCAATCAAATCCATCCAGAAACATGTGCTGGACATCCTCCAGCATCGCGCCGACAAATCCCAGGCCAGCTGCCTTGAACCGGTGGCAAATATTGAAGACATCCACTACCGGATCATTACCCGGGAGCTGCTTTCCTCAAGAAATCATTTTGAAGCCATTATCAACAACATGTCCGAGGCGGTTTTCGAACTGACCCCGGATGGAACGATAATCTTCGCCAATCTGGCTGCCCTGGCCCTGTTCAACCTGGCCGAAGAGAAACTGCTGGCCGCAAACCTTGTCACGTTTTTTTCCGAGAATGCCCAGACAATGATTGCAGACCTGCTGGCGCACCCGGAAAACCTGCCCCTGCTGATCGAAGACCACCCGCTTACCCTGGTAAACGGTAAACATGTCTCTCTGCATTTCCTGGCGCTTAGCCATAACGGCCAGCCCAGCATCATCCTGATCGCCAGGGACATCAGCGAACGGTACGAAACCGAGCAGGCCCTGCTGGCCAACGAAACGCGCTTCCGGGAGCTGTTCAACAACATGAGCTCAGGGGTCGCGGTTTATGAGGCGAGAGATCCCGCAACCAACGATTTTATCTTTGTCGACTTTAACCAGGCTGCGGAACGCATCGAAAAGATTCGCAAAGACCAGGTGATCGGCAGATCGCTCCTCGATGTCTTTCCCGGGGCAAGGGAATTCGGCCTGCCTGCCGTGCTGCAGCGGGTGTGGCAAACCGGCCACTCGGAACATCATCCGATCTCCCTCTACACCGACAACCGCCTGAGCGGCTGGCGGGAAAATTATGTGTACAAGCTGCCCTCCGGCGAGGTTGTCGCCATTTATGAAGATGTCACCGCCCGGAAACAGGCGGAAAACAAGCTGGCCGAAGAATCAGCCATGAACGGGGCCGTGGCAAGAATATCCCGGATGATCATCTCCTCCGATTCCCTGAAGGATATCTCCACCGCCCTGCTTGAGGAAATCCTGGCTCTGACCAGCAGCAGGCAAGGAATTATCGACCTTCTTGACCCAAAAACAAATGACCTGCTGGCCATGGCTTTTTACCCCCCGCAACTCCAGGCCATGTGCGTCATAAACGAGGATGGCGCATCCTGTGTGCATGCCCCCCATGGCCTGGTCAACTGGGTTCTCGAAAACAGAAACAGCATCCTCTCAAACTCGCCGCTCACCGAGTACCAGACCAACGCCAGTCCTGACAGCCTGACCACCTCCACCCGCATTATGGCGGTGCCAGCCATGATCAACAACGAATTCCTCGGCTTCATCACCGTGGCTGACAGCTCCCGTGATTATGAAAAACGCGACCTCGAGATCATTGAACAGTTCGCCTCCCTGTTCGCCCTGGCCGCGCAGAAAAAACAGGCCCAGGATCACATTGCCCATCTGGCCCATCACGACCCGCTCACCGGTCTGATCAACCGACATCTTTTCCCTGATCGCCTGGCCCAGGCCATGATTTTAAGCCAGCGGCACCATAAAAAAATCGCCATCCTCTATGTTGATCTGGATAAATTCAAGCAGATCAATGACGCGCACGGACATCTTGCTGGAGACGCAGTCCTAAGAGAGGTCGCCGCCAGACTGCGCTCCCTGCTGCGCGACTCCGACACCGTCGCCCGCATGGGCGGAGATGAATTCGTGGTGATTCTCCATGATATGTCCAGCAAAGCCGCTGTGGAAAATATAACGACAAAAATCATCGAGACCCTGGCCGAACCCATCCTCTTTCACGAGTCAAGTTTTACGGTCATGGCCAGCGTGGGCATCAGCATCTATCCTGACGATGACAGACAGATCGACGCCCTGCTCCAGAAAGCGGACAAGGCCATGTATCAGGCTAAAAAATCAAACGCCACCAACCACATTTTTTACGAAGAATAGTCGCACCACACTGCGGCCTTGCAATCTTTTCCGGAGCCTGCCATGCTTGCCAAGGTTATCAGTGGAACAGTTCTGGGCGTTGACGGACATCTTGTTGACGTAGAGATTGACATCGCCATGGGCCTGCCGACCTTCACCATTGTCGGCCTTGCCGAAGGCGCGGTGCGGGAAAGCAAGGATCGCGTCAAGGCGGCCATCAAGAACAGCGGCTACGATTTCCCCAATCGGCGTATCACCGTAAACCTCGCCCCCGCCGATCTCAAAAAATCAGGCACCGGCTTTGACCTGCCCATTGCCCTGGGCATTCTGGCCTCCACCGGACTAATCAACCCGGAGATCCTCGCTAAAACCTGCGTCACCGGAGAGCTTTCCCTGGATGGCGGCCTGCGCCCTACGCCGGGCATTCTCTCTATCGCCCTGGCCGCGCGAAAGGCTGGCCTGGCCAACTATCTGGTTCCCGAAGCCAATGCTGCGGAAGGGGCCGTGGTGGAGGGAATCAACACCCTGAGCGTGGCCGCCCTGCATGAGGCGGTGGAAATACTCGCCGGGAAAAAAGAACTCTCCCCGACAAGCATCTGCCACACCGACCTGTTCCATCAGACAGAGATACTGGAAAACGACTTCTCCGAGGTCAAGGGCCACGCCCATGTAAAACGGGCGCTGGAGGTGGCCGCCGCCGGCAGACACAACATCCTGCTTTCCGGCCCGCCTGGTTCAGGCAAGACCATGCTGGCCCGCAGACTCCCCTCGATTCTGCCCGATCTTTCCTTTGACGAGGCCCTGGAAACCACCAAGATCTATTCCTCCCTGGGTCTTATCCCCAAGGACAAAAGCCTGATTACCACCCGGCCCTTCCGGACACCGCACCATACCATTTCCGATGCCGGGCTGATCGGCGGCGGACAGATTCCCAGGCCTGGGGAGGTCTCCCTGGCCCATAATGGCGTGCTTTTTCTTGATGAGCTGCCGGAATTCAAACGCAATGTCCTGGAGGTTCTGCGGCAGCCTCTGGAAGATGGCCAGGTCACCATTGCCAGGGCCTCGCAATCACTCCGCTTTCCCGCAGATTTCATGCTGGTGGCGGCAATGAACCCCTGCCCTTGCAGCTTCTTAGGCTCGGACAAGGACTGCCTCTGCACGCCCTCGCAAATCCAGCGCTACCGCAGCAGACTCTCCGGCCCCCTGCTGGACAGGATTGATATCCATCTGGAGGTGCCGGCGGTGAAGGTGCAGGAACTCACGGCCATCCAGGCCGGCGAGACCTCGGCCACTGTCAAGGCCAGGGTAAGCAAGGCCCATGCTCTGCAGCAGGCGCGGTTTTCCGGGAGGACTGCGGTGTACTTCAACAGCCAGATGGGGCCCCGGGATCTCAAGCGCCATTGCGCCCTTGACAGCCACGGGCAGGAGCTGCTGGTACAGGCCACGACCCGGCTGGGCCTTTCCGCCCGAGCCTATCATCGCATTTTAAAGATCGCCCGTACCATTGCCGACCTGGAAGCAAGCCCAAACATCCTTTCAAGCCACCTCGCCGAAGCCATCCAATACCGCCGCCTGCCAAACCAGTAATTTTAGACAACCTTGAATAATTCATCTTTTCGTCGCTCTCCAGAAGAAGGTAATTATTCAGAAGTCGGAATTCAGAAGTCAGGATTGCGTATTTACGTAGTATTCTTAATTCTGACTCCTGAATCCTGAATTCTACGGATTTTTCAAGGTTCCCTCTAAACAATCCACCCAGAGTCAGCATTCTCCTCTTGACAACCCACTGCCACCCTGTGGTACTAATAGCACAACAGTAAACACGCCCCTCTTTTTCCTTTGCCCGGAGCAACCGATGGACAAGCAGGATTTTTTATCAGCGCGCAAGAAACTTGGCAAGACTCAGAAACAAATGGCCGAACTTTTGGGCTCATCAACAAAGGCTATCCAAGGCTACGAACAGGGCTGGCGCTCAGCCCCCCCCCATGTCGAACGGCAGGGTTTCTTCCTGCTCTCCCGCCAGCGGCAAAAAAACAACGGCAGTCCCCTGCCCTGCTGGAAGATAAAAAGTTGCCCTGAAGAAAGGCGGGAGCAATGCCCGGCCTGGGAATTCCAGGCCGGAGAATTATGCTGGTTCATCAACGGCACCATTTGCGAGTGCAAGGCCCAGAAAAACTGGAAGGAAAAAATGAAAATCTGCCTGAATTGTGAAGTGTTTATCCCTTTTCTCTGATTTTTCTTGTAACTACTCAACGCCCCAACCGAAACCACAAAAGTAATATGAAAAAACACACCACGAAGGACACAGAGAACACGAAGAAAATCTTTCCTGTGTTTTAAAACTTCGTGATCTTCGTGATCTTCGTGGTAAAAATATTTTGCGTTATCTAAAATATCTTTAGCTTGAATTACCCCTTCATCACCAGAGGATACCCACCATGCCAGAAATTTACCCTGATATCACCGCCATCATCGGCAGAACCCCCCTGCTCAGCCTGTCTCGACTCGGAGCAGGACTAAAGGCCCAACTGCTTGCCAAACTGGAATTCCAGAACCCTTTGGGAAGCGTCAAGGATCGCATCGGCCTGGCCATGATCCTCGCCGCCGAAAAACAAGGGCTGCTTAAACCGACCACCACCATCATCGAGCCAACCAGCGGCAATACCGGCATCGCCCTGGCCTTTGTCTGCGCCGCCAGAAAATACCGGCTTATCCTGACCATGCCGGAGACCATGAGTCTTGAGAGACGGGCGCTCCTGAAGCATCTGGGCGCCGAACTGATTCTTACCCCTGGCAGCGAAGGAATGAAAGGCGCCATAGCCAGGGCGGAAGAACTGACTGCCGCAACCCCGGACAGCTTCATGCCCAACCAGTTTACCAACCCGGCCAACCCGGAGGTTCACCGCCGCACCACAGCCCTGGAAATCTGGGAAACCACAAACGGCGGTATCGATATCTTTGTAGCCGGAGTCGGAACCGGCGGCACCATCACCGGGGTCGGCGAGGTAATCAAGGAGAAAAAGCCCTCCCTGCATGTGGTGGCGGTGGAGCCTGCCGATTCTCCAGTCCTCTCTGGAGGAAAACCCGGCCCCCACAAGATTCAGGGCATCGGCGCGGGCTTTATCCCCAAAATCCTCAACCCGGATATCATCGATGAAATCATCCAGGTGACCAACGAACAGGCCATGGAGACCGCCCGCAAAATCGCCAGAACCGAAGGCATCCTCTGCGGCATCTCCTCTGGCGCCAATGCCTGGGCCGCGATGCAGATCGCCAAACGCCCGGAATTTAAAGGGAAAGAAATTGTCTTTCCGCTTTGCGACACCGGAGAACGCTACCTCAGCACCGAGCTGTTCAAGAGTATGTGATCCGGCCGGAGAAACAACCGTTTGACAAACACCCGCTTATCATTTAGAAAACGTGTTCAAAATTAGTAACCGTTCAGCAGCACCGCATCTGCGTTGTTATCAGCCTGCTCATGTACAAATAGCACACATCGCAGGCTTCTGCCTAGCAGCTACGGCACTGCTGAACGGTTACATTTTAGAGGTTGAGCCACGTTTTTTAGTTTCTGGTGAACGTTTACCAAAATTACACGGCTAATCCATGATCAGCATGGGCTCCTCCGCTTCCGCTTAACTCTTCCCCAGGGCGTTGCCGTTTTTGCCTGGCAAGGCGCTGTGATTGAAGGGCCTCACCATATTTGATGCAAGAAAAAAAACTCATCATCCGACTCCTCTTTTTCCTTAAGCCCCACAAGAGGAAAATTGCCAGCGCCATTTTCTGCATGATAGCAGGCTCCGGCCTTACCTCCATGCAGGCTTACATGGTCAAGCCCCTGCTTGACGAAATCTTTGTGAATAAAGATCGCGGGATGCTTAACATCATCCCTTTCGCCCTGATTATGCTTTTCCTGTTGAAAGGCGTCTTCAACTACTTTTCCAACTCTCTTCTCGATACGCTTGGCCAGACGATCATCAGAGATCTGCGCAAAAACATCTTTTCCCATATCCATTCGTTGCCCATCTCTTTTTTCCACAATACCCCCACCGGAGAACTCATCGCCCGCGTGATCAACGACTCCGCCCTGGTTCAGCAGGCAGTTTCCAGGGCCTTAGCCGGGGTCTTCAAGGATCTTTTCCAGGTTTTTGGCCTGGTCTGCGTTGTTGTGTATCTCAACTGGAAACTTGCCATTATAGGGCTTGTTTTTCTCCCCCTGGCCTTTCTTCCCGTGGCCCATTTCGGGCGAAAATTCCGAAAACTGAGTACAACCAACCAGCAAACCGTCGCGCAAATCTCCAACATCCTGCACGAAACCATTACCGGGCACAAAATTATTAAAGCCTTCAGCATGGAGAAGTATGAAACAAAACGCTTCTCCGAAACAGTGGACAAGCTGTTCAGCGTCATTGTCAAAGACATAAAAAATAACAGCCTGCAAGGCCCTATCATGGAACTTCTGGGCGGGATTGGCATCACTGCCATCATTTGGTACGGAGGTCACCAGGTAATCAACGGTCACTCAACCCCTGGTATTTTTTTCGCCTTCCTCACTTCAATTATCATGATTTACAACCCGATCAAAGGGGTCAGCAATATCAACAGCGCCATTCAGCAAGGGCTGGCGGCCACAACCCGTATCTTTGCCCTGCTGGATACACAGTCTTCCATTCATGACCAGGCAGGCGCAGTTCCTTTGCCGCCTTTCCAAAAGACGATTAAATTCAACGATCTTTCCTTCAGCTATGATGGAAAGGCAGAGGCGCTGAAAAACATCAACCTCACCGTAAAGGCCGGCGAAGTGATCGCCCTGGTCGGCACCAGCGGCGGAGGCAAGACTACGCTGGTTAATCTGATCCCCCGTTTCTTTGATGCCACCTCAGGCAGCATAACCATCGACGACCACGACCTGCGCGAGGTAACCATGGGCTCGCTCAGAAACCAGATTGCCATGGTCTCGCAGCAAACCATCCTGTTCAATGACACCATCAGAAACAACATCGCTTACGGCGACCCGAACCGCTCCATGGACGAGATCATCGCCACCGCCAAGGCCGCCCATGCCCTTGATTTTATCAACGAAATGCCGGAAGGATTTGACACGGTCATCGGTGAATCAGGGGCCAGGCTCTCCGGCGGGCAGCAGCAAAGAATCTCCATTGCCAGAGCGCTCCTGAAGAATGCGCCCATCCTTATTCTGGATGAAGCCACCTCAGCGCTTGACACCGAATCGGAACGGGAGGTGCAGACCGCTTTGGAAAACCTGATGAAAAACCGAACCACCTTTGTTATAGCGCACCGTCTTTCCACAATCAAAAATGCAGACCGGATTATTGTCATGCAGGCTGGCCGGATCGTGGAGGAAGGAACCAACGAACAATTGCTCGACCGCCAGGGTCTTTACTCAACCCTGCATTGCCTGCAATAAATACGCTTCATAACCTCGCGAAACGCCAATGAATCACGAATACTATGTCCTGCATGTCAAAGAAGGATTTGAGGAGCGAAAAAAAAGCATCCTCGCGCAATTCCTGCGGCTCCAGATCCCCGTGCAATGGATTCTCGCCCATGATATCAGCGAAATCTCCCAGACCGACCTGCAAAAATATAACTACCAGGGATCACTGCGGAACCAGGAGATTTCCTGCTGCCTCAAGCATATCGCCGCCTGGGAAAAAATTGCCGCCGGGCCCCACGCAGGCGGCTTTGTTTTTGAAGACGATGTCCTGATCGACCTGCAACGTTTTACGCCAGTGGTCAATGAGGCAATCGCGGAATTTCAGGCCACCTTTCCCGATCGTCTTGGCTGTATCTGCCTTGGCGATGGGTGCGCCCTGTATGTTCCCTGGACCAGAAAAAAGAAGGGCACACGCCTCTATGCCGCAGAATATGTGCGGGCGGCGGACTCCTACTGGTTATCCCGGGAAACCGCGCAACTCATGCTTGACTGGCTCAGGCAGCACGGCTTTGACAGACCGGCCGACCATGTCATTGATGAAATCTGCGCGCAAACCGGCATCCCGATTTTATGGATGGAGCCGCCAGTGGTAAGCCAGGGGTCGCATACCGGCCGGTTCCAGTCAAGCATTCAATTGCAGGAAAGCAGCAACAAAACAGGCAAGAAGATCGAATGGTTTTTCAAGAGGATTCGCCGCAAATATCTGTTTCCCCTTTTAGGCATTGATCTCACCCGACGTTAACTATTAACTTGCTTAGACAGCCGAGCCGGGAAAAATGCGCCTTGATCACAAAATTGCCGACTTTTTGGGATATGACCTGATAAAGACCAGGAAAAACATCCTGCTGCCTCGCCATCTTCACAATCTTTTCGCCTTGCTGGATATAAATTGTGTTCTTGATGTGGGGGCAAACTATGGCCAGTACGGAACAATGCTGCGGGATGCCGGCTACCAGGGCAGGATTATTTCCTTTGAACCGGTTTCCTCAAGTTACCAGCGCCTTCAGCAGACGGCGGGAAAGGACGGCAACTGGGACACCTGTAATTTCGCCTTGGGACGGACGGAAGAAGAGCTGGAAATCAATGTGACCGCAGCGTCTGACTTCGCCTCTTTTTTACCACCCAGCGAGTTTTCGAAAAATACCTTTGGCGACGTTGTCGCGATAACCAGAAAAGAACGAGTGCAGATCAAAAAGCTCGACGATATCTTCGACAAGCTTATGCAAGGCCAGAACCAAGCCAGAATCCACCTGAAAATGGATACCCAGGGCTATGACCTCGATGTGTTCAAGGGCGCAAAACACTCCCTGCAAAACATTGCCAGCCTCCAGTCTGAAATTTCAGTGCTGCCTGTTTACGAAGGCATGCCGGATTATCTCAAATCCCTGACCACCTATCGCAGCGCAGGCTTTGAAGTCACGGGGATGTTTCCTGTCTCCCATGACAGCGCAACGCTTATGGTGGTTGAATTTGACTGTGTGCTCCGCAAGGCGGAACTTCCCGGAGAAGAAACTCGACAAGCTTGAGGCCCTCGCAACAACTCATTTTTTAACGCAGAGGCGCAAAGTTTTAATCCTTGTATTCCAAGAGGTTGTCTTTGCGCCTCTGCGTTTTGGCGTTACGTTTTCTAGTTGTTCCAAGACCAGCAACCTTGTTCAAGCCTGAGAATCCGGCTTCGCAGAGCGCGGCAGGGCAAACTGGACGCCGCACCAGAGCATCAGAAACCGCCCTTCCCCGGCTGTGGAGAAATGGCCATTGAACAGACTGGTGGCGCACCAGGCCAGCAGTACGCCAAGGCCAAGGAGACGATCCGCCCCCGAAACCCCCTGCCAGAAAAAAGAGCCGATAAAGCCGAGAAACACCAGCAGGCCCACCAGGCCAAGTTCCGCTGTCACCTTGAGATACTGGTTATGGGGATCATCAATCACTATTCCTTCCCAGCCTGACATCCCTCGCACCTTCTCCCGATACGCTTCCTTCAAGCCGCCCAGCCCGTAGCCGAAAAAGGGGCGCTCCCGGATAAGCTGCACCGTATTGTTCCACATCACCATGCGGATACCCATGCTCGAATAATCTTGCGCCTGCTCATAACCACGCATCTCGTTCACTCCCCTGGTCAACCGTTCCTTGGCCACCGGCGACAGGGAAAACAACAAAACCAGCGCCAGCGGCACCGCCACGAGCAGACCAACGCGAAGCCAGCCGCGAAACAGACCGAGACATGCCACCCCAGCCAGCACCAGCAGGGCAAGATAGCCGCTCCGGCCAGGGGTAACGAAAACGATATTCATAACCAGCAAGGCCGCGCTTGTCCCCAACCCCCAGCGCACCCCTGGCGTTATCCTGGCGGGCCGGGGTGGATACAGGATCAAGACCATGGCGGCAAAGGCCCCGACGGCAAAGAACATCCCCTGGGTGGCATGATTATGCACCACAATAGTTGGCGTGTAACCAAGGAGCCCAAACCAGGAAAACAAGGCGCCAATCACGGCTGTGCCAACAAGAATGCAGGTCAGGCGTTGTTTCCAGAAAGGCTCGTCAAAGACCAGAATCGCCAGCAACAGCAGCAACAACTTCCGCCAGCCCATCAAGATCCGGATTTTCTCCTGGAAAGGCACCGGCCCATAAAACATCCCCAGACAGAGAACCACGATAAGCGCCAGAGTCATAGTCACAACAGGCTGCTGCAACGCCGGAAGTATCCGCTCCCGAAGTTTTCCAAGACAAAAAAGCACGGTGGCGAAGAGGATAATCTCCAGCACGGAAGTAAGTGAGGTCGAGATAAACAGGGAAACAAATTCAGCGATAAGCAACCAGCGCAGACAATCAAGACCAGCAAGTTTTGCGGCAAGGCTCTTCAGTTGCCTGACGATAAGGCTCATTGTTTCTGACTCTCTATTGTTGATTTCTGGATACCGTTTACACACCAGACAAGATTATCCGTTACAGTTCTGGCCAGAAGGGTGTCATTGGCAGGCAGCCGTTCCCGCGACTGCACCGGATGATAGAGATGAAAAGCCACCGCCTGAAAGCGCAGATTCCAACGCCTGCTGCCGTAATTAAGCAGACGGGCGGCAAAGTCGCTGTCTTCGCGGCCCCAACCCTCGAAATCTTCAGCAAAACCATTAACCGCCAGGGCATCTGCCCTGAAGAAGGCGAAATTACAGGTTTTGATTCCGCTAAGACCATGCGCCTGGCAGGAGAAAAACAGGGAGAGCAGCCTGGAGCGAAGCGCGTTTTTCCGATTCGCAAGCCCCCTGGCAAAAAATGAGAGATTCACCTCACGGCCAGCCAGCAGCTCCCTGGTTCTTCGCTGATCAAGCAGAACCCTGCCTCCCTGGACAAAAAACCCTTGCCGCGCCGCCAGAAGATGATCCTCAATGAAATGACGGTCAGGAACAATGTCGCCATCAATCAAGATCACATACTCCCCTGTGGCGGCGGCAATCGCCCGGTTCCGCGCCCTGGCGGCCCGAAAGCCTTTGTCCTCCTGCCAGCAATGATGAACCGGAATCGGGGTCTGCCTGGCAACCTCCCGCACCAACTCGCTGGTGCCGTCAGCGGAGCCATCGTCGGCGACAATGATCTCGTCCGGCAGCCGGGTCTGACGCAAAGCGCTTGCAAGGACAAGGGCCAGAGCTTCTTGCCAGTTATAGGTGGTAATGATCAACGACACACGCATGCGGTGAAGTACTCCCTCATCTGCCCATAAATCCAGGGCAGTGGCTGGTTTTCAGTTCAAGCCAGTCTCTCGCCAGGAAACAACCCGCCGGTACAATTCCTCATGGGCGTCCGCCACCCGATCCCAAGAATGATCTTCCGCTAAAACCCGCGCGCCCTGCCCCAGCCTTTGCCGTTCTGCCTGAGAGAGCAATTGCTTGAGAAGAGCCGAAAGATCATCCCCCTCCTGCAGCAGACAGCCATTTTCCCCGTGCCGGATCAAGGAGGCCACACCAGAGTTGGCGCTGACCACCACCGGCAGACCACAGGCCATGCCCTCCAGAATACTCATCCCAAAGGCCTCGGATCGCGAAGGCAATACCACCACATCCGCTGCGGCGTAACAGGAAAACACCTCGCTGGTCAACCCGGCAAAACGCACCTGTTGCTCAAGGCCGCATTGCCTGACCAGTTGCCGGTGATACGCCAGGTCATCGCCCCGACCGACCACCAGTAAGCGCAGGCCAGGGCTCATTGCCATAATCAGCCGAGCCAGCCCCTTGCGCCTGAACTCCGAACCGACAAAGAGGACAACCAGATCATCGGGACTGAACCCTTCGGCCTGCCGGGCGGCATCCCTGTTTGCGGCAAGGCTTTCAGGGTGAAAGGCCTCCAGATCGACGCCGGGCGGAATAACCGCAACCTTGGCCACCCGGCCATAGTGTTTTTGGATATCCTCGCCAATCACCCCTGAAACCGCGATCAGCCAGGGGGTTTTCATCTGCTTTTGTTCAAGCCGCAGATACAAAAAGCTGCGCAGACTCAGATACTTCTGATCAATTCTTCGCAAAAAGGAGTACTTTCCCAGCCCTCCTTTATAGGAAAAACAATGGATGGTTTCAAGATCCTGACCACAGCCCTTTTCGTGGGAATGAACAAGATCATACCCTTGCCCATGCAGCATTCTCGCCGTTTCTCTGGCAAAAGAAACAGCAGCCAGCACACTGGAGAAGGAAAACCGCGTCGGCACCCGATAAAAACCCATCTCTCCCAGCAGTTCCGGGTCTGCCTCCCGGGCATAGATGTCGAGACGATGCCCTCTGGCCGCCAGCCGCCGACACGTCTCCACGACATACCGCTCCATCCCGCCCGTGAGGGTAAAACTTTTCACCAGGATCGCAATCCTGAGCGCGTCAGGCATGCCGCCCCCTGCCCTCAAGGACATAAATCAACGCCCGCAGAGCTGCGGCAAGATGAGAGAACTCGTGTCATCAGCAAGCTATTTGCTGGCCCCGGAAACCACCAGCCGGCCAAGTTCGCAGGAGCGGTTGGTGGCGGCCTCCACCGCATTGGTGATCAGGGCCCGGAAGGCCCCCTTTTCAAGTTCATGCAGGCCGGCAATGGTGGTGCCGCCAGGCGAGGTCACCATGGCCCGCAACTCGGCGGGATGCCTGGTTCCCTCCAGCGCCAGCAGCACCGAACCCAGCACCGTTTGCAGGGCCAGGCTCTGGGCCACGGGCCTGGCCAGGCCCACCTTGACCCCGGCGTCAATCAAGGCCTCGATAAAGGTGAACACATAGGCCGGGCCGCTGCCGCTCAAGCCGGTAACCGCGTCAAGATATGTCTCCTCCAGCACAAAACTGATCCCGACCGCGTTGAAGATACTGGCAGCCACGGCCAGATCCTCCTGGCTTACGCCCTGGCCAGGACTCAGGGCGGAGGCGCCCTTGAGGACAATGGCCGGCGTATTGGGCATCACCCGGATCACCCGGCAGCCCCGCCCGGAAACCGCGCCTTCAAGCACGGCCAGCGGGATACCGGCGGCAATAGAGATAAGCAGATGCTCGGCCTGGATCTTCTCGCGGGAATCGCGCAGGACTGCACCGATCACCTGCGGCTTGACCGCCAGAATAACGACCTGGCACTCCGCCCAGACAGCCGTGGCCTCTGAAACCGCCGTAACCTTGTAATCCCTTTGCAACAAGGCCTGCCGCTCACTGCTCGGATCGGCGACCAGAATCTGTCCGGCGTCAACAAGCCCGGCCCCGGTTATCCCCTTGATCAGGGCTTCGGCCATCAACCCCCCGCCGACAAAGCCAAGCTTTCCTGAAAAACCCATATCCTGCTCCTCATGATTAAGAGCCGTTCTTGCACATCCTGATAACGGCATTATTTGGTTGCGATGACTTCGTCAGGCCAGTGTTGCCTCAACAATATTGAAACCTGATTGTAACTATCCAACTTGAAGCCGGAAAGTAAAAAAACCACCAAACCGTAACTGTTCAGCAGTGCCGCAGATGCAGCGTGTCAATCGTCGGCAGCAGTGCCGACACAGAGGCCTGAGAGCTATAGCTGAGTTGAGCAGCTTGCCTGCTCAAACGAAACTTATACCCTTTGGGTGCATACATATGGGTATGCGAACAGGCCGATAACAAAGCAGCTGCGGTGCTGCTGGACAGTTACGCCGCATCGTACCAATTTCCCCCGGCATTGCAAGCAGGATTCACCAGCACCCCACCCTGCGCCGGGCGTAAAAAAACCTGCGGAGTTTTGCAACAGCCGCAGGTTGTTCCTCTCAGGTGAGGCTTATATTATTCAGGCAAAACAGGTTTGTCCGGCAAGGGCGATGCTGGGCGGCAGCAAACAGGACAAGAGCTTGTCGCCAGCCTCCCTGGTACTCAAGACCACCTTTTCCAGCACCCGGTTGCCCCCTTCTTTCTCATAGGCGATCAGATCCCACCGCTCAGGCTGGGCGGCAAGCTGCTTCATCAAGGAAAAATGATGGCCATGCCCTGATTTTCTGGTCACAACATGACCAAGCAGAGGAAAGCCCAGCAGGGCCAGATCGCCGATCACGTCCAGAGTCTTGTGTCTGGCAAACTCATCGACAAAACGCAGCCCCTCGGCATTGACTATGCCATCATCGTCGATAACCACGGCGTTTTCCAGAGAGCCGCCCAAGGCGAGCCCGCTCTGGCGGAGCTTTTCAACCTGATCCAGAAAACCAAAGGTTCTGGCCCCGGCAATCTCCTGGGCAAATTTCTGGGGGGTCAGCTCACTGGAAAATATCTGCCTTCTGATCAGGTGATGGTTAAAGTCAATTTCGCAAGTGACCTTAAAGCCATCGTAGGGCAAAATCTTCACAAAGGAATCACCCTCGACATAGGAAATCTCCCTGTTCACCTTGAGCATCCATTTGCAGGCGTTCTGTCGGCGGCGCCCCACCCTCTTCAACACCTGGACAAAGGGGCCGGCGCTGCCATCCATGATGGGTACCTCAGGGCCGTCCAGCTCGACCACCGCATTATCGATGCCCATGCCAAAAAGCGCGGCCAGCAGATGCTCCGTGGTGGCGATCATCGCCTCATCCTCAGTGGCGATGGTGGTGGCCAGCCGGGTATCGACGATCCGATCCATGAAGGCCGGGGTTGGCGCGGCCTGCGGCAGATCACTGCGGACAAAGCGAATCCCGCTGTTCTCCTCGCCAGGAAAAATGGCGAGAGTGGCAAGCTTGCCGGAATGAAGACCAATACCCGCAAAGCTTACCGGCCTTTTGATGGTGTGCTGTAATGAATCCATATGATAAACGCTCTTTTTCTGATCTGTGTGTATTCCACAACAATAACGATATGATATGAATTAAATGCAAGAAACAGACCGCCGCAGACATCCTGGCGCATAAACAATAAAAGTCATTTATTTCCAAGATGTTACGCTGACATTTTACAGACGGCCCAAGACAGTCCCCAGCCAGGGTGTTGCAGAAAAAACACACCGACCCACGGCGAACAACCGCTGTTCATTCAAGATGGGGGCACTGATTCTCTTGCTTGCAAAGGATAAACGGGGAGGGGAAAGAAAAAGGCTGCAGTCGGATCATTCTATTTTTTTGCCTGCTCATTTGCCAGTCTGACAATGATATTATTCGCCTGATTCAGCCGATTGACCACAGTTTTAAAAAGATGGCTGGCCACATCCGGATATTTCTGGATAACCTCCTGAAGCTTGTCGCCGGGGAAACGCTTTATCTTGGATCGTCCCTTCGAGGTGATGGAGGCGGAACGAGGCTCGCCAGAGATGGCGCTCATCTCACCGAAATACTCGCCCGGCTCGGTGATCTCGGCAATCTTTTTACCATCCTTCACCACGGATACAGCGCCAATGACCAGTTTGAAAAAATCATTGTCGTTGTTGTTCTGCCGGATGATGAAATCCCCATCCTCATACTCCTCTATATCAGGGTGTACCAGATAGGCGGGCAGGCTCTCCTCGGTGATCACGGTTCGGCGCAGAATCTCCTCTATACTGGTAGCGCCTCCCATAACTTTCATTACCCCGGCTCGCCGCAGGGGGATCATTCCTTCCTGCACGGCGATCTTGCGCAGCTGATCCTCCGGCACTTCCGCGCTGATCGCCTTGGCCACCTCATCGGTGATCTCCATCAGCTCAAAAAGGCCAACCCTGCCCTTATAGCCGCCGCCGTTGCATTTTTGGCAGCCTTTGGGGCCATAAATGACAAAATCCTTTTCAAAATCATATTCTTTAAAACCCAGAGCAAGGAGCTCATCCTTCGGCGGCCTGGGAACCTCTACCTTGCAATGACCACAAAGCTTTCTGGCCAGCCGCTGGGAGAGAACCATGGTGACAGCAGTGGAGAGCATGAAGGGCGGAATCCCTATATCAACCAGCCGGGCGATGGTGGCGGGACAATCATTGGTGTGCAGGGTGCTGAAAACAAGATGCCCGGTCATCGCCGCCTTGATGGCGATCTCAGCGGTTTCCATGTCCCGGATCTCGCCAACCATGATGATATCAGGATCCTGGCGCAGAAAGGCCTTGAGCGCCACGGGAAAGGTCATTCCCACTTCCTTTTTGACATTGACCTGATTGATCCCCTTAAAATTGAACTCCACCGGATCTTCAGCGGTGAGAATCTTGATGTCTTCGCTGTTGAGCGAGTTCAGCACTGAATAAAGAGTTACCGTTTTGCCGCTGCCCGTGGGGCCGGTAACCAGCAACAGGCCTTGGGGCCGCTCGATACAGCGCTGGAGGGTGACAAAGGTTTCCTTCTCAAAACCGAGCTTGGTAAGATCGACGTTCAGACTGTTCTTGTCAAGGATCCGCAGAACAATACTCTCTCCAAACAGGGTGGGCAGGGTGGAAACCCGGAAATCAACAGCCCGGCCCCGACCCAGCCTGATCCGGATCCGCCCGTCCTGTGGCACCCGACGCTCGGTGATATCGAGCTGGGCCATAATCTTCAAGCGGGAATTAAGGGCGTTTTTTATCGAGAGAGGCAGGTTCATGGACTTGTACAGGGAACCATCCATGCGGTAACGAACCTGAAGGGTTTTCTCGTAGGGCTCGATGTGAATATCGCTCACCCCGTCGTTGACCGCCTTGAGCAGGATGCCATTTACCAGCTTAATGATAGGGGCGTCCGAGGCGGAATACTGATCTCCGACCGCCTCGTCTTCCAGGGAGGCAAGCTCCATGCCCTCGGCTGCCTCGGACGCCAGGGTGCCAAAGTCGTCAATCTGGGTAACAGGCTCCTCGTCTCGTTCTTCCGCACCCACCGAGGTAAAAAAAGACTGATGCTCCTCCTCGCTGATCTTGTAGTAAGTCTTGTAGGCGTCAACGATGTCCTTTTCGGTGGCGACACAGACGGTCAGCGGCATCTTGACTGCGGCCTGCAAGCTTTCCACCGCGCCGGTATCCGTAGGCTCGGCCATGGCGATCTGGAGGGATTTACCGATTTGCCGCAGAGGAAAGGCCAGATATTTCTTAGCCAGCTCGTAGGGCATAAGCGCAAGAGCGTCTGACTTGGGCGGTTCCCTGCTGATAACAACAGGTTGATAGTTATGCAGACGGCTTAAAAAATTAAAGATGGTGGCTTCTTCAATATGACCAAGCCGCAGGAGAATGCTGCTCAGTCGGCCACCAGATTTTTTCTGAGCGGCAAGGGCATCATCGAGCTGATAACTGCTGATCTGCCCGGCTTTGCGCAGCAGCTCACCTATCTTGATCTTTCCGGCCCCGGACTGATCCTTTACCGTGGAACGCAAGTTTGATTTACTATCTGCTACGGCCATGGATGCGAGATTACCCTTAAATGAGGTTCCAGGTTGAAAGAAGTCACCTTCTCTTCAATACTATATCCAGCCTCCAGCTGACAAGCATATCCGTCTTTCTTCAACAAAAAAAGGCCACCGGGTTGCCCCGATGGCCTTTTTTTGTTTACTTGTTTAACAGAACACGCCTAAACCACCAGGCTAAAAAACACCCTTAACCTTGCCGGTCTCCACATCAACATCGATCCGGCGATAGGCTGGATCGGAAGCGGTGCCGGGCATCAGACTGATGGAACCGGCCACTGGCACGACAAAGCCAGCGCCCTTGTAGGTAAGGATGTCCTGAATCGGCAGGGTCCAGCCCTTGGGCACCCCTTTGAGCTTGGGATCGTGAGACAGGGAGAGATGGGTCTTGACCATGCAGGTACCCATCTCCTTCATCTCTGGATCAGCGGCCATCCGCTTCAGCTTGGCCTGAGCTTCGGCGCTGTAGCTCACTCCATCCGCGCCATAAACCTCGGTGGCGATAAGTTCGATACGCTTTTCCAGCGGGGTGTCAAGCTCGTAGAGGAACTTGAAGTCGTTGGGCTCCTCACAGGCCTCGACAACCGCATCGGCAAACTCAAGAGCGCCATCACCGCCATACTGCCAGTGCCGCGACAAGGCAACCCGGGCGCCAGCCGACTCACAAAGACGGCGAACCGCCTTGATCTCATTGTCGGTGTCGGTGTAGAAGGCGTTGATACAGACCACCGGATTGATCCCTGCTTTTTTGACCGTCTCAATATGGTGCAGGAGATTCTTGCAGCCTTCTTCTACCCAGCCGACATTCTCCTTGGCATACTCCACCGGCATGGGCTTGCCCGGCACCGGAATCGGCGCCCCGCCATGGCACTTAAGCGCCCGGATAGTGGCAACCACCACAGCACAGTTGGGTTTGAGACCGGAATAGCGGCACTTGAGGTTCCAGAATTTCTCAAAGCCAATGTCTGCGCCAAAGCCAGACTCGGTGACGTTGTAGTCAGCAAGCTTCAGCGCTACCCGGTCGGCGATGACGGAGCTCTGCCCAATGGCGATATTGGCAAAAGGCCCGGCATGGACGATAACCGGCTGACCTTCAATAGTTTGCAGCATATTGGGATTCAGGGCCTCCACCATCCAGGCGGTCATGGCCCCGGCCACATCCAGATCCGAGGTGGTGACGGGCCGATCCTGCCGGTCGTAGGCCACCACGATCTTGCCGATCCGTTCCCGCATGTCCCGCAAATCTCTGGCGACCGACAGGATGGCCATGATCTCGGAGCTAACGGCAATGGCAAACTTGGACTGCATGGTAAAACCGTCCATCTTGCCGCCCTGGCCGATGGTGATATTGCGCAGAGCCTGGGCGCAGAAATCGATGATCCAGCCGAACTCCACCTTCTTGGGATGGATGTCAAGCCTTCTCAAGCCGCGCTTTTCCAACTGCGCATCGGTGTAGTTGGCCTCATGCTGCATGCGGCTGGTCAACGCCACCATACCAAGGTTATGGGCGTTCATGATGGCATTGATGTCGCCAGTAAGCCCCAGGGAAAACGGGGTCAGGGGAACGCACTGGGCCAGGCCGCCGCCAGCAGCCGAACCCTTGATGTTCATGGTGGGGCCACCGGAAGGCTGACGAACAGCGCCAATAACGCTCTTGCCCCGCTTACCCAAACCCTGAACCAGGCCCATGCAGCAGGTGGACTTGCCTTCACCCAGAGGGGTCGGGCTGATGGCCGTGACATCGACATACTTGCCGTCAGGCTTGTCTTTCAGACGGTCAAGAATCTTCCGGTAATCGAGCTTGGCGACATAATGCCCATGAGGCAGCAGTTCTTCTTTTTCCAGGCCAAGCTTTTCCGCAAGCTCGTACACGGTTTTCATGCGGGTTTCCGCCTCTTCCGCAATCTCCCAATCCGCATGTTTCGTGGGATCCAAAGCCATTTCCTTCCTCCTTTTGTCTGTTTTATTTTTGCCTGTAAAATTACGCTGTCTCAAAAACTGCCCCCCGTTCACCAGCGCCATATCTGCAAAGACACACGCATTATAAGAGCAGTGAAGCTGCGCTGCTGAACGGTTACAATTGGGGTAACCGGGCCCTCTGCCCGCCCCTGGTGAAAGCCTACTTCCTGCCCCTTCACCCAGCCTGAATTGCGAAATCACCGTAGCCGCGCGGATTCAAATTGTCAATACCAAGCAAGCGATACAGTGGACTTTTTACAAGTCTCTCATAAATCAGATTGCCCTCAAGGCCGGATCCTGCCCGTCGCCGGGGTGACGAATTTACAACAGGCTCTATTGACAATCTATTAGACGTGTGGGATGTTTTACAAGCTTGGGTCGGATATCTCCAGACCTTGCCGGAGGAACCGGAAAACCGGAACTACTGGCTCAGACTGAACTGTTTCTCCTCAGTCGGGAATCTACACTTTCAGACCGCCTTGCATGAGATTTATATGAAAAGATTACGGTTTATTCTGCTCATTCTCCTGACTGTCAGCGCACCACTATCTGCATTGGGGGCAAATCCATCTCCCGAGAATTATGGCCGGGTCGTTATCAGTAATTTTTCACCAAAGGCCGGAATGGCAAAGGTCGTTTTTGATCATTGGCTGCACCGTTCGCAATTCACCTGCAGGGTATGCCATGTGGATCTCGGCTTTCTCATGAAAAAAGGGGAAACCCGCATGAAGGCTGCCGACAACATGAAGGGCTATTACTGCGGCGCCTGTCATAACGGAGAAAAGCATGGCTTCGATCCCCCCGTTTTCAAGGCGTGTTCAATCCCACCTGCCCCCGATGAGATGCCGCGCTGCGACAGATGCCATTCTTACGGCAAGGATATTAAAAGAAAGTACGAGTTTGCCAAGTTTACCGAGAAAATGCCTAAAGCAAGTCTTGGCAACGGTATTGACTGGGAAAAAGCTGAGACTTCCGGCTTGATCAACCTGAAAGACAATGTCCCGGGAACTCCCTTAATAAAACGGTTAATGCCAGTCCAGAAAGATTTCTCCCTGGAGTCAAAAGGGTCATGGATGGGTGACATTCTCTTTTCTCACAAGAAGCACGCCAAGTGGAATGGCTGCGAATTGTGCCATCCCGATATCTTTCTCGGCGTAAGCAGAGGCGCCACGAAATACAATATGTTCCAGATTTATGAAGGAGAATACTGCGGGGTATGCCATCTTAACGTGGCCTTTCCCTTGAGAGATTGCATGAGATGTCATGTGAAACCGGTAAAATAAGCTGAATTGAGCAGCTTGCCGGATTTTATGCCCTTCAGGGTGCAAACGAAACTTAGCCCTCTGGGTGAAAGGAACCGTACAGAGAAAGGAGATGTTGATGAAACACCTTATACTTGCGATGGCTGTACTCTTTGCCTTTGTCAGTCTTGCCTTTGCCGAGGGCGGGGTGAAGAAGCGCAAACCTCTCCCTTACGAGTTTGGCAGCGTGGTTATCGGAAACTTTTCCGGGAGCGCGGGTCTTTCACCGGTTGTCTTCGATCACTGGATACACAGGAGCAAATATACCTGCAGGGTTTGCCATGTTGACATCGGCTTTGGCATGAGCGCCGGATCTACCAAGATAAGGGCCGCCGATAACGGGAAGGGTTTTTACTGCGGAACCTGCCATAACGGTAAATCCAAGTACGAGAATAAAATTATCTTTGAGGCGTGCTCAGGTAAAGATTCGCATAAGTGTGGCATCTGTCACTCCATGGGACGAAACCCCCTGCGCGAACAGGCTTTCGCTAAATTTGCCGAAAATCTGCCCAAAGAGCGCCTTGGCAATGGGATCAACTGGCAACTCGCAGAGGAAAAGGGGCTGATCAGTCCCATAAACTATCTGGAGGGAATTTCTATTAAAAGGAATGCCATGAGCGTGCAAAAGGACTTTTCCCTGGAGGCAAAAAACGAAGGCATGCCCTCGATCATTTTTTCACACAGTAAACATACGGTCTGGAATGGCTGCGAACTTTGCCATCCCGATATATTCCTTGGCGTCAAAAAGGGCGCGACAAAGTATTCGATGATTGATCTGTTCCAGGGGAAATATTGCGGAGTTTGCCATAACAAGGTCGCTTTTCCGCAGACCGACTGCCAGCGTTGCCATGTGGGATCCGTAGAGAAATAACCTTGCCATGAGTACAGAGTGACAGCCGATATAATCGCGGTTTTTTTTGCGCTCGCATCAATTTTACAAGGCTAAAGCATGAGGTGAAAAGTGAACAACGTGAGATTACGCAAGGCAGTAAGGCAAGCGGTGGCGGTCATTGTTGGGGGGGTTATCTTTGTTGCCTTGCCGCTGAATCATGAAGCGGGCACCTCTCTTCTCAGCTCCACAACCCTGGCCCAGGCGGCGGAACAACCATGGGAGCAGGAATTTAACGAAGTCTGCGCCAAAACAACCGATTCGATGTCACTCAGCCGAGAAGAATTAAAATCACTCATCGCCAGATGTGAAAAGCTGAAGCCCGTTATTGAAGGGCTGGAAGAAACAACCCGCAAAGTCTATCGAAAGCGGCTGGAGATGTGCAAAAACCTGTTCGTCTTTATGCTGGAGTCAAACAAGTAAATCAAAGCAAGCGAATCTACAAGAATTTACAACTTGAATTCGCTCGCATCCTTGCCCCCTCGACCATTCTGAACGTACTTGGCCGCGCATCGTTTGGCAAACAGGGAAAGAAAGGCCCGCCTGATGGCGACAAAGAGCCTGCCGTCAACAGGCTGACAGGACGGACGGGAAAAATTTTCCGACCGCGCCAGAGAGTTGTTGTGGGACAAGGTGGCCACCCCGTTTCCTCCTGTACATTTATCCTATAATTTCAAATTGATAACAGTGCTTTTGGCATTTACCCCTTATTGAGCAAGGTTCCGGGAAAGAATGTTTCGATTCTTTGGCATGAAAATGGCAAAGAATACGGGCAAACAAGCTTTCCAACGAAAGGAGCCGTTGCCATGAACACTGCCATTTCTTTCTCCGACACGGAAATGACCGGGCCTGTTGATCTGGATCATCTTATGGTGGAGCTTGATCGTTACCGCCGCCAGTCTCAATGGTTGAAACAGGTCAATGAGCTGCATGCCAGACTGGCCTGCGCCACCGATCTGCAGGGCATGATCGAGGCGTTTTCCGTGTGGTTGATGCCTTTGGTTGAGCATGATCTGATTGCCTACCGCAGCCTCGATCGGAGCCGGATGCATATTATTTGCTCCTGTCATGGGCCGGATCGGCGTCTTGCCATGCAGACCGCCAAAGAGGTCTTTGAAAAAAGAGA
>MGTC01000066.1:29216-33257 GCA_001799255.1 Deltaproteobacteria bacterium RIFOXYD12_FULL_55_16
GACACTGCTGCCGACCACCAGGGCTGCCTGATGCTGCTGCGCCGGGGAACCTGCATCGAAGCCGAGGCAAGCCAGATCTTGCGGGACGCTCAGGAAATCCTGGGAGATTCCCTGCAACGCGCCCTTATGTATGAGGATCTGTTTGCCCAGGCCAGGCGGGATATGCTTACTGGCCTTGACAACCGGCGGGTTTTTGAGGAACGCATCGGCTCTTTGCTGGAAACGGCGCGCCGTCATGGACGCCCCATAACCATGGCCAGCATGGATCTTGACCATTTCAAGCAGATTAACGACAACCTTGGCCATGCCGCAGGTGATAACGCCTTGCAGATGGTAGCCAGAGCTTTGACCGGAATGGTGCGCATGGGCGATCTCCTGGTGCGCATGGGCGGGGATGAGTTTATTCTGGTTTTACCGGACACCGCGCTTGAGGTGGCCCGACTGCTGGCCGAGCGCCTGTGCGCCGCCGTCGACGCTCTTGAGCTGAATGCCGGGGACGGCGCCAGACTGGGGGTGAGCATCGGTCTTGTCCAGTGGAGCCGGGAAATGAGCAAGGCCGACTGGCTGCAACGAACCGATGAGGTTCTCTACCAGGCAAAAAAGTCCGGGCGTTGCCGGGTGTGTGTAGAAGAAGCGTAACCAGACGACAGGACGTCTTTACTAAGTTGCAAAAACAGGTCATGACCAGATTGAACGGCAGAGAAATCTGCTACAATCAGGCATGGCCTTTTTTTATAGCTATCACAGAGGTTGAACTGCTACAGCCAGGATTCGGCAAAGGAATAAGGGGATTATGAAAATTACCTTTCACGGCGCGGCCAGAACCGTTACCGGCTCACAGCACCTGCTTGAGGTGAACGGCAAGCGGATTCTTCTTGATTGCGGCTTGTTTCAAGGCAAGCGAAAGGAGGCTTTTGAACTGAACCGCACCGGCTTTTGTGCTGGCAGGGATCTTGACTGCCTGATCCTTTCCCATGCCCACATCGATCATTCCGGCAACATCCCCTGCCTGGTCAAGAAAGGGTTCAGCGGCGATATCATCTGCACCTCGGCCACCCGCGACCTCTGCGCGGTCATGCTCATGGACAGCGCCCATATCCAGGAGCAGGACGTGGAGTTTGTCAATAAATTGCGCAAAAAGAACAGGCAAAAGGCCTTTGAGCCCCTCTACACCAAGGAGGATGTGGTGGCGGCCATGGCTCAGTTTGTCGGCGTCAGTTATAACCGCAGGCGGGAGATTATGCCCGGTGTACACCTAACCCTGGTGGATGCCGGGCACATGCTGGGCAGCGCCAATGTGATCCTCGATATCCATGATCAGGAGCAGGGCCGTGAGCTGCGCCTCGTTTTCAGCGGGGATATCGGGCGGGCCGGAATCCCCATTATCAAGGATCCGGCGGTGTTGAGCGAGGGGGCGGATATTCTCATCATGGAAAGCACTTACGGCAACCGGCAGCATCCGCCATACCCTGAAGCGGAGCGGGAGCTGAAGCGGATTGTCAATGAGACCTACCAGCGTGGCGGGGTGCTGCTTATCCCGGCCTTTGCCGTGGGACGAACCCAACAGCTGGTCTATGACTTGCACAAGCTGTTTTTAAAACGCGATATCCCCAACCTTCCTATTTATGTAGACAGTCCGCTGGCTACCAGGGTCACGGATATCTTCCGGCTGCACCCTGAAACCTATGACAGCGAAATCATGGAATTTTTACTGAAAGACGGCCACAGCAATCCCTTTGGTTTTGACACCCTGCATTATACCCAGACCGTCCAGGACTCAAAGGAGTTGAATTTTTTACGGGAGCCAGCCATCATTATCAGCGCCAGCGGCATGATGGAGGGGGGCCGCATCCTGCATCATCTGCGCAGACGCATCAGCGATAAAAAAAATACCATTCTGGTTACCGGCTGGCAGGCGCCCAATACCCTGGGCCGCAAAATTGTCGACGGTGAAGAAACGATACGGATTTTTGGCGAGGAATTTCCCCTGCGGGCCACGGTAGAGTCGCTGACTGGTTTCAGCGGCCATGCCGACCGGGATGCTTTGCTGGCCTGGGCCGGGGCCATGCAGAAGAAACCGGCCCGCACCTTCGTGGTGCACGGCGAGGAGGACGCCGCTACCGCCCTGGCCGAGAGCCTGCGGCAGGAGCTGGGCTTTGCCCAGGTGGAGATCCCGGAGCCCCATCAGGCCTTTGAGGTGTAAGGGCCGGTTTTCGTTCTGGGTGTTTTCTGCCTGCAGCACTATTGCGCAAAGTTTCCGGTAAAAGTTTCTTTTCCCCTGGTGGAGAGGCCGTAAAAACAAGCCGCCTGTCTGCGTTCTGCTCCTGCGGAACCGCGTTTTAAAGAAAAACATACAATCAACAAAAAAAATGAAATAGCCATCACCTTGGCCGTATCTTCTTTTATATAAGATGCAGGAATCCGTTCCGCACAAGCTTTGCCGGGTTTTACTAAGCGGGCACTGCATGGCAGGCTGCCACGAAATCAGCGAGGGGGTTGACAGGTGTTTTTCAGAGCCAATCGAGAGGAAGAGTTCATGAGGTTGGCCTATCCACACCTTTCCCTCGTCTTCAATGTTGCTTTCCGGCTTACCGGCAACTGTTACGATGCCGAGGATCTTACCCAGGAAACTTTCACCATAGCCTATCAGAAAATCCGTCAACTCAGGGAAAAGGAAAAATGCCGGGCCTGGCTTCTTACCATCCTCCGTAATCTCTATCTGCGGGGCAGAAGCAAAAAACAACCGGAGCTGCTCGAGGTTGACGAGTCCGGCGACGATTACTGGCTTTTGCTTGAAAAGTATTTCGGTGCGCCAAGTCATGATGAGCTGGTCGACGAGGTCGGCCTTGCCGAGGAAGTCCAGAAGCTGCTGCTCGATCTGCCGGAAAAATACCGGCTGCCGTTGGTTCTTTATTACAGCGAGGAGTTTTCCTGTCAGCAAATTGCTGAGACCATAGACCTGCCGATTGGCACGGTAATGTCGCGGCTTGGCCGCGGACGGGAGTTACTGAAGAAGAAAATGCTGCGTCGGCAGCGGCAGGCGGAAGGGGCGGTCATTTTTCCGGCCTTTGCCTCTAAATCCGGAAAGAAGAGAACAGGCTGAAGGGAAGGTTAGAGAATATGGAATGCAAGGATTTCATCCATTGGCTGCGGAACAGGGAAAACCGGCAAGCTGAAGAGGAAAACGAGGCCCTGGCCCACGCCCTCGATTGCCCGGATTGCGCCATGCTGCGCCGGGTTGACCGGAAACTGGAGGAAACCATTCGCACTGGCCTTGGCCGGGTCGAGGCGCCAGCAGAACTTAAAAGCAACATCGCCCTTCTCGCCCGGGAGAAGCCAAAAGCGCAGCTGTTCCAACATGGCTGGTTTCTCATTCCCGTCGCGGCTGTGATATGTCTTGCCTTGCTGGTGCTCTTGCGCAACCCTCTCCCTGGCCAGCTTGATTCTCTGGAAAAAATCGCCCGGCTCAGCGAAAAGGTTCACATGGCCTCGGTTCCCATGGAATTCGACGCCCGGGAAGTGAAGAATATCCCTGCCTGGTTTCAGGAGCGCGGCGTTTCCGCGCTTGCTATTCCCTCTTTCCCAGGGCGGCATTTCAACTTGCAGGGCGGGCGCGTTTACCGGCTTGGCAAAATAGAGACAGCTTATCTACTCTACAATGCCGATGGTAAACGCTATTCGTTTTTCGCTTTGCCAACTGAAAAAATACCTCTTCAGCTGGTGAATAACCAGCTTTACCGTTATCCGGTAAACCGCTGTGTGATCGAGGTCTGGAAAGATGCGGACCGGGTGTATATCCTGGTCAGTTAGGGCTTGGCCCGGACAGGCAAACAATAATCACTAACCAGGAGGTGCGGCGAGCAGATACGCGTTAAGGCGACGGATTAACAGCAGATTTTTTTATTTCTAAACCAGAAAATCAGGAGAAAAACATGAACAAAGGGAAAATCATGGCGCTCAGCGCGGGTCTGGCAGCATTGCTTTTATCTTCCGCCTATGCGGCAGACGCAGGGAAAGGCAAGGCGCTTTTTAACGATGCGA
>MGTC01000066.1:33289-55220 GCA_001799255.1 Deltaproteobacteria bacterium RIFOXYD12_FULL_55_16
AACGATGCGAAACTGGGCGGCGGCACCGCCGGTAAATCCTGCAATACCTGCCACGCAGGCGGCAGCGGCATCGATGGCAGCAAGAAGGAGTTCATGGGCGGCAAGGCCAAAAGCCTTGAGGGCGCAGTCAATATGTGCATCACCATGATGCTGCAGGGCAAGGCGCTTGATCCCAAGAGCGCGGAGATGGCGAATATTACCGCCTATATCCGTACCTTGAAAAAGGAAGCCGCCGCGCCGATGAAGAAGAAAAGCGTCGAGGGCTGCTGAGAGAAAAAGAAAGGGGCCTCCAGGAAGGACGAGAAGATTCGCGCACGGCAATGCCTTTCTTCTCATGCTTCCAGCCGGGAGGCCCTATTGCAGAATACCATGCTCTGCACTGACAGGAAGGGGAAAACACCATGAGACGAAAAAAAATTATACCGTTTTTTATGGCAGGCGTGGCTGTGGCCGTTGTCGGCCTATATGCCATTGACGCTTCATCGCGGTCAGCCGGGATGGCCGCCGGCCCGGAAGATGCCGGCTGTCTGAAATGCCATGAGGGGATAGAAAAGATCAGCGACGGTCCGGTTATGTCCAAGTTGAGCTGCGTCCAGTGCCATCTTGGCACTCCAGCTGGCACTACCAAGGAAGAAGCGCATAAGGGCATGTACGCCAATCCCACCGACTTCAGGGTGGTGGAAAAAACCTGCGGCACCTGTCACGACGGAGAGGTGGCCAAATCGATGAAATCCATGCACGCCACCATGGGGGGAATGATCGGCGGCACCCGTTATACCTGGGCAGCCCAGAACACCAAGGATTCGCTCTATGCCACCTATGCGGTGGAGGACAAGGATGGTGATGTTCCGGTAAAGAAAGGCGCGACCAAGTCTCTGAAACAACTGCCGGTGTATGATCCGGCCACGCCGATGACCCATGAAAATCATCCCGCCGACGACTACCTGCGGGACCAGTGTCTGCGCTGCCACCTCTGGTCGAAAGGCGCCCAGCAGGACGGCGACTACCGGGCTTCCGGCTGCGCGGCCTGTCATGTGGTGTACAGCGATAGCGGCATTTATGAGGGGAGCGATAAGGCAATCGACAAGAAGCAGAAAGGTCGGCCCAAGCAGCACCGGTTGACTACGAAGATTCCGGAATATCAGTGTATTCATTGCCATAACCGGGGGGGCAGGACAGGGGTGAGCTTTATCGGCACCATGGAATCCGATGGGTATGGCTCGCCATGGTCGGCGGAAGCAGGGAAAAAAGGCGGGAAAAAGCTGCACGGCAAAGAATATAATCACCTCACCGGCGACGTGCACTATCAGAAAGGAATGACCTGTATCGACTGCCACACCAAACACGATCTGCACGGTGACGGCAATATCTACAACAAAAAGCACCAGGCGGTCGAAATCCGTTGCGAAAGCTGCCACGGCGACGCAAAGGCCGTGAGCGATCTCAAAACCTCAACCGGCGCCCCCTTGACGAATCTCAAAAAGCAAGGGGACAAGGTCATCCTTACCTCGAAGATGGACGGCAAGGAAAGGGTTGTCAGTCAGGTCAAGGAGATCATCGTTCACGGCTCTGCCCCGGCCAAGGCTGCTATGGGGATCGCGGCTCATATAAACAAAATGGAATGCTATGGCTGCCATGCCCGCTGGGCGCCGCAATGCTACGGCTGCCATGCCCAGCAAGATACTAAAACGCCGAGCGGCGACTGGATCAACGGCAAGGCGACGGAAGACCCGTCAAAGGGAGGCGCCATGGAGGCCAAACAGAAGACAACCTCCAAATGGAGCGAGACCCGTTCCTACCTGCGCTGGGAATCGCCGGTGCTCGGCATCAATCAGAAGGGCAAGGTTTCCCCCTTCATCCCCGGCTGTCAGGCGGTGTTCACCCAGATCGGCCCGGACGGCAAGGTCACGGTGCAGAACAAGGTCTTCACCACCTATGACGGTTTTTCCGGGCTGGCGCATAATCCGATCCAGCCTCACACCGTGACGAAAGAGGCGCGGACCTGTGAAGATTGCCATGCCAATCGGAAGGCGATTGGTTTGGGGGGCGGAATTTACAACACCAAGGCAAACGGGGTTGACGTGCCGTTTGAACTCGAACGGATCGTGGATGAGAACGGCAAGCAGCTTCAGGCTACCAGCCATCACGGCGCCAGGCCCTTCAACAAGGAGGAACAGGATCGGATCATGAGGGTCAACCTTTGCGCCTCTTGCCACGACTATCAGAAAGATGTGGCGCTCTGGAAGAAGGTTACCGATGTCACCGGCTTTGCAAAGACCGATGCAAAGCACAAGGCGATCCTGCAGAGGGTATTCGAGAAAGGGACAAAACGATAGGAATACTGTGACTAAGGGGGCAGGGTAATACCTGCCCCCTTAGTCCTTCGAGGTGTAATATCCTTTTAGCGTAGAGGCGTCTCTTGCTGTCCACCCGCCATGCCCCCTGTTTCGGTCGGCCTGGTTCTGAGGTGAATTCCCCGTCGCGGAAAGGGGATCTCCCCGCCCTGTTCCTGAAATGTCTCCCAGATCTTTAACAGCACATCACTCTTCACATTCTTGACCCCGTTGTCCGGATCGCTGATCCAGGCGCCAAGTTCAAGATCAATGGAACTTTCGCCAAAGGCAACGAGCAGACACCGGGGCGGCGGCTCCTGAATAATCCTGGTTGTCTGTTTGGCGGCCTCTTTGCTGAGGTACATGGCCTTGCGCACATCCGAGCTGTAGGCAATGCCCACTGGGATTCTCACAACGAATACCTTAAACACCTTGCTTGTGGTACACTCATAACTAGTGTCCACCACATATACGCAAGGCTATGATCAAACAACCTTCTATCTAAAAAATGGAATCCGCGACTATGCACCGATATTTTCGCACCATGTTCAACACAACCCTCTGTCTCACTCTCCTTTTATTGTTGGCTTCCCTTATCGGTTGCAGTAATCCCGAGAAAAAGAAACAAGCTCATTTCAAAAAAGGCCTGGAATATGTGGAAAAAGGCGAGCATCAAGTTGCCATCCTAGAATTCAAGAACGCCGTTAAGATTGACGCAAAATTCGCCGATGCCTATTATCAATTGGGGCTGAGCCAATTGGCCATCAACGATTCTACTGGGGCTTATAACAATTTTGAGCGGGTAGCCTTATTGAATCCGACCAAGTTGGAGGCCCTGCTTAATTCTGCCAGAATTCTTCTCGCTTCCAAAAAACGGCAGGAAAGCTTGCAGCGCGTTGAAAAAATTCTGGCTATCGACCCTGATTACCTGGAGGCTCTTTTGCTACAAGCCACTATCGCCTTGTTGGATGGTGATACGGAAAAGGGCGAGCAGATCATGGCCAAGGCTTTTCTTGTGCAGCCAGAGCTAGACCGGCTTTATATTCTGCAGGCACAGATTGCTATGGCTCGCAAGCAGCCAGCCAAAGCCGAACAGTCTCTGCTTAAGGCCCTGGCCTTGCCCCCGGTCAATTCAGGAAAATACCAGACCTTGGCCGGCTTCTATCTGCACCAAGGTGAGAAGGCAAAGGCGGAGGCGTTAATGCAGAAAGCCATTGCCGCTTTCCCTGATTCGCCCCAACCCCATCTCGATATGGCAGCCTTCCATGCCAGCACCAATGATATGACCAAGGCCGAAGCCAGCATCAGGCAAGCCATTGTCCTTAAGCCGAAAGACCCGGCACTCTCCGTAACCCTCGGTAATTTCTGCCGTAGTCGCGGAATGCTCGACAAGGCCGAATCGGCCTATTTGGAGGCGCGCGCCAAGGCCGGAGAAGATGCCAATATTAAGGCCACCATGGCCGATTTCTACCTGGTGGAGCGCGGGCAACGAGACCGGGCTGCCGAGTTGGTGGCCGAAATCCTGTCCAAGAACAGCAAGCACGGTCAAGGCCGTCTGGTAAAAGCCAAGCTTCTGGTAGAAGAGAAAAAAAACCAGGAGGCCATCGATATCCTTGCCAGTCTGGTAAGGGAATACCCCTACTTAAGCGAGCCTTTTTATGTCAAGGCCTTGGCCCACTTCAACCGTGGAGAAATGGGGCTATCGCAAAAGGATGTAGAGACAGCGGTCAAGAACAATCCTCAGGATTTCTTGGCCCATACCCTGCTAGCCCAGCACCTTTTTCAGAAAAAGGAGTTTCCCGGCGCCAAGAAAGAGGCGACCATCGCCTTACGTTTACGGCCCAACAACTTTCGCGCAGCCGTTATTCTGGGAAAATGCTTTCTGGCCGACAAAGAACATGATGAGGCTCTCCGGTTGTTTGAAAGGATTAACACCCTGGTGCCAGACAACCTCGAAGTGCGGCTAAACCTGGGTCTTACTTATCTGGCCCGTCGTGAAAACAATAAGGCATCAGCCATCTTCGTTGATATGCTTGATAAAAAGCCAGGCTTTGCTCCGGCACTGGCTTCACTGGTGGCAATTCATCTTCAACAGAAAGATATCGCTGGGGCCATTGCCAGGGTACAGACCCAACTCAAGTTTGAGCCGGATTATCCCGATTATCTGATAATGCTGGGAGAGCTTTTTATTGCTAACAATAATCTTGATCAAGGTGTTGCGGTATTACAGAGAGCGCAGGAGAAGGCGCCGGAGGATATCCGCCCTTATCTGCTAATCGCCAAGATTCAGGCCAAAACCGGCAAGACTGCTGAGGCCATCGCTGAATATCGTACTCTGCTTAATAAACAGCCCCAGCAGATTTCTGCCCGCATGCATCTGGGGATTCTCCTGGCTAACCAAGGGGACATAGCCGGAGCCCAGGCAGCCTACCGGGAAATACTTAAACAATCTCCGCATTTTGCCCCCGCCGCCAATAACCTGGCCTGGCTTATTGCCACCCAAAAAAATCCAGATCTCGACGAGGGGTTGCGGTTTGCCCTGATTGCCAAGGAGCAGGCGCCAGAAGACCCGTATATCGCCGACACCCTGGGTTGGATTCATTTCCAGCGTGGCTCCCACGATCTGGCGGTGCGACAATTAAATCAGGCTGTGATCGGCCAGCCAGATATTCCCACCATTTACTACCACCTGAGCCTGGCGCTCAAAGCCTCCGGTAAAACTGCGGGGGCCGAACAGGCGTTGCGAAGGGCCTTGTCTTCAAAGGTTGAGTTTCCGGAACGGGCGGCAGCTCAAAAACTTCTGGCAAGCTGGAAAAAAGGCTGATATAGTTTGTAACTATCAGACAAGGAGATCAAATGAAGAATACACTTTTAGCAGGATTGGCTGCAGGAATAATGGCGCTTGGCATGACTGAAGCAGCGAGTGCCGTATCGATATTTGATATACAATTAAATGGACAATATGCTGATGCTGTAGCAGGCCCTCTCTCAGATCCCAACAGTGATAACAGCGATATCCTTAATGCCCTGACTGGCGCCTTTGCTGGCAATAATTGGACGTATCTCACCAAAGATGACTTTCCTGGGAATGATGACTCTGGCAAAAACGGTAGCGGTTCCTGGGGGGGCATCGATTTCCTGTTATCTACAACTGCTGGCAAAATTGGCACATGGGATCTGTCATGGAGCGGCAATCTTCCTGCTCAGATGGATTTAGTAGCTGTTATTAAAGGCTCGCCTGTTTTTGCTGCATACATGTTTGATAATGAGGTGTTAGCTGCCGCAGGCTCGAACACTCCAAACGACCCTTGGCAAATCACATTCACAAATGGAGGAGGTCAGATTCCAGACCTTTCATATATAGCTCTCTACATAAGAGATGTGGTGGATCTTCAATCCCCAGCCCCAGCCCCGGAACCAGCCACCATGCTTCTCTTTGCTACCGGCATAGTCGGCCTCATCGGAGTACGCAGGAAACAGAAAACCTGATATTTATTTGCAGTATTGCATGCACCAAGGCAGGGTCATTCATTTGGCGCTGCCTTTTTTATGTGCGTCCAGCATGGGCCCACTCTTGAATGACATCTTGGAAGTCGGCCTCTATCGGATCTTGCCAACCTCGCCTATCCTTCATAAGAGGGAACCATCATTCTGGCAGCTGAAGAGGTCTGAGCTGCGGCAAAAACAGAGAGCTTTGCGCTTGCGCAGGCCCGGTCTCGGAAAAGTATTCAATGAGTCGTGGGAAAAAAATTCGAATAAAATCAGCACCAGCTTTTTCTGCCTCATCCTGGCTGGAATTGGCAAACGGCACTGTAACCCGGACAAAGGCATGTTGCTCACCTGTTTTCATGAGCTTGTTGTAAGCCAGGTTTATTTTATGCTGGTAAGCCTGGTTGCTTGTCCATGCATAGGTCTGGTTCCAATACAGAACCAGTTCTTTCTGTCCGCTATAAGAAGTGACTATGGCCTCGTAGTTAAGCGAGTATTGGCCTACCACCAACGTCCGCCTCTCGGGCTTGTTGTCTATTTTCCAACCCTGAGTGGGATAACAAACAAGAGGCGAGTGGGAGGCCGATAATTTGTTGGCCGTGTAATAATAGCCGATATAGAGATTTATCCCCCCTTTTCTCCCCTCGTAATCAATAAAGGCATAATCATCCAGTTTCAGCATCTTGGTAGCAGCATCAGTAAGAGCAATATCGCGACTGGCCTTGTAGCCTGCGAGATTCTGGAAATAATCTTGCAATGATGGCTTGCCATGAACCGTTGCCGGTTCTGAGCCCCGACCATGAACCAAAATGGTGGTCACCAAAAACAGTACCGCCAAAATTACGAGCTTTGTTTCTATTTTAGTTCCCAAAATTCCAGTACTCGTTGCAGGATGAACATGATAAACAAGGCGACGATAAACATTCCCAGACCGCTTATGATATGCAGGATGCCCTCCGTAAGATCCAGTTTGAAAAAGTGGTAGAGCAGCAGCATGACAACTATTCTGCTAAAATTAACCAAGATAGCCGTCGGGATACTGGCGGCAAATAAAATAAATTTTGTTGAGTTCTTGCGGAGCAGGAAATAGCCCATGATAACACTCAGAGTCATCAAGGAAATCACCGACCGCAAACCGCTGCACGCTTCTACCACCTCAAAACTTTTTCCAGGGAGGGACAGGATATTGCCTTCCCGGAAAATCGTAATCCCAAACATGCTGATTATTATCTCGCAGGCCTGAGAAACTTTTATTTGGAGGGGAAAGGTCAACTGAGTATAGAGCTGCCCGTGGACAGGAATAAGCATGGCGAAAAGGATGAGGGGGATAGTTAATTCCTTGATCGCCCTTACACCTAGCAGGTAGATAATGACCCCAACTATGGTCAGAAACATGAAAACCGCCATCAGGGCTTGAATCTGAGCCAGCAGTGAGCCCAGATAAAGAACGATGGCAAAAATAACCAGGCACAACCCAAGAAGAGAAGGATTCTTAATCTCCAGCAGGATGGCCCTTTTACCCCAGATCATATACAGGATAATAGGGACAGTCAGAAAGGCGTGGCTATATTCCTCGGAATACGCCCATGTATCGACTAGAATTTGCCAAGCTGGCAAGTATCCGACAATAAACAAGACAGAGGCGACCAGCACCAGAAAGCTGATTTTGCTAAAAATCATGATTTATCCGACCCTGTTTCGCCACGACCGGGGTCGGACAAAACCTATAACTGGAGAATCGGGTAGAGTAGCAACTGTGTTCAAAGTCAAGCCGTTTTAGGGACAAAATGGTGTTCGTCCCAAGGTTTATTGGATTTCATGACTGTATTCAAGATGGTCAGCATTTAAAGGAATCGTATGTCAAGCACCGGCAGATTCTTGCGGAGAGCGGGAACCAAGCTTCAAGCTTAGCTTCAATCCGGGCAAAGGCGCCAAAATCTTTCCCTGGTGGCTAATTTCCTCCAGCCAGCAAAATCACCTTATCAGAACTATCCTGTTAAAATAAACAGAAAAATCTAGCCTACAGAACGATTCGAGAGTTCGGGGGACGGTAGAGATGCTCATCAATTCGTCTTGACAATCGACCCTGCGCGACAGTACGCCTTCCCTTTGCCGGGCTGGGGCGTGGCAGTTTCTGTTTTTCATCGACCTCCATGGCCAGCGCGGTTTCCAGGGCGTCGCAGGCGTGGAGCAAGACTTCGTCCTCATCGTCGCCAAAGGTGATAGCCTCCGGCACGTCCGGAAAAATTGCGCGCACGGTATTGTTGTCGTCCTTGATCAGTTCAACAGGATAGGCGAAAAGCATGTTGCTCTCCTCTCATCTTAGCCAGAGTTGCTTTCTCCTCCTTTGCTCCCCAGCTTATGCAGAAAACTTTATTGTGTCTCCAAATAGTGCCAGGCAGCCTGCGGCCATCAAAGTCTGCCGGTTGCCGCCAGCAGCAAAACCAGCACGAGCAGGGAAAAAATGGTGATCGGGATACCAGCTCTGACGTGTTCCTTAAAGCTGATCTCGATCTTAAACTTTCTGGCCTGTTCGATGACGATGAGATTGGCGATGCTGCCGATGATAATCAGGTTGCCGGCAAAGGTGCTGGACAGGGCCAGGACGTACCACTGCTGAGGCACACCGGGGTCGAGGAAGCGAACCAGAAGCATGGCGGCGGGCACATTGCTGACCAGGTTGCTCATCAGGGCGGAAATGCCGGTGAGCGCAAAGAGGTTGGTGATCGTCAGCCCCTGGCTGGCCAGAGACTCCATGACCAGGCCGGGAATGTTGCGGCTGCTGAGACCATGAACCACGATAAACAGGGAGCAGAACAGGGTGAGCAGATGCCAGTCCACCAGCTCCATGATCTGACGGGAGTGCATCCTGCGACTGCACAGCAGAACCCCGGCCACGGTGATAGCAGAAAGCTCCCTGGGGATGGGAGAGAAGAAAAGCCCCACCAGAATCAGCACGGCGATCAGGCCCTTGGCGCTTTGCCAGGCGTCGAATTCAGGCCATTCCGGGGTTTGCGCCATGCTCCGGGGAGGCATGGATGCGGCAAAGATATTTTTGTAAAGGCGGCAAAGGATGAGATAGGCCCCGGCCAGGGCGATCAGGGTTGGCGGGCCGCACCAGAGCAAAAACCTGCCGAAATCCAACCGGCCTACCTGGCCGATCAGCATATTCTGCGGGTTGCCGATGATGGTGGCGGCCGAACCAATATTGCTGGCAGCCGCCAGGCCTAAGAGAAAGGGCAGCGGGTTGAGCCCTTTTTGCAGCAAAATGCCACAGAGTACCGGAGTGAAGGCCAGACAGACGATGTCGTTGGCCAGCAAAGAGGAAAGCAGGGCGGCTGTCAGCATGCTGCTGAAAAGAAAAAGCCGGGGCCGCTCCAGGAGGCTGGTGGTCCTGGCAATAACCCAGGTATAAAAGCCGCCCAGTCTAAGCTGGGCGGAAAGCACCATCAGGGCGTAGAGCAGGATGATGGTGGGCAGGTCGATGGCGGCCATGGCCTCACCAAGCGGCACCGCGCCGCTTACGATCATGGCGATTGCCCCCAGCAGGGCAATGCCGGTACGATCCAGCATCAGGCCGGGAATCCGGCCAAGGGCAACGCCGAGATAGGTGAAGATGAAAATGAGCACGGCAGGATCGGGCATGTGCTATCCTGAATCTGGGGTTGCAAAAGGGAGAGAGGACTTTCCTGCTTATATATCCCCGAGGCCATGGGCAACGCAAAGGTTATGTAGCCCGGGAGAGAGAAAATCTTGCCTCTGAGCCAGAATCGCTGGCCAAGCTGGCCAGGCCCCTGCCCTGTCAGCAAATTGACACCACCGGCCTTGACAGCGGCCTGGGGCGCGCTTACGATAGTTGCTGTACCCAGCGGGAGCGCTTGGCTTCATTTTTTTCTGCCTAAGGAGCAATGGCTATGCAGTTTGACAAGTTCACGGTTAAATCACAGGAAGCGGTGCAGGCAGCTCAGAATCTGGCTCAGACCAAGGGCCATCAGGAGATCCAGCCCGAACATCTGCTGAAGGTTCTTCTGGAGCAACCAGAAGGGGTGGTGACACCAATTCTGCAAAAGATGGGAGTGAATCCGGCGCTGCTGAGGCAGGAGATGGAGGAGCTGCTGAATAAGCTGCCCCAGGTGAGCGGCGGCGGCTACACCCAGGTCTATGCCGGGAAACGGTTTCAGGCCCTGCTCGACCGGGCCTTCAAGGTGGCAGGCGAGATGCAGGATGAGTACGTCAGTCTGGAGCATCTGGTGCTGGCGGTGCTTGATGACAGAGATTCTCCGGCGGCCCAGGCCTTTAAGCGCAAAGGGGTGAGCCGGGAGGCCTTTTTGCAGGCCCTGGTCGCCATCCGTGGCAATCAGCGGGTTACGGATCCTAACCCTGAGGAGAAGTATCAGGCCCTGGAAAAATATGCCCGCAACCTTACCGATGTGGCTCGGCAAGGCAAGCTCGACCCGGTAATCGGCCGGGATGACGAGGTGCGGCGGGTGATTCAGGTGTTGTCCCGCCGGACCAAGAACAACCCAGTCCTGATCGGCGAGCCTGGGGTGGGCAAGACCGCCATTGTCGAGGGCCTGGCCCAGCGGATCGTCAACGGCGATGTACCGGAAACCCTGCGCAACAAGCAGGTGCTTTCCCTCGATCTGGCCGCACTGGTGGCTGGGGCCAAATACCGGGGCGAGTTTGAGGACCGGCTCAAGGCGGTGCTTAAAGAGGTGGAGAAACGGGCCGGAGAGGTCATCCTCTTTATCGACGAGATTCACACCCTGGTCGGGGCCGGCGCTGCGGAAGGGGCCATGGACGCTTCCAACATGCTCAAGCCCGCCCTGGCTCGGGGCGAGCTGCACTGTGTCGGCGCCACCACCTTGAATGAGTATCGCAAATATATTGAAAAGGACGCCGCCTTTGAGCGCCGCTTCCAGCAGGTTCTGGTGCAGGAGCCATCCCTTGATGACACCATCGCCATCCTGCGCGGGATCAAAGAAAAATACGAGGTTCACCACGGGGTGCGGATCAAGGATTCGGCTACGGTTGCGGCGGCGACCCTGTCCAACCGCTACATCACCGACCGCTTTCTGCCGGACAAGGCCATCGACCTCATCGACGAGGCGGCTTCCCGGCTGCGGATCGAGATTGATTCCATGCCCACCGAGATCGACGAGGTGGAGCGCAAGAAGATCATGCTGGTGATCGAGCGGGAGGCCCTGAAAAAAGAAAGCGATGCCGCCTCCAAGGAGCGGCTGGCCAGGATCGAGGCCGAACTGGCCGAGTTGGGCGAGATCCTGACCGGCATGAAGGGCCACTGGCATCTGGAGCGGGACATCATCCAGAAGATCCGCACCATCAAGAGCGGCATTGACGAGGCCAGAGTGGCCGAGCAGCAGGCCGAGCGTCAGGGCGATCTCAGCCGGGTGGCGGAGATCCGCTACGGCAAGATCGTGGAGCTGGAAAAGCAGCTTGCCGCCGAGAATACCCGCCTGGCCGAGATCCAGCAGGATCGCAAGATGCTCAAGGAAGAGGTGGATGAGGAGGATGTGGCCCAGGTGGTGGCCAAGTGGACCGGAATTCCGGTTGATCGATTGCTCTCTGGGGAAAAAGACAAGCTGGTTCATGCCGATACCGAACTGGCCCGGCGGGTGGTGGGTCAGCAAGAGGCGATCACCGCCGTGGCTAATGCGGTGCGCCGGGCGCGGGCCGGGCTCCAGGACCCCAATCGGCCCCTGGGCTCCTTTATCTTTTTAGGCCCCACCGGGGTGGGCAAGACCGAGCTGGCCAGGAGTCTGGCTCATTTTCTTTTTGACACCGAAAAGGCCATGATTCGGATCGATATGTCCGAGTACATGGAAAAACATTCGGTCTCCCGCCTGATCGGCGCGCCCCCGGGCTATGTGGGTTACGAGGAGGGGGGCTATCTCACCGAGGCGGTGCGGCGCAGGCCTTATTCGGTCATTCTTTTTGACGAGATCGAAAAGGCCCATCCGGATGTGTTCAATGTCCTGCTCCAGATTCTTGACGACGGCCGGATGACCGACGGTAAGGGCCGGACCGTAGATTTCAAGAACACCATCCTGATCATGACCTCGAATCTGGGCAGTCAGATGATCATGGAGCTGGGCGAGGCTCGTCGGGCCGAGATGCAGATCCAGATCGATGCCATCCTCCATGCCCATTTCCGGCCTGAGTTTTTGAACCGGATCGACGAGATCATCATTTTTCATTCCTTAGGCCGCGAACATCTTGCCCAGATCATCGACATCCAGGTGGCCTTGCTCACTAAGCGGCTGGCCGAGCAGAAGTACAGCGTCAGCTTGACCGAGGCTGCCAGGGAGTACCTGATCGAGGTGGGCTATGACCCGAGTTTTGGGGCCAGACCGCTCAAGCGCGCTATCCAGCGCCATGTGCAGGACGGTCTGGCCATGAAGATTCTTGACGGCACCTTTGTCGAGGGTGATACGATCCTGGTGGACCGGGGAGAGGCTGGGCTTACCTTTGGCAGGGGATAAAGGAACAGGAAAAAGAAAGAAGTCGCAAAGCAAAAGGTCGACCGGATTGTGAGTGATCCGGTTGGCCTTTTGTGTTATAGGGGTTTTTGTGGCAAGAGTGGGAAATATATCCGGTCGTCACCCCGGCGAAGGCCGGGATCCAGCCTTGTTGCAACAGTCAGAAAATACTGGATTCCGGCCTTCGCCGGATGCGAGAATGGAGCGATTTTCAAGTTATTGTGGAGCAATCTTTTTTTAACAGTGGGAATAAAGCATGAAAAATAAGGTAGAAATCGCAACAATCAGTGAACTTGCCGGCCAGCGGGCGGGCAATATCTATGAAGCGCGGGGCTACTGCTGCTCTGAATCGGTAATTTACCTTCTTAACCAGGCCTTTGCCGGCCCCTTGAGCGAGGAGATGGCGGCAAGCCTTGGTTCCGGGTTTTGCCATGGCCTGGGCGGCGCCGGTTGCCTTTGTGGCTCGCTGGCCGGAGCGGAAATTGGCCTGGCTCTCTTTCTTGGTCCGCGTCGGGCAGGGGGGATGAAGAAAAAGGAGTTTCAGGCTCTGGCCAAGGAGGCGCACGACCGCTTCAAGGCCCGTTTTGCTGTCACCTGCTGCCGTACCCTCATCAAACGGCGTCAGGAAAACAAGGGGGCAAGCTGTCAGGAACTGACCATCGGCGGGGCGGAAATCGCCACGGCTCTTCTCCTCGAACAACGGCCTGAGCTGGCGGAGCAGGTTGACCTCGATTTCCTGCGGGAGCGTGAGTCGAAAGTTGCCGGTCTGGTAAAGCGACTGCTGGGCCGATGACCAGTAACCATTCAGCAGCACCGCATCTGCTTTGTCGGACACTTCTGCCGACGATGGACAGTCATCGGCCTGACCCGCATACTGTATGTTTAAAGCCCCTGTCCGAGTACCGGCTAGGGGCTTTTATCCAGCTTTGCTGGGATACGAACAGGCCTCTTTCGCGCATCTACGGCACTGATGAACGGTTACAATTCCGGGGCAGCCGGAAATTTTGCGGCTCTGGGGAACAATTACTATGACCAGCCCCATCCGCTTGCGCGGCCTGGTGATTGCTCCCCCGCTTTTCCTGGCGCCCATGGCCGGCTTGACCCACTCGGCCCTGCGCCGCCTTATTCTGGAGCTGGGCGGCGTTGGCCTGTTGTCCACCGAGATGCTTTCCGCCGCCCGCCTGCCCTCGGAAAATCCGCAACTCTCTCCCTATCTGGTGCGCACCCCCCAGGAAACCCCCTTGTCCTACCAGCTTCTGCTCAGCCGGCTGGAGGAGGTTGCCCCTGCCCTTGCCAAGCTTCACACTCTGGGTGCCGAGGCTGTTGATCTCAATCTCGGTTGTCCTGCGCCAACGGTTCGGCGCATGGGGGCGGGCAGCCGTCTCATGGAGGAACCCGCCACGGTGCAGGCCCTGGTGGCTGAGGCGAGAAAGCAGACCGACCTGCCGCTTACTGCCAAGATCCGGCTGGGCGAGACCCTGGATGAGGAAAGGCTGCGTAATTTTTGCCTGATGCTGGAAGGCGAGGGGATAGAGCTGCTTTCCGTGCATGCCCGGTTGCGGGGGGAGCCGTTTGTCCGCAAGCCGCGCTGGCCATGGGTCGGCAAGGTCAAAGGCTGGCTGACCATCCCGGTGATTGCCAATGGCGGGATTTTTTCTCTGGAAGACGCCAGAAACTGTCTGGCTCAATCAGGGGCGGACGGCCTCATGCTTGGCCGGGCTGCGGCGATCAAGCCCTGGCTCTTCGCCGAGCTTGCCCATGGGCTGTACGGCCTTGGGCCTGGGGTTGGAGAGGTGGACAAACCGGCGCTCTATCTGCGCTTTATTGAGCTGTTAGAGGAAAGTTTTCTGCCGGAGCGGCGCCTGGGTCGTCTCAAGGAATTCAGCCATTATTTCGCCATAAACTATCCCTTCGGGCATCATCTGGCCTCGGCCATTCAATCCAGCAGCTCCCTGATTCAAGCCAGGGAGCGGGCCTGCTCCTTTTTTGCCAAGAACTAAATGGCTGTCGGGGATCACTGAGCGAAAAGCGGTCTCTCTCCCGGATTTTTCAGCGAAACCCTGCTCTCCAGGGCAAGGAGGAGCTGGCCGACATGCTTCGGTAGTGGCTGAGAACGTTGCGGACATACTGCTGGGTTTCAGGAATGGCCGGGATGCCGCGTTCGGCCTCAACCCGATTGGGCCCGGCATTATACGCGGCAAGAGCCAAGGCGGTGTTCCCGCCAAAACGGCTGAGCATCTGCCGCAGATAGTTGGTGCCGCCGAGGATATTTTCCAGCGGATCAAAGGGATGCCGCACCTTGAGATCGGCTGCGGTGCCTGGCATGAGCTGCATCAGGCCCTGAGCGCCCTTCTGGGAAACCGCCTGATGATCGAAGTTGGATTCGGCCTTGATCACCGCCTTGATCAGATGCGGATCAACATTGTAGGTGCTGGCGGCCCTGCGGATATGTTCCTCGTAGATCTTCTCGTCCCCTGGCCGACTGCTTTGAGCGGCAAAACGGAAACGGGGTGGCGCGCCGAGTGAACGAACCACGAGCTGATACTGCTGCTTGGGGTCGCTCTTGATATTGGTATAATGAATGGTGCCGTTATTATCGACAAAGGAATAGATATCCGCCTGGGCCTCACCTGGAAGCATCAGAACCAAAGCCAGCAACACCTGCCACAGCAAGACTGTTCGTTTCACTGTTTCTCTCTTTCCACAGCTGACTTTCATTGATAAATCGAGGCATTCCTGCCCGTGCCTGTGGCATCATACCACAGACACGACCGACAAACAAAGAACATTGGAATTCTGGACAAAGCAAAAAAAGGGGCCCTTGCTAAGACAGGGCCCCTGGGTGGCAAGCATCGAGGTAAGGTTTACAGCGGTTCCACATTGGCAGCAGCAGGGCCTTTTTGTCCATCCACAATCTCGAAGCGGACGCGTTCACCTTCCTGTAACGTCTTGAAGCCATTTTTGTTGATCGCGGAGTAATGCACAAAAACATCCTTGCCATTATCCTGAGCGATAAACCCAAAGCCCTTTGCCTCGTTAAACCACTTCACCGTGCCTTCAAACATGATATTCCTCCGTTCCTTGCTTGGAACCCAGACTTGAAACCCGCAGTATTTCCGGTTCACAAGAAAAATACTGCCCAATATCTACTAATTTTTTGATACCAAAAAGGATTTGGAATAGCAAATAAATTATTCTGAGCGGCTCCTGGCCTGGCGCACCTTCCGCAACCTTCCCCGTTTCAGGTTGGGTGGCAGGCCTACAAGGAGGCCGAGCCAGGGGTGCGGGGAAAGGGAATCACCTCGCGGATATTGGCCATGCCGCTGACAAACTGGATAAGGCGCTCAAAGCCCAGGCCAAAACCGGCGTGGGGCGCGGTGCCATAGCGGCGCAGGTCGAGGTACCACTCATAATCAGGCAGGTTGAGACCCTGCTCTTTGATCCGGCTGACCAGCCGGTCGTAACGTTCTTCCCGCTGGCTGCCGCCGATAATCTCACCGATGCCCGGCACCAGGATATCCATGGCGGCCACGGTGGTATTGTCATCGTTGACCCGCATGTAAAAGGGCTTAATGGATTTTGGATAGTCGCTGACGATGAGGGGGCGCTTGAAAACCTCTTCACAGAGGTAGCGCTCGTGTTCTGATTGCAGATCCGTACCCCAGGCCACCGAGAAATTGAAGGTTTTTCCGCAGGTCTTAAGCCGGTCAATGGCCTCGCTGTAAGTAATCCGGGCGAAATCCTGCGCCAGCACCGCAGCCAGTCTGCCCTTGAGCCCCTTGTCCACGAAATTGGTAAAAAGCTCGATCTCGTCTGAGCAATTATCCAGGGCATACTGCACCAGGTATTTGATGAAGGCTTCCGCCACCTGCATGTCCTGGGCAAGATCGCAGAAGGCCATCTCCGGTTCGATCATCCAGAACTCAGCCAGGTGCCTGCTGGTGTTGGAGTTTTCCGCCCGGAAGGTGGGGCCAAAGGTATAGACATTGCCCAGAGCCAGGCAGTAGATCTCCGCCTCCAGTTGGCCGCTTACCGTAAGATTTGCCTGGCGGCCAAAGAAATCCTGGTTGAAATCCGGGCGGCCATCCTTGCGGGGGAGGTTATTGAGATCAAGGGTGGTGACGGTGAACATCTCGCCCGCGCCTTCGCAGTCGCTGGTGGTGATGATCGGGGTGTGGAGGTGCAGGAAGCCCTGTTCCTGAAAAAATCGATGCACGGCAAAGGAAAGGGCGCTGCGTAACCGGGCTACCGCGCCAAGGCTGTTGGTGCGCGGACGCAGGTGGGTGATTTCCCGCAGGAATTCAAAAGAATGCCGTTTCTTTTGCAGGGGATATTTTTCCGGGTCGGCCCAGCCGTAAACCTCGACCTCGCTGGCCTTGAGTTCGACGGCCTGCCCCCTGGCTGGCGAGGCGGCAAGCTGACCGCTGATCCGCACCGCGCAGCCGGTGGTGAGACGGAGAATCTCCTCCTCATAGCGGGGCAGGCTCTCCTCGGCAATGACCTGGAGGTTGGCCACACAGGAGCCGTCATTGATCTCAAGAAAGGAAAAGCCCTTGCTGTCCCGGCGGGTGCGAACCCAGCCGCGAATCTCTACGGCCTGGCCAAGAGGTTGCGTTTTTATGAGTTGAACGATGCGGGAAGAAGGGCTCATGGGCAGTGATCTCCGGTGGGGGCGCTGAAGAGTTCTTGCCCCCAGAAGGTATAAGTTTCGTTTGCACCCTGAAGGGCATAAAATCCGGCAAGCTGATCAACTCAGCTATAATAATTTTTCCAAGTATGGACAAATAATGGTTCTTTGCAATACATTTTTCCGGGTATAAGAAAATACCCAAGATGATTTTTGCCTGAAAAAGGAGGAGGCAATGAGCGAAAAACTGTACCGTCTGGCTGCGGCACAATGCGCCCTGCTGGTGGTGGATATCCAGGAGCGGATGATGCAGGCCATCCCGGCCAGAGACGAGGTGGTGAAAAATGCGGCCCTGCTTGTGCAGGCGGCCAACATCCTCCAGATTCCGGTACTGGCCACCACTCAGTATGCGGCGCGGATCGGGGCCTTGCTCCCGGAGATTCAGGCCGGGCTAGGCGGGGTTATTCCGCTGGACAAGCTGGAATTTGGCTGTTTTGATAATGAGGCCATTACCGAGGCGGCAAAAAGATTACCGAAAACGGTCAACACCATCGTGGTCTGCGGGGTGGAGGCCCATATCTGCATCTACCAGACGGTGGCAGGCGGCCTTCTGCAAGGCTACCGGATGGGGGTGCCCGCAGATGCCGTGGCCTCTCGGGTTGAGAAAAACTGCCAGACCGGGCTTGCCAGAATCAGCGAGGTCGGCGGCATCGTCGCCAATACGGAGATGATTATTTACGAATGGCTGCAAAAGGCTGGGACCCCGGCGTTTAAGGCGATCCTGCCCTTTATCAAATAATGAGGCCCGTGTAATATCCAGCAGCATCGCGACTGCGTTGTCATTGTCTCAGCAACAAAATATTCATGAAAACCGGAGCATTGCCGATTGGTGAGAGAAGCACGCCTCGTGTGGGCGGGGAGGAGACAGATAAAAAGCGGCAGGAGACTGAGCATGTCAAGAACAGTACGATCGGAAGTAAATCTTGAGATAAGCGCCGGATTTTTCAGGATATCCACAGATTCTGTGATATATAATATCACTGTCCTTGATGGTCAGGAAACGGGAACCGCCCCGGTGGTGCGGTATATCCTGGCCGAGGGAAGCCAGCCGCTTCCCTCTCTGACCGCGCTCGATCCAGCCACAGAGCCCATGGCGCCCGTCCGCCTGGGCGAGAAAACACACGAGGATGATTACTACAAACAGATCTCCAATAATATCTTTAATGATATAGGCAAGCTGGCAATGAGTCTCAGCTCGACCATGGGGGAGATCCCCATGGAGGATCGACGCATGAAACGGGTGGAGCTTGATGAGGCCGGGGAAAAGATCGAGGACGCCAAGAATCAATTGCATGACATCGTCTCCATGACGGAAAGAGCCACTATGGAGATCATGGATCAGGCGGAAAAGGTTCAGAACCAGACCGACGGGGTAAAAGATCTGCTCTTATCCCTCAAAACTCATACCGCTTTTCAGCCTGAAGCCATTGCTTACCGGGAGGCGGGCACTCAATCGGCCGCCATCCTGTACAGCCTTCAGGAAAAAATCGGTCAGGCCAAGACTCTGCTTGCCGCCCTGCAGGAAGATGCCGGGGAGCTGACCGATCCGGTTGCCATGATCAAGCGTACTCGGTATCTTTTTGCCCTGGACACGATTTTTCAAACCATGTACGAGCTGTGTACCAACGAAACAGTGAAAACACATATCACCAACGCCCGCCAGAAAGCCGGGGAGATCTTTGACTACCAAGTCTTTGTCGAGGCCCTGGGAAAAAAGATCAGCGACCTTGCCCCGGATAACGATAATTTTTTCACCGTTCCCTTAAGCGATATCCTGTTCGCCCTGCTCGCCGCCTGTTCCGATCAAAAGACCCAGAATCTTTTCAGAAAAATGGAGCTCAACCAGACAGAGATCTTTCTGGATCAGAGCCTGCCCTTGGAGGCGCCGCCCACGGAGGAGATTGAGGAAACCGCCTCTGCCGTTGCGGAAGATCAGGGAAGCGGGGCAGATCCCAGGATTGCCGAACTTGGCGGCATGCTGGAAGAAAGTCTTGTCCTGGCCACGGATTTGGCCGAGAGTCTGGAGCAGATGCGTTCTGGGCAGGTGCCAGGCATGAGCAGGATGACCATCGAAGACCAGAACGATATCTTCCGAAAGATTGAAACCGCCTTTCAGGTGGCTGACTCCATTACCGAGGTTATCTCGCGGATTACCGAGGCCTTGAGTTTTCAGGATCTCTCCGGCCAGCAAATCCTCAAGATCATCAAACTGCTCACTGATTTCCAGGTGCAACTCCTGGCTATTGTGGTCTCCCTTGGCTCCCAGTTGAAAATCAAGGAGAGGGACGCCGGAATTACCGTAGATGAGAGCAAGCGGATCGCCCAGGAGGATGTGGACAGATATCTTAAGTCGATGACCACCGAGGAGGTTGGCGGTGATGGCGCTCTTGATCAGATGGCGGTGAACGATCTCCTGCATGGTTTGGGTTTTTAGGGGAATTTTGAATCTCAGCCTTCTTCATAACAATGTTGAAAAAAAATGGCGGCTCGATACGCGCCGGATTGGCGACGATCTGCTGGAGGTGTCGTGCGCCGGACGCTGGTGCCTTGACCAGAATCTGCCTGCTGCCGAGATAACCCTGGCCGGGGCGGGAGATGACCTGCGCCGCCTGTCTTTCAACACCGCGCAACTTTCCGCCTGGGATACCGGCTTTCTCGCCTTTCTTCGGGGCTTGTGCAAGCTCTGCGCCGAGCGCGGCCTCAGCATCGACCAGGAGGGCCTGCCCAGGGGGGTTCGCCATCTTCTGGCCATGGCCGCTGCGGTGCCCGAACAGAAAGGGGTCAGGCGCGGCAACGGCAGGCAGAGCCTGGTCTCTCAGGTGGGCGCGGCCACGGTGGCATTTTTTCGCGGCGTCCCTGAGATGCTGCATTTCCTTGGCGAGATCACGGTCTCTTTTGGGCGGCTGCTAAGCGGGCGGGCCAGATTCCGCCTGAGCGATCTCTGGTGGGAGATCGAAGAGGTAGGCCCCCGGGCCGTGGCCATCGTTTCAGTGATCAGCTTTCTCGTCGGGCTGATCCTCGCCTACCTGGGGGCGGATCAGCTTCGCCTGGTCGGAGCCCAGATCTTCATTGCCGACCTGGTGGCTATCGGCATGGTGCGTGAGGTGGGCGCCCTGATGACCGGGATCATCATCGCTGGCCGCACCGGCGCCTCTTTTGCGGCCCAGCTCGGCACCATGCAGGTCAACGAGGAGATTGACGCCTTCAAAACCCTGGGTATCTCGCCGATTGATTTTCTGGTTCTGCCCCGGATGCTGGCTCTGATCCTGATGGTGCCGCTTCTTACCCTGTACGCCAGTTTTGTCGGGATGCTGGCCGGGATGCTGGTCTCGGTTGCTATCTTTGACATTGGCATGTTCGAGTACTATACGGAAACCCTGCGGGCGCTGGAAATTAAGCATTTTCTGGTGGGGCTTGCCAAGGGCAGCGTTTACGGGGCCATGGTCGCCTATGCCGGTTGTCTGCGCGGGATGCAGTGCGGCAGAAGCGCCGAGTCAGTGGGAGAGGCGGCAACCTCGGCGGTGGTGACCGGCATCCTGCTGATCACCATTACCGCTTCGCTGATGACCATCATCTTCTACCGTCTGGGGATTTGAAGCCATGGCTGCCGCGCCCCACATCGAGATCCGCGACCTGACCATGGCCTATGGTGAGTTCGTTATTCAGCATGATCTTAATTTCGTGGTCAACAAGGGGGATATCTTTGTGGTCATGGGCGGCAACGGCTGCGGCAAGACGACCCTGATGCGGGCCCTGATCGGCCTGCAACGTCCGGCGCGAGGCACCGTTTTCTACAGCGGCGAGGATTTCTGGAACGTGCCCCCGGAGCAGCAGGCACGGCTCAAGCGGCGGCTTGGCATCATGTTTCAGGGCGGCGCCCTGTGGAGTTCCCTAACCCTGGCGGAAAATGTCGCCCTGCCGCTCAAGGAGTACACCGATCTCCCGGCGCGCCGGATTGCCGGGATTGTTTCCTTTAAGCTGGCCCTGGTGGGGCTGGCCGGGTTTGAGGAATTTTATCCGGCAGAGCTGAGCGGCGGCATGAAAAAACGGGCGGGCCTGGCCCGGGCCATGGCCCTTGATCCAGATATCCTGGTGATCGACGAGCCCTCTTCCGGGCTTGATCCGCTCACCGCCCGGCGTCTTGATGATCTGATCCTCGAATTACGCGACAGCCTGGGAACAACCATCGTGGTGATAACCCACGAACTGGCCAGTATCCTGGGCATCGGCACCAATTCGGTTTTTCTGGACAGCGAAAACCACACCATGATCAACACCGGTAATCCCAGGGAGGCAGTTGTCTCCGGAGACGCCAGGGTGCGCCATTTTCTCACCAGGGGGGCGGCATGAGCAGCTTGAAGAATATTATGGCAGGTAACTGCCCATGAGCAGAAAGGCTAATCCTACGCTTATCGGGGGCTTTGTGCTTGGCGCCATTATCCTTGGCGCGGCTACTGTTTTGCTCCTCGCCGGGGGGCAATGGTTTCAGGAGCGCCGCCAGCATGTCCTCTATTTTGAAGGGGCGGCCCAGGGCTTGCAAGTAGGAGCGCCGGTGGTTTTCCTCGGGGTCAAGGTGGGCACGGTCAAGCGCATCCGGCTCGGGCTTGACGCGGAAAACCGCCGCTTCATGGTGCCGGTCACTATCGAGGTCGAACCTAACATGGTTCAGTCCCCTCATGGGGAACAGGTTGATCTGCGAGATCGTGACACCATCCGGCAACTGGTGGAGCGGGGCCTGCGCGGTCGGCTCAAGATGCAGAGTCTGCTCACCGGCCAGCTGTATATAGACCTGGATTTTTATCCCGGCAAGCCTGCCCGTTTTATCGGCAACGACCCGGAGGTGAGCGAAATCCCCACCATTCAGACGGCGGTGGAAGAACTTGCCTCCAAGCTGGATGGGTTTCCCATGGATACCTTCCTCG